>JAHHUI010000099.1 GCA_020024055.1 Spirochaetaceae bacterium | reverse complement strand
GAAAGTATCACAGCCCTGAACGATGCCTTGATGGAATTTCCGGAAGTGATACTCTTCAATTGTCATGATCATGAATTTGTCTCCTCGATTGCCAATCGCATCATCGAATTTACGCCGGGGGGCATTATTGATCGCAATATGAGCTTTGAAGAATATCTGAATGATGAAGGCGTGAAAGCCAAGCGTGCTGAATTGTGGGCGGGCAAAAAAATTGAGGATTATTTATAAATGAGAAAGACAGGCAGCTCATTACTGTTTCTTTGCCTAGGTTTTGCTTTGGCGGGTTTGGTTTATCTCTATCAAGCCACCATGGACAAAGAACACATGCGCATTCAGGCCCAGCAGGATATTGCCTCGCTGGGTCGCATTATTTTATTCGAACAGCATTATCGCAGCATCCTGGCCATTGAGAATTCACATCAGTTTCTGGGCATCACTTTTGCGCGCAATCGCATGCTGCTGGGCGTGCCCTATCGCGTGCGCTATGGCATAGACATGAGCAAAGGCGTACGCCTTGAACCCAAAGGCCGCACATTGACTATTTATCATCCAGCAGCAGAGATTTTTGATATTGACGTGATAAATCACGACATTGAAACATTCACCGCCAGCGGCAAAATCCGCATAGATGATTTTATGCCTTTAATTCAAAAAGAACGCGCAAACCTGAGAGAACAGCTACCCTTGGAATACAGCCAAATTGCACAGACAAATCTGCATTTATTTTTCAAGGAATTTCTTGCCCCCCTGGGCTATGCAGAAATTAAACTGAAGGAGATACATCAGTGAAAAAATTATTACAATTTTTTATTTTCCTTCTCTTGCTGGTTGCTGGTGCAGGGGCCTTTTTCCTGGGCAAAAAATATATGCCAAGCCTGATTTTTCAAAAGGTGCAGAAACACACATCCCATTGGCAAAAAACAAATGAATTGAATGTGCAGAAGCTGGAAACTTTGCAGATCAGCAATCAATATGTATTCCCCTATGACTTCATGAAAAAGCCCTATCCACAGAATTGGGCCGTGTTCAATTTAAAAAATTCCGTGCATTATCGGGATAATTCAGAAAATATGAATAAAAATTTTTATGAAACGATAAAAAATATGGGTATAGACCTAGCCAAAGAGGGCAAAAATTTTCTAATATTAAGGGCAGAGATTCGAATGGGCTTTAATCTAAGCGGAAAGAGCGCATGGCTGTTTCCCACAACCGGGTCGAACGGATTATCTCTAAAGGTCATTTTGCCAGAACCTGAAATACTGGCTTTTAATCTTGAAATCCTTCCCCAAAAGGAAGGATGGCCCAGCATGGCCATCAGCCCTGAGTCTTGGTCATTGCTGAGTAATTTTTTAGAAACGGAGATTCGACGTTCATTAATGAACGAGCAAACCCTCGCCTTGGTGAAGGATAATGCTCAGAATCTTCTGCAGGGCATTTTAGAAGAAACAGAGTTCAGGCAAATTGATTTTGTCTATCAGACTCGAGAGAGTGAAGAGGGGTTTTTAGATGAAAAAGAAGGCATTTAAATTAACCATATTATTATGTACTGTTTTTGGAATGATGGCTTCACAGAGCTTTGCTCAGCAGACGACATCTTATAATTCATTTGATGGAAGAATCCCTATTGCAAATCTTCTGCGCAGTATCGACCCTGATCGCATGCACAATCCACTGGTGAAAAGTAAAGCCGGCCAAGTCTCTATCTATGCCGATCATGACAACGGTTTATTCGGGCGTTCGCTGTATCGCACCCTGGTGCTGACTGTGCGCGATCCTCTTTACAAAAGAACCGATACCTATTATGTCAGCAAAGAAATTGGCAGCTACCTCACCGCCGTGCTGCTGAGCGCCGACACCGTGACTGTTCTGCAGGAAACACTGCAAAGCGGTCAAAGTGTATTCCTGGGTGAATATGAAATTGAAATTGATCGCTCAGTGCAGTCTCCCATGACCGAGTCTCCCGTATATCGCTTTCGCAATAATGCCCAGCAGCTGGACATGAGCTTCAGCGTGGAAAGAGCACCTGAGGAATTAATTAAGCTGATTCAGCAATTTTATGCCGACGACCCCAAAAATCGCCAACTGGTGGAAGATGCCTATAGGAGCGGATATATTATTCGTATCTTTGCTGCAGAGAATTTTATCGACCCCTGGAATCATGATATTTCCATGAATGAAGCCTTAGTCATGGCCACCTATATTGGTGATTTAGAACAGCCTTTTTGGGGTATCGCCGATGGCAATGCGCATTTAGCCCGTGCCCTGACAAAAATGAAATAATTGTGACTGAAAATACTTTTGAAGTTGCCGTTGACAAATTGGTCAGCGGCGGCGACGGATTTGCCCGCCTTCCTTCAGGGAAGGCGGTTTTTATAAGCGGAGCCTATCCGCACGAAACAGTGCGTGCAAAAATTATCCAGGAAAAAAAAGACTTTGCACGTGCATATGTGACACAGATTATCCACCCATCAGAACATCGCACGACCGCATTTTGTCCGCATTTTGGCATCTGCGGCGGATGCCAATGGCAAGACCTGTCTTATGAAGAACAATGCCGCCAAAAGCAATTATTATTCCAGGAAATCTGTCGCAGGGCAAAGATTCATCTCAACAATGAACCTATTTTTTTCCCCTCGCCACAGACAACGGAAATACGCCATCGTTTTCATTTTCATGCGCAAGAGGGTAAAATAGGCTTTTTAGGAAGGAAAAGCCATCAATTCATCCCTATTCAAGACTGTCCCATTGCGGCAAAACCAATTCGTCATTTCATTTCCTCATATCAACACACTCATCCCCCGGGTAGCTTTCATGTCTTTGCCAATACACAAAATCAATGTTTCATAGAAAATCAAGATGTGCAATGTGATGTGACTATTTTGGGCAGGCGATTTATTTTTTCTCCTGATTTATTTTTTCAAAATCACCTAAGTCTGCTGGAAAAATTGATTCCCCTAGCAATGAACGAAGAAAAAGGCAAAGTGGCTGTGGATCTGTATGTCGGGGTGGGGTTATTTTCTGCTTTC
>JAHHUI010000098.1 GCA_020024055.1 Spirochaetaceae bacterium | reverse complement strand
TCATTACCCATGTGCAAGTAAAATTTGATAAAGCACAACTTGATAAATTATTAAAAAACAAAACAAATCTAGATATAGCACAATATCATAATACCTATGAAGAATTAATAAAATCACCTTATCACGCCCATCAGCGCGATGAAATCCATCAATACATTGCCTATTTCAAAGCAAAACTGGGAGGATGGCCACGAAAATTTATCTTCTGGCTCACTAGAGATTATTTCAGTATTTTAGGGCCGGGGCTTTTGGGTATTGTGATTGCTTTCTGTTTATTTTTTTTAACACTTATAAAATGGACAGAATATACTATTCCATTTTACGATATTGTGCGCATTGCCAATTATAAAAAACAAATCTTAGATGTATTTGAAGACAACATCCTAAACTGGAGAACTTTGTATATTGCAGGGCGAAATATTCTGCGCTGGGGTTTGGAAATTAGCCTAAGCTACTGCATTCTGGCTGCCGGTTTCGCTATTAAAAAACGCTGGGGCATGGGAAACCCCAAAGACTTTTCTTGATTGTCCTATATACAAAATAACAAAAGGGGTTGTATTATTGTTTGAATTATATTAATCATCATATCTTAAGAGGGAGAAATAATTGATATGGGAAAATCCTATAAAAAACAAACCATAAAATATATGATTCTGCAAGAACAAAAACCTTTAACCCTTGAAGACATTGAAACAATAGAAAACGAACTCTCAAGAGAGAATCAATTAGAACATAAGGGTCAGCTGGATTTGCTTTTAGATCTCATACTTAAAAATTAACAATTTAAATTCTCAAGCTACTTTCCCCAGAGATGAAATTTCTCATTTTTATTCCAAAAAGTACATCAAAAAGTTGAATATTTTTAAAAAATAAATCATTGCATTATAATGACTTAATGAAATAATTCGATGGCCGATACACGATTCGAACGTGCGACCTTGAGCTTCGGAGGCTCACGCTCTATCCAACTGAGCTAATCGACCCTGTCTGTGCATGGTATCAACTTTTTTTGCTCTGTGTCAATTCAGAAAGTATTTGACAGCTGTCTGTGAATACATTAATATATCTTTGTGTCCGGCCGCACAAATGCCTTGATTTCTAATTTATCTATTCCTTTTCTTCCAATATTTAAGCAAATAGACCCAGGTGAAGCAGAGAATTCTGCCATGCTGATTGCCGTGCATAATGGACAGATTCTTGCACATCAAGCAGGACAATTACCCACTATAGCTCTCTATTCTTCCCTGATACCCAAAACACCTCTGATGCGCATCGGGCAATTTTCAAACGGCAATTATGTTTATACGGTGGAAATAGAAAATAGTTTCCCAGAGTCTTGGATTTTAATGATGCCACGGCCATTATGTCAAATCATCCAGCGCCGCGATGTCATTTCTGCAATGATGCGTAGCCTGCAACTCACTTACTTCAGACAACAACATCAATTCTGCACACGATGTGGTCATAAGGTTTGCCTGGATACGAAGACAGCCTCAACCTTATGTTCTCATTGCGGCCTGCAAGTGTTTACACCCATCAGCCCGGCGATTCTTGCACTGATTGAAAGAGACAACACAATTCTTTTGGCACATAATATTCGTTTTCCAGATAAATTATACAGCCTGGTGGCAGGCTATTGCGAAGCAGGCGAGCCGGCAGAAGACACAGTGATCCGTGAAATCTATGAAGAGGTGGGTCTGCTTGTGTGTGATGTACGCTTTATGTCCAGCCAAAGCTGGCCCTATCCACACAGTCTGATGCTGGGCTTTCGCTGTCATTGGCAAAGCGGAGAAATTGTGTGCGACAATGAAGAAATTATTGACGCAGGCTGGTACACAGCCCATGATTTGCCACTGTTGCCGAAAAAAGACTCTCTGGCCCGGCGCATGATCGATCAATGGCTCTCTGAAAAGCATGCACCCTCGCCCGAAGATACCTTATTCCAAGACAAAATGTAAATTATATCACGCTTTGTAACAGCTCCACCGCAGCCCGGGGGTCTTCCAGGCGAGCAAAAGCCTCTCTCATGGGTTTCCAGTCAGGAATCCCCTTGGCATAAGAAATGAGATGCTTTTTAAAATCACGCACAGCATGCACACTGCGATCAATGGCAAAAATAGCCTGTAAATGATTAAAAGCAATTTGTTTTTTTGTCTTGCTGTCCACTGGCTCATAGCTGCCTTGTGTCAGCAGGCTGCGTGTTTGTGTGAAAATAGTCGGATTGCCAATCACGCCGCGGGCAAACATCACTGCATCAATGCCTGTTTCTTCCAGCATTCTTTTGGCATCTTCAGGGGCAAAGAGATCGCCCGAGCCACAGATCACAGTCTGGGGAAATCTACGCTTTAAATCCTTCAAATGCTGCCAGTCGGCAAAACCTGTGTATCCTTGTGCGCGGGTGCGTGGATGTAATGTAATCATATCCACCCCGGCATCCAATGCCTTCTCTGCAATCAGGGGATAATTGATCTTCTCTGAATCCCAGCCGCTGCGGATCTTCACTGTCACAGCCACATGAGACGGGGCTTCCTGGCGCAGAGTTTTCAGCAGGCTGTGGAACAAAACAGGGTCTTGCAGCAAAGCAGAACCCGAATGAGAACGATGCACTTTGGGCGCGGGGCAGCCACAGTTAAAATCAAGAATCTGCGGATTAGCTTTCATAGCCACAGGCACCGATTTTTGTACAGCCTCAACATTGCCGCCAAAAAGCTGTAAAGCGAGAATCTCTTCCCCTGCTGCACGCCTGGTCAAAATTCTTGTGCTCTCATTTTCGCGCCACAGGCCCTCACAGGAGACCATTTCACTGAAGGCCAGATCGGCCCCCTGGGCCAGGCAAATATGCCGAAAGGCCGCATCAGTATATCCAGCCAGCGGGGCCACAAACAAATTTCCGTTTGTTGTCACATTCCCAATGGTCACTTTTTTATACAAACTCATAGAGTCTATTATGAAATATTTCACAGAATCTTCACAAGAGCCCTAGGTTCTTCTTTAGCTTGAATTTATGCAGAAAAATACTCTATAATATGTATACGTATGATCTATACTGTCGCCGGTGTCCTCATTTTCATTGCACTCTTAACCGTTTTGCGTATTTTTAGCATACCATTCTTTCTGCGTGGCTTGCAATTAGGTTTCACCTGGGATGAATTAAAAAAAATAAAGTTCCTGCTTATATCCGATTTTAAAACAGTTCCAAGTATAAATTTTTTTAAAGATAACCG
>JAHHUI010000097.1 GCA_020024055.1 Spirochaetaceae bacterium | reverse complement strand
TATTTATTTTTGCTTTGATGCCGCTTATTTCTTCTCATGCGGGCAATCGTGCCATCACGATTCAGCTAGGGAGACAGAATCTGTGCGTGGAAATTGCCGACACGCCCGAAAAAACCCAAAGAGGCCTGATGTTTCGGCGCCATCTGCCGGCGCACAAGGGAATGCTATTTGTATTTCCCACAGATGAAATTCGCGGATTTTGGATGAAGAATACTTATGTCCCGCTTTCTGTTGCCTATATTGACTATGAAGGCGTGATACGTGAGATATATGATTTACAGCCGCATGATTTGCAGTCTGTCACCAGTCGTTTTCCCTTTCGTTATGCCCTGGAAGTTAAGCAGGGGCTTTTCAAAAAACTGGGTGTGAAAATCGGCGATAAAATCGATCTTTCGCCTTTATTCAGTTAATTTGTAATCCACGCATATAGCCCAAAAACTGCGGCACAGAAGGTGTAAGTCGTATGATAGCGGGGTTCAGTTTATAACTGATCGCTGCTAGAGCAACATCCACAGGGCTCGATGTCACCGCGCCTGTATCTTTATAGGCTGTCATAGGGCTGGAAAACCCTACATTTGGTGCTGTCAATTTGCTGTTGCGCAGCAATATTTTGTCTTGAACCATAATAGTTCCTGCAGAATCTTTGATAGTGAGCTTGGCCTGAGTATTCAGGCTGGCATATTCCAAGACAACAGTGACTGGATCGACCACAGGCCCCGTAGGCACCCAAACATACACATCCAGATCATTATTTCTTTGATAGCCGCGGCTGCTCAGTGTGCTTTCACCATTGGTCGTGATATTGCCGAAATTTTGTTCCACCGTACTGCCCGAGGAAATAAAGCGATAGTAAATAGCCAAGGCATGGCTGTTGCGTATATTGAATGTGACACGAAAGCCTTCGTCATTAACATTGAAAGGTGGGTCGGCAACATCCCCCGGGGCGGGAAGGCCGCAGCCGATGAAAAGAAAGAGGACAAAAAGGCAAATGCAGATTACTGCTGTATTTCCAGAGAGAGAAGTCTGTTTTCCGCAAGGGTACGCCAAAAATTACCATCCTCAAGCTTATTAATCAGTTTTCTATACAGCTCGATGGCAAGAACAATGTCTTTATTTTCCATCATGCGGGCGGCATGAAAGCTAGCCTCTTCCCACAATTTCGGCACTTTTTTTACTTTGGCAACTTTTTTATACAGGTTCAGTGCTTGTTCTGTTTCTCCGGCGTTTTCATAGGCGGCAGCGGCATTCAATCCTGCTTTCACACCCAGCAATGCATGGCCATAACGATGGAATATTTTGGCAAAGATCTCTGCCGAGGCGGCATTTTCTCCTTGTTCATAATAGATCAAGGCTTTGTTGAATAAAGCGCTTTGCGTGATATAAGGAAAAAATTTACCCTCTAATGTGTCCAGTCGTGCGAGAATTTCGTCACTTTGTGCGGCAAGCTCTTGCATATTCGATTCATCTTCAGACTCTTTAGCGCTTTTATAGTCTGCAAGCCAGGTGTCGGCTTCTTTCTGCACGCTGTACAGCTTATTCAGATATTTTGTATAGCTTTTCTCTCTGAAAAAAGCATATAGGCCGCCCAGGGCCAACACCACCAGACAAACAATTAAGATGATAAAAGGCCAATGAATTAATTGAATAGATTTTTTCTCAGAGCTGCTCATTAATTAAATAAACCTCATTTTGAATGGATTAGGCATCATGAATTACATTTTCTTCATGATATCTGCCAGGGTATATTTTGAATCTTCAAAATTATTCTTGCTTAAATACTGGCCCATTTCAAGATTTTGCTGTTTAATCACATGATCTCTGACGGATAATGCCAGGCGCCTTTTGTCTTCGGCCACGGTGATGACTGTGGCAGTGATTTTGCTGCCAATAGCGATATTTTCCAGGATGGAATCCAGCTCTGCATTCTGCGTATTGGCCAGATTGGTTTTATGAATCAGGCCTTCCAGGCCATTGGGCACACGCACAAAAACCCCAAAATTAGTTTTGCCCACCACCTCGGCTTCCACGGCCTCGCCGCGATGATGCAAGGAGAGCATTTCTTCCCACGGGTTCTGCTGCAGCTGCTTCATGCCCAGGGAAATGCGATGCTGCTCGGGGGAAATTTCCGTGATCACCACTTCCACATCATCGCCCACAGAAAACATAGAAGCCAGGCTTTGCGTGCGTTTGCCCCAGGAAAGATCATCCGCATGCAAAAATCCGTCTACGCCTTCTTCCAATTCAATGAATAACCCGGCCGGGGTAATTTTTTTCACTTTTTTGGTAATTTTTTGGCCCACGGGGTATTTCTGTGCAATTTGATCCCATGGGTTTTCCATTGTTTGTTTCAGGCCCAAAGACACGCGCTCTTCGCTGGTATCATATCCCAAAACACATACTTTTACTTTTTCCCCGATGGACAGCACCTCTTTAGGGTGCTTCACACGCTTGATCCAGGAAAGCTCAGACACATGCACCAAACCTTCAATGCCCTCTTCAATTTCCACAAAGGCACCAAAGTCGGTTAATTTGGTCACGCGTCCTTCCACAATATCATCCACATGATAGCGCTTTTCAAAGCCCACCCATGGGTCTTCCTGGAAATATTTAAGGCCCAGATTAATCTTTTTGTTTTCAGGGTCCAGGCGCACAATTTTCAGCTGAAGCTTTTGATCCTTTTTTGCATAGTCCTTGGGGCGTGTGGCATGGCCCCAGCTCATGTCATTCAGGTGCAGCAGCCCGTCAAAGCCGCCCAGGTCGATAAAGGCACCAAAGCTGGCAAAGCTTTTCACTGTGCCCTCGACAATGTCTCCCACTTGGGCATTCTGGAAAAATTGCTCACGTGCGGCATCGGCATGCTGCTGTAAATAATCTTTTCTGTTCACCAGGGGATTGATCTTATTGCGTTCATAGAGTCTTTCTATGAAAAATAAAGAAGTTTTGCCCACCAACGAGGCTGGCTCTTCCACGCGATGCAGATCGGCACGAGAAAGGGGAAGAAAAGCCATGATGCCCGCACCCAGGTCCACTTCATATCCACCTTTGACAATTTTTGCAATTTTGCCTTCCACAGGTTTTTTTTCTTCAAAGGCTGTTGTCAAAGTTTTAATGAGAATCTTAGAATCAGCGCGGCGCTTAGAGACGACAACCTCGCCATTGCGGCCTTCTTCATTCAGCAGAATACATGTCACCACATCGCCCAGGCTGGGAACAGTGTCAAAATCACTTAAAGGCACACGTCCTTCCGACTTCATTCCCACATCTAAATAGACAAAGTCTTTGTCAATCTGGACAACGATACCTTCCAGGGAAGAGCCTTCGCCCTTTTTATCGAAAGTGGTTAGATATTCTTTTAATTGGTCTTGATTGATGCTTTCTTTTTCAGACATATGGTGCTAGCTCCCACGAAGTCGATTACGAACAGTTGCTTCTACTTCCTCATGAACTTCTTTGAGTGACAAGTCGTAAGAGTGGAGATAC
>JAHHUI010000096.1 GCA_020024055.1 Spirochaetaceae bacterium | reverse complement strand
ATGCTGCCGTGGCAATTCTATGCCCGGATGCGCCGAAGAAAAAAGCATGAGCTTTTTAAAACGAACACATGCTGTGAATAGATTAAATACTGCCTGTGAGGGGAAAGAAGTTGTGCTCAACGGCTGGGTGCATCGATTGCGCGATCATGGGCCGTTTATTTTTGTGAATCTGCGTGATCGCAGTGGTTTGGTGCAATGCGTGGTGCCTGAAGGCAGCGATGAGAAATTATTTGCACAGGTGCGTGCCTTAAAAAGTGAATACTGCATTGCCGTGCGCGGCAAGGTGGTCCTGCGACCGCAGCAGATGCGCAATGAGCGCATGGCCAGCGGCAAGATTGAAGTGCATATTGAAGAATGCCAGGTATTGGGCATCAGCGAGACGCCGCCTTTTGTGATTGAAGACGAGACTACAAAAGCCAAAGAAGATCTACGCCTGAAATATCGTTATTTAGACCTGCGTTCGGGGGCGATGCAGCATAATATTCAACTGCGGCATCAAGTGACAATGGCGGTACGCAATTATCTGGATAATTTAGGATTTTGGGAAATAGAAACCCCTATACTCATCCGCAGCACGCCCGAGGGCGCGCGTGACTTTGTGGTGCCCTCGCGTATTTATCCCGGGCAGTTTTTCGCCCTGCCGCAAAGTCCTCAATTGTATAAACAAATTCTCATGGCCAGCGGCATGGAAAAATATTTCCAGATTGCACGCTGTTTCCGTGATGAAGATCCCAGAGGCGATCGTCAGCCTGAATTCACACAGATTGATATTGAAATGAGCTTTGTCGATCGCGAAGATGTGCTGGACATGACAGAAGGCTTGATGCGCCATATTTTTAAAGAGGTGAAAAATATCGATTTGCCTGTGCCCTTTGTGCGCCTGTCGTATCACGAGGCGATGAATACTTATGGCCTGGACAAGCCAGATCTGCGCTTTGAAATGAAGCTCTTTAATGTGGCAGATTTAGTGCAGAAGAGTGATTTTGATGTGATGAAACAGGCCCTGGCGCAGGAAGGGTATGCCGCCAAGGGATTGATTTTGAGCGGCGAGGCTGATGATTTCAGTCGTAAAAAGGCCTCTGAATTGGAGGATATGGCGAAAAAAGCGGGCCTGAGCGGCCTGGCCTGGATGAAGTATACAGCGCAAGGTCTGGAGGGCGGGGCCTCTAAATTCTTTACCACGCATTTGGATGAACTGAAAAAACTGGGTCTTCAAGAAGGCGATGTGCTGCTGCTGGCTGCTGGCCCCTGGCAAAAAACCTGTACGGCTTTGGGCAATATTCGCCAGAAATATGGTCAGGAAAAAGGCCTGTGTGATACAGAGACTTTTTCCTTTTGCTGGGTACTGGATTTCCCTCTTTTCGAATTCAATGAAGAGGCCAAAGAGTGGACAGCTGCGCATCATATGTTCACCATGCCTCAAAAGGAATTTTTAGAGACCATGGAAAGCGACCCTGGCGCCGTGCTGGGTGATTTGTACGATTTAGTGCTCAATGGCTATGAACTGGCCAGCGGCTCGATCCGTATTCACGACCCCCAGCTGCAAAAGCGTGTTTTCAATATTGTGGGATATTCGGAAGAGGCCGCCCAGGATCGATTCGGCTTTTTATTAGAATCATTTCAATATGGTGCTCCGCCGCATGGAGGCATTGCGCCGGGCCTGGATCGCCTGGTGATGCTGATGTGTGGACAGCAGACCATACGCGAAGTAATTGCCTTTCCCAAAAATACCCAAGGTGTGGCCCCATTGGAAGGGGCGCCGGGCGAGATTGATGAATTACAATGGCATGAATTGCAGCTGAAACGCATTATACAAAAAACATTGAACACAGGCGGTTAAAAGTTTGGACTACGCAATTATTGGTTTTGTTCTTTTTCTATGTGCCTGTTTGCTGGTCACTGTGTTTTATTGGTGGAAAAAATCATTATTCCTGCGCATTTTTTTTATCGCCGCTTGTTTTTTCTTCTTCTATTATCAGTATATTGAGGATTTTCTGGTATGGAATGGCAGTGAATTGACCCTGGGGCTCAGCTTAATTGTTCAGATTTTGCTGGGTTTTTGTATATACACGGTTTTGTATATGATGGTCTTTACAATACTGCGTTATTTCATGGTTGTTTTCTGGCCGGAGATGAAAGATCGCGGCTCATGGCATAATTTTATCTGCACGGTTTTGGTGATAGTTCTTTCGGCATGCACAACGGTGATTTCTGTGATCTATGCCTATAGCCGGCCGCAGATTGTGACATATAAAATCAGTATGGGCAGGGATTTTTTGCCTTTTCGCATTGCTGTGATTGCTGATTTGCATCTGAGAAAGTATACATCGGAGCTCATCACGACGCAGGCGGTGACCGAGGCGATGAGCGTGCAGCCGGATCTGATCTTATTGCTGGGTGATAATATTGATGCCCCACAGAGGGTGATACAGGATTTGCCTGTATTGGCAAAGCTAGATGAATTGCAGGCGCCTTTAGGGGTGTATGCTGTCACGGGAAATAATGATTTGCAATGGAATTTCACGCGCGAGGCGGCACATAAATTCTATCGCAAATATAATATTCGCCTGCTGGAAGATGAACAAGTGACTCTGCCCAATGGGGTGACACTGATTGGGCGTGACGAGAAAACAAAACGCCCAGCGCGCAAAGATTTAAAATATTGGAAATATCATGAGAAGGGCGAGAAACTAATCATTTACCTGGATCATCAGCCCTCTGAGCTGGACAGGCATGCCACATATGGAGAAAGGCTGATTATCAGCGGGCATACGCATGGGGGCCAGTTCTTTCCGCTGAATCAGATCTATCAATGGCTTTTTATTAATGCGGGGGGTATTTCCACGAAACAGACAGGGGTAATTTCTGTGGTATCCCGAGGTGTGGGCTTCTCCCGCGCGCCTATTCGGTTGGGGGTGAAGCCCGAGATTGTTGTTTTGGAAATTACCCCCGGATACCCTGTTATAGAAACGGATAAATAAAGTTTAACGTACTGACCAAACAGATTTTTTCAGTTCTTTTCCTGGGCGGAATGTGGCCACATGATGTGTTTCCACCGGCAAAGTTTCCCCTGTGCGGGGGTTGCGCGCTTTTTCGCGGCCTTTGCGCAGCTTAATTTCAAATGTGCCAAACCCACGCAGCTCTACCACGCGTTTGCTGGTCATTGCGCTTTTAATCTGATGAAAGAAAAGTTCAATAACACTCAGAATTTCACGTTTATGCAAAGAAGAACCGTGTTCTAAAAGATGGGAATGAATTTCTTCAATAATTTCAGCTTTGGTCAATTTATCCAATTTTGACCGCTCATTTTCTATGGTGGACATTCTTTTTGAAACCTCTGAATTCGATGAAAATTTAGCTCAGTTGATTAATTTTACGTTGCAGGCGTGACTTTTTGCGCGCCGCGGAATTTTTCTTCAGCAATCCTTTTCTTGCGGCTGTATCCAATGCCTTCACCGCGCAAAGCATGCGAGAAACAGCTTCATTTTTATCAGTTTTTTTGATGGCTGCCTCTACAGACTTCACCACAGTGCGCACGGCGGCCTTTGCGCTGCGATTACACGAACGGGCTGCTTTAGACTGGCGATGACGCTTGGCTGAACCTTTGGAATTAGGCATATTTTATATCTCCTCGTCTCATATTAAAAACTATTTAAAGTCCGAAGGACGTCTTTCTTTACGATGGCATTTTTCG
>JAHHUI010000095.1 GCA_020024055.1 Spirochaetaceae bacterium | reverse complement strand
TATACTGTCTAATCTTCTTCTTTCTTTCGTTTGCCTAAGCGCTTGTCAATATCCAGCAAGCCACTGCCGCTGTCGCCGGCCACTGCCAGCAGGTCTAATACATCCTGTACGTTGGCCTCTTCTTCTTCCTGTTCGGAAACAAACCATTGCAGGAAGAGGGCAGCACCATGATCATTATGGTGATGAGAGAGATCCAGAAGATTTGCAATGCACTTTGTAATGAATTGCTCATGCTTCAAGCTCTCTTTCATTCCATCCACCGGGGAAGAACCCGAAAATTTTGCAATATCTACACCAACAGGTGAATAATAAACTTCATTGCCTCGATACATTAAATAGTCGCGGATACGTGCAGCATGCTCTAATTCTTCTTCCGCCTGTAAATGCATCCAGTCTCTAAATCCATGCAGGCCTTTAGATTCATACCATGCAGCCAGCCCTAAATACACATACCAACTGTCCAGCTCTGCAATAATCTGTTTGTTGAATGCTTCTTCTAATACCTTAATCATTTTCATAGACAACTCCTTTGAGGATATTATGGGAATACATCTACAAAAACGGCAGTCCAAAAGAATGCATTCCCATCCTACCCTACTGTGTTTATTTGCTAATGTCAATAGCTACCACTCAATCTAGCATTGAATTTTATTAAAATCAAAATAAAAGTCTCATTATCGGATCATTTAAGTGTTAAGGCATAGGTTTTTGCGGAGGAAGATTCACAATTTCTTGTCCATTGTTTAAAAAAGACAAATTTCCTGTCACCTGCGGGCCCACAAAATATGTTTTTGCTGTTTCATAGGCCATAATGGCACCGCTGCTTAATGTAACAGAGGGATTTTTCCACATATCGCGCGTCACTGTAATGAAATGCTTGCGTTCGGGGTCATTCGATCCGTTTGCCATGTAAAATGTGAATTGATCAATTTTTTCGTTCATAGTGAAGATAGGCTGTGCATTTTGAAGCACCGCCAGGCCCAAGAGCTCAACCTGATTTTTACTCCAGGAAGGATAAGATAAAATCACAACTAAATCATCATCTTTTAAAGAAGCATGATGATAGACAATGCCGCGCACTTTCTGTTTCTGCACTTTATTTAAAATAGCGCGCTCTTCTTCGCTCATTTGAGGCAATAGCAGCTGCTCTTTAAAATCCATGCAGGAGAAGAGAAGAAGAGTGGATAATAACAATGTTTTCAGATGTCTAGCGTTCACGAAATACAATCCGTCCATGGGTCAGGTCATAAGGAGAAAGAGCCACACGCACGCGATCTCCTGGAACAATACGAATATAATGCTTGCGCATTTTGCCCGAAAGATGTGCACGAATCACATGTCCATTATCCAGGCTTACTTGAAATACAGTATTAGGCAGGGCTTCTTTAATCACACCCTCCACTTCAATTGCTTCTTCCTTTGCAGACAAATTGAATCCTCTCTTAAAAATTAATCCGGTTAAAATTCTATACAGTTCTACTGTATCGAGAAGCATGCCTTTATGTCAACATGCGATGTATAAAAAGAGACTGGCGCATCAGGTATTTTTTAAATTTCACACAAAAATTATTGACATGAGACTGGGCTATTTGTTATAAATTAAGCGTCTTTAATATTCCTCTGTAGCTCAGTCGGTAGAGCAGGTGACTGTTAATCACCGGGTCGTTGGTTCGAGTCCAATCGGGGGAGTTTTTTCCGGGGCTGGTTCTTCTGCCCCAGGCAGGTATGTATGAATACTTTTTTCGCGCAGTCCGCGTATCTTCTTCCTGTTATAAAGCGTGCGCGTGCATTTCATCTTTACACACAAACCAGGCGCTATCTTGATCTTTATCTATGCCGGGGCGCGGCGGTTTTGGGCCATCAATATTCCGGATATTCTTCTGTGATGAAAAATGTGATTGAGCAGGCAATGTATATGCCTTATCCAAATATTTGGCATCAGCGCCTGCTGCATGCTTTGGAAAAAACATTTGCGCCTCATCGTGTGGGCGTTTTTATGTCTTTGCCCGTGGCTGATGAAGAATGGCGGGAAGCCTGGCAGCCTCCTGGCGTTGAGTATGCCCTGTGGCGGCCTTCTTTGCCCATGCCCGATGCGCGTTTTGTTTTGCCCGTGCTGCCTATTTCTTCCCAACCATGCTGGATAATTATCACGAAATATGATTCTTTTCCTGAAAATTGGCCTTATCTGCCGATACCTGCAATATGGTCCAGAGTATTGCTGAAAGCTGTGCAGCTGTGGTCTCTGGCGCAGACTTTGCCTGCCATGTCCTCGCGATGGAAACATCTTTTTGAATCTAAGGGCCGTGTGCATGGGCGTTATTTTTTTTCGCTTTTGGGAGAAAAAGAACATGCGACCTGGTATCAATATGCTTTACACAGGGGGGTTGTCCTGCCTCCCTTGCCGCAGCTTGCGGGGGTGATGCCCCTGGAAATGAGCCGCGGCGAAAAGAAACTATTACAAGAGGTATTGCAATGGGCTTAGGTTTTATTTTGGCCACTGTGAGAACAGCACTGATGTTCGGTGTTGTCATTTTGATTGTTGCGGTGTGGAACAGAGCCACCACATCCACGCGTTTTTTTGGCATAGGCTTGTGTTGTGCATTTGCTATTAAAATGTTTCAATATCAATTAGCCAGTATTTTTCTCATTTCTCCCGAGGGTGACTGGTGGAATTTGCTTGAATGTGTGCCCCTTGTATTCTTCGCCATCGCGCTGTATACTGAATTTGGATGGCGTGTCGTCAAGAAGCCAGATAATAAACGTATCAGAGCCGATCTCGATGATGATGATGAAGTTGCCGGGTATGGAGTGCACAGGTATCGCTCGAAACGCTGAAAAATTGCATCACGGAAGTAAAAATTCTGCTGATGGCTTGACAAAATAGATCGAAATTTGTCATAATCTCTGACGGATTGTTATGGTGGCGTAGCTCAGTCGGTAGAGCAAGCGGCTCATATCCGCTCGGTCAGGGGTTCAAGTCCCTTCGCCACTACTTTCCGGGGGTTTTGCACTCCCCCTTAAAAAGTGTAGATTTTTCAACCGGGCCGCTAGCTCAGCCGGTAGAGCAACGCCCTTTTAAGGCGTGGGTCAAAGGTTCGAACCCTTTGCGGCTCATTTTTTTATTTCTTCTCTGGTTTGTATTGGGCCAATGCTTCCAGATGTTCTTTTGGAATGGCCCCAATGATTAGATTAGCCACCTGTTCTGCTTCCAGACGGCTGCTGTTGATGATAATATCTGCGAAAGAAAACATATCATTGTTAATGCCATAAATACGCAGATAGCGCTCGTGATCCAGCTGATCTCTTTCCACTGTTTCCTGCATGCGCTGTTCAATATTGCCGCCTTCACGTTTTTGAATGCGTCTGATCCGTTCTTCTAAATTCACATTTAGATACACACGCAAATCGGCTTCATGCAGCATCCAGATGGCAAGGCGGCTGCCCAAAATGCAGCTGCCTTGCATGGCCATTTCCATCTGGCGATGATCGACCAAGCGATCGATTTCATCATTCAGTTCAGCCCGGCGGCGTATTTCTTCAAAAGACACACCCTCGTCTTCGGCCAGGTTGCGAAAGGTGTAATTCACCATTTTGATGCCCAGCTTCTGTGAGACCAGACGGCTGACTGTGGTGTTGCCGCAGCCGGATTTTCCAGAAATGGCAATTCGCAGGATTTTTGATTTTTTTTTCTCTGGGCTATTCGACATTGCGCGCCTGCTCCCGAATTTTTTCTATAATA
>JAHHUI010000094.1 GCA_020024055.1 Spirochaetaceae bacterium | reverse complement strand
TAGAAAAAGCTTTTAATGAAGGATTTTTTGATGCATGGAGTATCGCTGCACATGTCAACTCTAAGGGTGAATATTATCTGCATCACTTAGCAATCCTGGGTGAAGAGCCGCCTGCTATTAAAAATCTAAAAAAATTGACTCGTGAAAAACTTGGATTTGTTGCCAGCGATATGGGCAATGATCTCATGTATTTCACAGAAAAACAAAATCTTAATAAAAAGGAGGAATCTAACATGTCCCAAAATAGAATTGAGCAAGAAGTAGAAGAACTTTCTCAAAGAATACAAGTTCTTGAAGAAGAGCTGCGAGAGCGCGATGAACAGATTCAGAAAATGGGCCAGGCTGTATTAAACGGCGATATGGCTGCATTGGAAATCGCCATGCAAGGCAAAATTCCAAAAGAAACTCAAGAAACTGTATTGCAGCTAGCTGATGCTCTTGTTCAGAGCCAGCAGTCTGTTTATCTCAGCGATCATATGCAGCCGTTAAAGCTTCTAAAAAAAGTCTTTGACAGCATGCCCAAAATGATTACAGGCGGGCGTCTGAATCTGCCTGAGAATAGCTCATCAGTCTCAGGAAAATTACAAGGAGGAGCAATTTAAATGTCAAAAATTAATATAGGAACATGGAACTTGGAAGAAAGTTCTGTCATTGGTCCCCAGCATGACCCTATCATTATGTCCTGTCAGATTAAAAGCAGTATAACACAGCTGCCTGCTGGAACAATATTGTCAGTGGAAGAGAGCACAGGTGAATTGGAAGTTGCAATTAATGGAAAATCAATTTTTGGTGTTTTGACCAGAGATTTTCATAGAAATGAAGGAGATCACGGTAATGTTCTTATCCACGGCGCTGCTAATCGACGCACCCTGGAAACTGTAAAAGGACAAGCTTTGACACCGCAGGAAGTGATTTGCCTGATTAAAAGCGGGATTTATCCCTTTTAAGTACAAGGAGAATTTATGTCTTTTAAAACTTTTTTAACAAGAGAATTTCTGGTTGACACGCTGAATAATTTACCGGCGCTGCATACTCCCGTGATTGATAATATTTACAAACACTGCGTCAATCATCCTTTCCCCTATGTCAGCCTGAATCAGCTAAGCACACCAGCCAATAACATTCCTTTAAGTGAAAGAGGAACCCAGGCTTATTCTATGAATGGGTCTGAGCATCTTGATATGTTTGAACCCAAACCGGTTCGCCCTTCTTTATTTGTCAGCGCTAGAGAGATGGTTGACTTTCATGCAATGACGGGCATTGATAAAAGTTCTTTCCTGGCAGGTAAAATCGACCTGCTGCGTCAGGCCTGTCGGCGCACGAGTGAAGCTATGGCTGCTCTGGCTCTCAATGGCTCATATGAATATCCAATGGAAAGCATGAGCGGTGTGAGCCTTGTTCCTATTAGTTTGGGCTCATTAACAGAAGTTAAATTAACCAAATGGACAGATGCCACCAGTCTGGGAAAAATTATTCAGGATTTAGAGCAGATGGCAGATGTCATCCGTGCCCAGGGCTTTGGGAATGAGATTGCTTTCCTGGTTGCTCCTAATGTACGTCAGTTTCTCTATGAGGCCCTGACAAAAATAGCCAATGGAACAAATCTGGGCAGCTTTGATCCTGCTACGCAGGATCTTATCTTTGGCGGCCATCGTATCAAGAGCTTGTCAACTACTTATTTTGACTATACAGACAACACAACCAAGAGCGCTCTGGCAGCTGGCAACATTATTGCCATCGATTTAAGTGCAGATCACAAAATGATTTACTGTGCAACAGAAGATATTCAGAATCAATTTGGCGCCTTGCCTTTTGTGGTCTCTCAATTTGAAAGCCCCGACCTGAATGGAATTAAGCTCTTTGGGCAAAGCAAACCATTCCCCGCTCCGGTAATTCAGGCTATGTGTAAAGCAAAGGTCTTATAAATAGGAGAATTCAATGAAAAAATCACCCGCAGGTCTTAAAACTATTACCGTAGATCACTTGACCAATTTCATTAGTAAAAAACTTTTAGAAGAATTGACTGGCGGGGATGCACATGTGGCAGAACACTGTCTGGCTTGCGCACAGGCCAGGCAGCATGCCCTTTACCAGGTTTTAGGAGTGAATACCTACCATCGCCCCGTAGATGAAGAAATTTGTCTGCTCATAGCTGTATCTTGGCTATACCAATATAACGGTGATCATGAATCAGACGCCGTATACTATGAAAAAGCATGTGATCTGATAAAAAACAGCTATGGCAATTTTCAAAAACAAGCAGGGTCCATTGGTCTGGCTGCTGTATGCAGTGCAGAGGTTGCTCGGGGAAAAAGGAGAAATTCATGAAACACAATTATTATGATATGTGGGCAGATTTAGCTGCATATCTAAAAGAAAAGACACAATATGAAGTCATGATTTATCCTTCCCGTGGCAACAGTGAACGTTTTCATTTACTGGTGACTCCATTGCCTAATCCACAAATAGATAGTACAGGCCAGATTTACTTTTCCCTGCTGATTCAGGCCAGAAGTAAAAGCCCATCGAGCGTCAACGCTATTAGTAACACAACAGATTGTTTTATCAAAATGTCTGAATTATTTCAGCAGCCTCGCGGAGGAGTATTATCTTCGGGGGTAAAATCCATGCTGTACAGCCAGGTTCTTGAACAACAAGCCTCTTACAGCAATTTGCAGCGCAGTGAGAATGATTTTTTTATTATGGGTCAATGGAAAATCTGCCTGCAAGTAAACTTATCAGAAATAAGGAGTATTTATGGATCAGTCAACGATGCGGCATCCTAACAGCGCCGTTTTAGGATCTGTGAAAATTGAAATCGCCGAAACTGTACGATTTATCGAAGAAGACGGCAAATATACTTTTGTGTTAGAGGATTTCACAGATTTAGGGCTGGGCCGTGGCTTTTCGGCCACACCCAATAGCACAAATATAGAAATTCAGGCTGATAACGGCACTGTTCCCCTGACAGGGAAAACTAATGTCAGCTATAGTATTGCCGGCAATCTGCTGGAAAGACATTTGCCCACATTGAGCAAAATCCTTAAAGGCCAGGTGCATGTTTTCCCTATCACCGAGGCAGCAAAAACCTATACAGAAACCGCCGGCCCGGGGACATTAGAGGGCTATTGGATTTTTGGTGCCTGGAATGCAGATGGCTCTATGCCCACAAATATTACCATAAGCCAAGAAGGCGTGGATTTGGTTCTGGGTACTGATTATCTTGTTGAAGATATTAATGATCTCTGGACAGTTATTTTCCTAAATTCGATCGATGACAGCAAAGAGACAACTATTACTTATACAGTGAAATCTGCAAAGTCCTGGCGACTGACACGCGGTTCAGGAGGCGTGAGCAGTCATTATGCCCTGCGCCTGACAAATAAACGTGAAGCTGACGATGGTTCTATCATCACTCGTGTATGGGAATTCCCCTATGTTGCCTTTGAAGGCGAACAAAATTTGTCTTTCAAAAGCTCTAATGACAGTGACTCTGTGATGGAGGTGCCCATCAGCTTCAAGGCAACACCTCATCCTGATATGGTCAATGATGAAGATCTGGCAAAAGAATGCCTGATGCGTGAAACTGTTTCGGGAAATTCTATCAATGGCTAAGTGTTTGGAAGAACTGAAATTTTCAAAACAAGTCGTGTCCTTTTTAGGGCACGACTTTTCCTTAGGATTCATCCCCCTTGGGCAAAGCATTCCTTTGATTCAAAGTTATCAGGAAATGATAAAAATG
>JAHHUI010000093.1 GCA_020024055.1 Spirochaetaceae bacterium | reverse complement strand
ATTCCAATGGTAATGTTGTTACCGGCGACAAATGGACTGCACGTTTCTTTATGAGAAATGAGAGCCATACACCCGGGACTCCCAAAGTTGACACAAAGACTGTTATGAATTTCACCATGGAATTCCGTTCCACAAAAGAAGCATGGGTCACTTTTAACCAAGCCAGTGACAACACCAGCAACAAAACCGAAAATTACGGCAGCTTTGGCGTTGTGGCCATGTAAGTAAAATTATAACATAGATAAAATTAAGCATTTAACAAGCCGCTCCGCAGAGCGGCTTGTTAATGTTTGACCCCATATCGCCCGCTTGTATATACATTTCTATTCTCGAAAAAGAAGGTAATCTATTCAACGTATATTCTTTATTTTATTGCTTTGATAAGACTTTTTGCTTGTTCCATGCCGTCTGGTGGAAAAATTAAACATCAACTGCCCCAAGTTTCTATGCTTCTGAAGAGGCTTTATTTGAAAATTGTTATTAGTCAGGTTCCAGTGGCAATGGTTTTATCTTTTATTTAGAAATGAAAGATGACAGTATGGAGCTGCGCATTTGGGAAAACAGAACCTTCATCACTTATGTTGCAATTCCTGGAAGTACAACTTTAAACGGCAATATCTGGAGTGGGAAATTGCAGTATCCAAACAGCGTGAATGTGATTTATACAACCGGCATGGTGGTGAATTCTAAAAATGGCGCCACCGGAAGCTTTCATAGTGCAGGCAACAAAAATCCCACTGTTCACATCGGCAAGACAATTTGCTAAGCCACACAAATAAGATCAGGTATCGAGTTCTTAAAAATTAAGAATTTTGCGCTGGTCGGAGATGATTTCTTCCAGAATATCCAATGCCTGGAGACTATGCTCAAGAGGTGTATCCTCATGAAAAGACACGCGCACCGCGCATTGGGCAATTTTGTCGGCAATTCCGATACAGGTCAGGGCACGCAGGCGATCTTTTTTGTTCTGTCCGCAGGCACTTCCCGTGCCTACATACACATGCCGATCGCTCAGCAGACGCATCAACACTTCGCCCGGCAGAGGAGGGAAGGCAAAAGCAATAATCCCTTGACTGAAATTTTCGGGATGTATTGCGCGATCGGCGGGCAGAAATGTGGCCCCCATATCTTTCAGGCGAGAAAGCCACAACTGCTCATGCGATCGGCTCTGTGCATGCCTTTGTTGTATTTTTTCCAGGGCTAGCACACAGCCGCAGATGCCAAAAAGATTTTCCGTGCCCGCGCGCATATCGTTTTCCTGCCCCCCGCCTTTCAGGAGAGTGGGCACCGGGTTTTTAAGGTATAATAATCCGATGCCTTTGGGTCCGCCGATTTTATGGGCCGAAAGGCACAGTGAATCGCAGTCTAAATCATGCAGATTCAGATGAATACGCCCAATAGCCTGCACAGCGTCAATATGCACATGAATATGATTGCCATGTGGCAGGCTGCGTATATTCTGAATCACTTGTGCAGCTGGCTGTATGGCTCCTGTTTCATTATTCACCATCATCAATGTCACCAGACGCGTTTTAGGTGTGATCTGTGCCAGGAAATCTTTGGGACATATGCACCCGTCATTGCCAGGATTCACCCATAATAATTTGCAGCCTGCATGTTTAAGTGTCAATAGGCTTTCGTGTACAGAGGCATGTTCAAAGCCGGCCGCAACAATATGTGTATTGCCAGGGTCTTTGTTCAAAAGAAGACGCAGAAGAATCATCTGATTGGCTTCGGTGGCCCCACCTGTAAAAATAATTTGCTCTCTTTGCACATTCAGGGTCTTGGCCGCGCGCGCACGCCAGTGTTCCAGGCGTTGCTGCGCTGCTTTGCCCAGATGATGTGTGCTGGAGGGATTGGCAAAATAGGCAAGGGATTCTTCCAGGGCTGAATGCGCAATTTCTGCATCGGGAATTCCTGTGGCAGCATAGTCGAAATAAAATGGCCCGCTCATCACAATATAAATTGTAAACTATTTCTCTTGTTTTTGTACACACAAAGGAGAAACTTGTAAAAAAACGCTGCCTAAACACCATCTATCGCTTGACTTAAGCGGACAAAGTGCTACAATAAATATCTGGGGGAGTGAGCATGAAATATATCAAAGAGCAGCTGATAGACTATTTGCGCGGTGCATTAATTGTCTCTTGCCAGGCTCTGCCAGATGAACCTTTACACAGCCCTTTTATCATGAGCAAAATGGCCCTGGCCGCAAAAATAGGCGGCGCAAAAGCCATTCGCGCCAATACTGTCGCCGATATCAGTGCCATTCGCCAGGAAGTGCAGCTGCCCATTCTGGGCATTATTAAAAAAGTGTATGACAACTCGCCTGTGTATATCACCCCCACAATAAAAGAAGTGGAAAAACTGGTCGCTGTCCAGGCAGATATTATTGCCTGTGATGCCACATGCCGCCCAAGACCCGATGGCAAGTCGCTTGCTGAATTTGTCGCCTGTGTGCGCCAAAAATACCCCAATCAATTACTCATGGCTGATATTGCCACATTGGAAGAGGCCAAAGAAGCCGATCGTCTGGGTTTCGATTTCATTGGCACCACATTGCATGGATACACAGCCGAAAGCCGCAGCTGCGATATTGCCAATAATAATTTTGAATTTTTATCGCGCGTGATGCACAGCGTGCACGCCCCCGTCATTGCCGAGGGCAAAGTAGACACCCCCGAAAAAGCCAAAAAGGTGAAAGATATGGGTGTCTTTGCCGTGGTGGTGGGTTCGGCCATCACACGCCCCCAGCTGATTACAAAAAAGTTCTTTGATGCCATGATGTCATAAAACCTGAAAAAAAAGAGTGCACGAATAAAGGGAGGATGTGCGCAATGACACGCATATTTGATCAATTTTTTGCTGTTTTACAAAGAGTGGGCCGAGCTTTTATGCTGCCGATTGCTGTGCTGCCCATCGCGGGTATTCTCCTGGGTGTGGGGGCATCGTTCACATCGCCCCAGCTGGTGAATACTTATCATCTTTCCTGGCTCATGCCCGGCATGCCTCTTCATTATATATTCAGTCTGTTTGCGCAGCTGGGCAGCATGGTATTTGCCAATTTGCCTGTTTTGTTTGCCATTGGTGTGGCCATTGGCATGGCCAATATTAATAAGGAAACAGCTGCTTTGTCGGCATTGCTGGGTTTTTTGGTTTTTCACACGGTGATTCATGTCATTTTAACCTGGCAGGGTATCACGCCCGAGACCACCACCGTAGCCTATTTAACACAGCATGGCATGAATGCTGAGCATGCCGAGTCGATGAGCCGTCTGTATTCACGCACATTGGGCATTTTCAGCCTGGAAGTGGGCGTGCTGGGGGGTATTATCTGTGGTATTATTTCTGCCTGGCTGACCAATACCTGTTCACAGATTGTTCTGCCGAGCATGCTCTCTTTTTTTAATGGCAGCCGTTTCATTCCCGTGGTCACCATGCTGGCCTTCATTCCTGTGGCCGCTTTATTCCCGTTTTTCTGGCCCCCTGTCTTTGGTGCGCTGGTGCAAGCGGGCATTTTCTTTGCAGAGACAGGCAGCCTTGGCGCCTTGCTCTATGGTTTCACGCTGCGCATGCTCAATATTTTCGGTTTGCATCATGCGGTGTATCCTTTATTTTGGTACACACCCCTGGGCGGCACAATGGAGATTCAGGGGCATTTGGTTTCGGGGGGACAGAATATTTTCTTTGCTCAATTAGCCGACCCGTCCACAAAGCATTTCAGCCGCGAGGCCACCAAGACC
>JAHHUI010000092.1 GCA_020024055.1 Spirochaetaceae bacterium | reverse complement strand
GTGAAGACCCGCTGATTCAAAAAAAAGGTATGGAGAATTTAGTTTTCGATATTATTGTCCCCATGCCCCATGAAGAATCGGGAAGCTATGGGGTGATTGAACTGGATGATACACAGCATTTTGCCCGGTGTTTTCATGAAAAGCAGGCATGGCGCAAAAACCCTTATGTGATGGTGGACGGGGCGAAGAAAAGCTATATCAATACAGGTTTTTCACTGATTCCAAACCCGCAGGCTGTGTTTTCATCCTATATCACAGCTGAAATTGAAGACATGGTCTGTTGCCTGGAAAACGGCGAAGCAGATTATAAAGAAAATGAAAGCTTTGTGAAATATGAAACAATGTATGAAAAAATTGCCGCCAGCGGATGCCTTGCCGTGGTGAAATATCATGGTTTTTGGGCTGATTCAGGCAGCGAAGCACAAATTGTCGCGATCGAGCTGGCCACCAATGCCGGCCATGGACTGAAAAGTACACCCCCAAAGAATTAATAATGTCCTTTCTAAACTCGCCGATAGTCTAACGGAGGGTTTGTCTCGAAATGCAGGCTAAGTCCTGCTCTTTGTAGTAAAGGTGATGCAAGAATGACCAAGGAAGAAGCGGTAACACTGTATAAAGAAAAACAGTATAAAGAGGCTTTGCAGGGCCTGTTATCTTGCGGCGTGGATCCAAGAGATGATACTGAAATTGCACTTTATCTGGGCTTAAGTTACAGTCGGGTGAATCAGATTAGACCGGCGATTAGACTTTTGGAGCATGTCGTCGCTCAAGACAAGGATCTTTTGCGTTTGTCGCAAAGCCGTTTTTTGCTGTGCTATTTATACGTGTTGGATAACCGTGATAAAGATGCGGAAGCATTATTGGCAGAGATGGCCAAGAACGGGCGGCAAAAAGCCCAATTTTATTCTTTATGGGCTTATGTGGCCCAGCGTCGGGGTGATTTGCGCGTGGCGGCCAGACGCTATCGCATGGCGATGGAAGCGGATCCGTCTCATGTCAATACATTAAACGGCCTGGGGTTCCTTTATGCTGAAATGGGCGAAAACCTGGACGAGGCTTTGTCCTTATGCCGACAGGCTGTCAGCGCCAAGCCCAGCAATTCTGCCTATTTAGATTCTTTAGGGTGGGTTTTGCATAAGATGGGCAAGAATAAGGAATCTTTGGATTATTTAGAAATGGCTTTGTTGCAGACCCCTGAATCTGAACAAATTCGCGGCCATGTGGAAGTGGTGCGCCGCTCTGCGGGGAGAAAATAAATCAATGCCGAAAGGATTTTGTTCTGTTTTTATCTTTTTTTTTCTAAGTTCTTTTGTTCATGCCCAGGTGCAGCCCGAGCATGCCCGTATTCAGCTGGAGGAGGAACGGGATCCTCTTCTTTCAAAGGAAATTACTGATGTGATTGATGCCGAGCGCGCTGCGCAGGAGGCCAGCCCTGTTTCCACCAGCCCGCTGACAGTCCCCATGCCAAACCCAAATACAGGGGTTTTAAGGTCCACCTCGACGCAGCCTATTGATCGCAACAGTGTTTTGGCTTTTGAAGAATTTTCTTGGGGTGTGCGAGCTTTTCATAATGGATATTACAACAGTGCTTTAGTAAATTTTGAAAAGGCTTTGGGATTTGTGCCCAAAAATGCTTTGTATCGTTTGTGGCTGGGCTTTGCCAATTATTATGCTGGCTTGGAAGAGTCTGCCCTGGCGCAATGGGAGACAGTGATTAATGAAGACGTGGCCGGTTATTGGCTTCAGTCGCGTGTAGACACTATGCTGTTTCGCAGCAGCCCTTATTATGATAATTTAAGCCAGGATACCTGGGCCGAGCGTGGAGAGACGCCGGGCCGTTCTGGGCGTATCTTGCGTTTCCTGCGCCCCACCAGTGTGGTGGCCGATAATCTTTCCGGGGGGGCCTATGTCGCCAGCTATGGCACAAATACCGTGGCAAAATTTGATGTCAACGGTGCTGTTTTGGTGCGCTATTCGGGCGGCCTGGTTCAGTTCGACGGCCCTTGGGATGTTTTGCCCCTGGATGATGGGCGCTTTTTTGTCAGCGAATTCCGCTCGAAAAGAATCAGCCTAATGAGCCATAGCGGCTTCAGACTGAAGACTTTTGGTTCTTTGCCCAATGAAGGCGGATTAACCAGCCCGCAGTATCTGGCCAGCACGGAAGACGGTTATTTATACGTCACCGACTGGGCGACAAAGCGTGTACTGAAATATGATTTTAACGGAAAATTTATTATGACAATCGGCGAGCCGAGTCCTTTATTTGAAGGCCTGGGCCATCCGGGGGGCATTGCCGCCAGCGCCACTGAGCTTTATGTAGTGGATGTGGATCGCCGCCGCGTTTGTGTCTTTGATCATTATGGAAATTATCTGTATGAAATGGGCCGCGGCGAGCTCATTTCTCCCGAAGGTTTGCGCCTGCGCAAGGGTAAATATCTCATTGTGGCCGACGGCACACGCGTGATTGAAGGCAATATTGAAGATAAAACTTTTATTCCCATTACTGACCTTGTGGGCAAAGCAGAAAATATCATGCAGACAGCTTTTGATGCCAATGGTGCCCTTTTGGTGACGGATAATAAAACAAATCGCCTGGTATATCTGAGCCGGCTATCCAGCATTTATGGCGGTCTTTCTGTCGAGATTCGGCGCATTATGTCCGATCGTTTTCCCAATGTGGTGATGGAGGTGGCGGTGCAGTCTCGCAGCGGCGAGCCTGTTGTCGGTCTTCAGCCGGGGAATTTCCTGTTGTATGACAATGGGCATCCGGTGGCCAGTTTCAACTTGGGTGCCTATGATAATGAACCCTCTATTCCTGTGCAGGCTTCTTTGATGGTGGAGGCTAGTCCAGAGGCTTTGTCTATGGTCGATCTTTTTGCCAATGGGATTGGACAGCTGAATCAGGCCATTCTGGGTAAGGGTAATTTGAAGACTTTCTGGATTTCCGAAGCCCCAATGGAAGATATTGTGTTCACCGGCTATGATGATATTGAAGGCTATCGTCAGAAAGTGAGCAAGATGGTGAATCCGAATTGGCGCTTTGATGCGGGCCTTCGCATGGCGGCCAGTGCCTTGATGCCGCGTGCAGGAAAGCAGGCGGTGTTTTTCCTGACCACCGGCACACAGAATGGCTATGCTTTCAATCAATATCAGCCCGCTGAATTGGCAACATATTTGAAGAATAACGGCATTATGTTTTTCCCCATCTATGTATTGCCCACACAGCGCAATGAATTTTATGATTTAATCTCTCGGGAAACTGGCGGCCACAGCCTGTATCTCTATCGTCCCCAGGGAATGAACGGCGTGATTGATGCCGTTAAAAAAGTGCCTACAGGCATTTATACAATCAGCTATACAAGCCAGGAAAATGATGATTTCGGGCGTTCCTACATCACCACAGACCTGGAAGTTGTATTGCAGAAGGAAAGCGGAAAAACCGTCAGCGGCTATTTCGCTCCTTTACGCTGATATATAGCCCAGCGCTGTTGTTATTGAATATATCACCAAAAGAATAAGTCCCACGGTTCTGCCCAGGGGTTTATTTTTGCTCAAAAATGCACTCAGCTGGAAGACAATTAAAATCAACAGCATGGAAGGAAAGAAAATGCGGAAAAATTCCGGTCCCACGGTAAATCCATCTCGCGTGGCGGCCAAAGAAATGCCCGTGACAGAAAGCACATTCAGCACATCTGCCCCAAGCACATTGCCCACGGCAATTTCCGTGTGGCCTTTGCGTGCGCTGGTGATGGCGGTGATCAGTTCAGGAA
>JAHHUI010000091.1 GCA_020024055.1 Spirochaetaceae bacterium | reverse complement strand
GGGTTATAAAACGATTTTTAATATCCTCTTCCACCCGGCGTGTGTCTTTGACTTCACAGGTGAAAAGATACCGATAGATATTATCCTTCGACTTGCCTGTCATATTATTATATTCACGCAGGCGGCGCTCCAGATCATTGGTGATGCCTATTTTGCATTTACTCGGCTCAAGAGAGGCTTGAACAACATAGATATACCCCCCCCCCGCTGTCTATCGATATCTGTCATATTTATTTTCCTTGATTTCTCGGCTGTTTAAAGACTTTCCAGCTGATGAATTTTTTCCACTCGGCAGGCATGCCGCCCGCCTTCAAATTTTGCCTCGGCAAAGGCGCGCACCATATCTTCCACCGGTTCATGATAATGCATGCGCCCGCCAAAGGCAATAAAATTAGCATTATTATGTTCGCGGGCCAAACGCGCGGAAAATGAATCGTATATTAGGGCGCAGCGTATACCGTGTATTTTATTCGCGGCCATAGAAATGCCGATACCGGTGCCGCAAATCAAAACACCAAAATCGTAGCCGCCTTTTAAAAATTCCGAGGCGGCGAGCGCGGCTCTGTCAGGATAATCCACTGAATTTTCACTGGAAACACCCATATCATACACTTCGGCGTTCAAAGTATTCAGCGCCGACAAAATGGCTTCGCGTACAGCGATGCCCCCATGATCATTAGACAAAATTACACGCATACGGATTCCTCCTTTTAATTTTTACAGCTTATTGTTTCAAGTTGCGAATCGCCTCGGCTATATTCATACAACAGTCGCCAATGCGCTCGATATGACGCACATGATCCATAAACATAATCTCTGCCTTCACATTCACCTCCCCGCTCTCCAGGGCGTGCTGGGCATTTTCTCTCAGGCGGCTGCGCTCTTGATTAATGGAATTTTCAAAATAGCTGATCTGATCAAAGTCCTCCGATTCCATTTTATAGGCCAGCTTGGTTTTCACAGACTTTAAAAAGCTCAGCGCCAGCTTGAAATAATCATTCAGCTCTTCCTGCACTTCGGCGCGATAATGAATATGCTCGCGATAGCGCCGCTGGCACAGCGTGGTCAGGCGGGAAATGCAGTCCGCGACGCTTTCCAATTCCTTGACGATGCGCGAGAGAAAACTGACATTTTCATGATGTTCGCCCAAGAGCGCATTTTGAGAACATTCAATAAGGAATTTGGTGATCTCAATATACATTTCATCGCTCAGCTCTTCTTTTTCCTTCAGGCCGTACACCACTTTTTTCATTTTCTCATCAGGATGATTAAAAACATCCATATAATCATGAGCCATTTCTTCCACAAGCTGCGTCATATTCACAATTTCTTTTTTAGCCATGGCCAATGAAAGCTCAGGCACATCTGCCACCACTTTGGTATTATAGCTCAGCTGATAGCGGCTGCGCCCAATGCCGGGGGTGCTCTCTTTAAAGACAATTCCCGAGATATGCTCATACAAGGGCATCAGGGGAAAGAAGAAAACCGCCGTAAACAGATTAAAAATTGTATTGTAAATGGCCAAAAGGAAAATATCACTGACTTTATGAGAAAAAACCCTGATAAAAACATCTGCTATTTTATCGAAAAATATCAGCCAGACAAGGACTCCGCCGCAATTAAAGAGCACATGCCATAAAGCCACTCTCTTGGCCGCCCCGCTGCCCACACGCAGCCCCGAGACAGACGTGCACACCGCCGAGCCCAAATTGGACCCCAGCACCATGGCCATGCCCATAGACAAAGGAATAGCTTCTGATAAAACCAATGTCATAATCAGGGCCATATTCAGTCCAGAAGAACGCAGAATAATGGTGGAGACAGCACTGAAAAAAGTGAAAAAGATGACTGAATTAAAGCTATTATCTGCCCGCGCGCTCAAAAAGTTCAGTGCATCAGGATTTTGGCGTATAAACCCTAAAAGAAAATTCAGGCCCAGGATTAAAAGGCCCATGCCAAAAATAAATTCACCCAGAGTATTGGTGTATGCCTGCTTGCTGAAATAGATAAATAAAAATCCCAGGGCCATAATCACCAAAGAATAATGTGCTAATGTGACATCAAAAGCAAAAAGCGAATAAAACCAGCCTGTCACGGTGGTGCCGATATTGGCGCCCAGGGTGACGCCTAAAGCCTGGATGACAGGCAACAGGCCGCTGTTCACGAAAGAGGCCACCATAGTAATCACATCAGAGGAAGACTGGACCAAAACCGTGACCCAAAAGCCGCTTAGCAGCGCCATGGTGCGGCTGTCGCCGACAAAATCAAAAAAATGTCCAATGCTCTTATGCGCCACTTTTTGTATGGAATCACCAATCATTTTTGTGCCATACATAAACAGCGCGAAAGCCCCCAGCATAGAGAAAATCGTCACCAGTAATTCTGCCATTCTCATTCTCCTTCTTTGGGTAAATCATCAGCTAAAGCTTCATGCCTCTTCCTGGGGGCATAAATCATTTTATCAAAAGTATGTCTTAAAAATTTTATATCAGCCGCGTGAAGAGGAATCCTGCCAAAAATATCATACAGGCGGCTGTATGTCAGCTCTTTCACGCCTGGTTTTTCCGCGCGGAAAATCCCTGCTTCATCCATATGCTGCAACAGCGAAGAAATCATCTCATTGGTTTCTTTCTGTGTTGCCGGGGCAAATGAATTGCGCTTTTCACGCGCGCCGCAGCGAAAAAGGGCATAGGCACAAATCTGCACCGCATGCGAAAGATTCAGGCTCCCGTTTTCATCATCGGCGGGAATAGTCAACAGACTGTGGCATAATCGCAATTCTTGTTGATTCAGGCCGTTTTTTTCATTTCCAAAGATCAGGGCCACCTGTCCGCGGTCATATTTCGGCAATTCCCGGGCCAGGTCTTCGGGTGTTAAAAAATAACGCTTGCGGTGCTGGCCATGGCGTCTGCTAGCGCCCACCACCCATGCCATTGGGGCAATGGCTGTCGCCAAATCGGGGAAATGCCGTGCTTTCTCGTAAATGCCATAGGCCTTCAGGCTCCATTTGCGCACTTCCTGCTCGTCAATCTCATGCGCACCGGCTAAAATCAGCGAATGCAGATTCATTGCCTGCATCGCACGGCAGACGCTGCCGATATTAGCCGATCCTTCAGGCCTGCACAGAACAATATGCACCATCAGGGCTACCTGCTCTATCCGGCATCTTCCACCAGATTTTCCATGATATAGTCACGGCGCGAGGGGGTATTTTTGCCCATATAAAATTCCAGCATCGCCTTATTTTGCTTCAAGGTATCGACACTGACAGAGGCCAGGCGAATATCCTTGCCAATGAATTGCCCAAATTCGCTGGGGCTGATTTCGCCCAGGCCTTTAAAGCGCGTGACAAGTGAATTTTTGCCCAGCTCTTTCAGTGCTTTGTCTTTTTCTTCGGCGGTATAGCAATAGCGCGTCTGCGACTTATTTTTCACGCGGAACAGCGGTGTTTCCAAAATAAAAACCCGATTGCTGAGCACCAGCTCTTCAAAATAGCTGAGGAAAAAAGTGAGCAGCAGATTGCGGATATGATAGCCGTCGAAGTCGGCATCTGTGGCAATGATGATTTTGCCATAGCGCAGGCTTTCCACTTCATTTTCTATGCCCAATGCCATCATCAGATTATACAGTTCTTCATTTTTATAAATAGCCGAACGCGCATAGCCATAGCAATTCCAGGGCTTGCCGCGCAGGCTGTAAATAGCCTGGGTATACACATCCCGACAGGTCACCATGGTGCCGGCGGCCGAGACGCCCTCTGTGATAAAGATAGAAGAATTTTCGCCGCCTTTATCATTCAGATGCAGCTTGCAGTCTTTCAGTTTTGGAATGGTGATGGAAATACGTTTAGCAGCGGCACGCGCCTCTTTTTTCACATCGTTCAGCTCTTTGCGCAGGCGCTCATTGGCCAGGATTTTCTCACGCAGCTTGGTTGAAACTGTGGGGTTTTTATGCAGATAATCCTCCACAGCGCTTTTCATCTCGGCCACAATCCAGCC
>JAHHUI010000090.1 GCA_020024055.1 Spirochaetaceae bacterium | reverse complement strand
TTGCCTTGTCCACCCTTTTCAGCACAGAAGTAATCATATGCTCTGGGGCCAGATAAGACTGATCTCTATCCACGCCAATGACATATAAACCACGCTCGCGCACCAATTCAATGGCGCCGTTGCCGGCATCCCCGGCCACAGGGAAAATTAAATCAATATTATTTTCAGCCATGGTCTGGGCAATAGTTTTGCCCTTGTCGGAATCCGTAAAACTGGCTGTGTATTGAGTGAACACCTGCACAGAAGGATCTGCGGCATGCACCCCGGCACGGAACCCATATTCAAAATTATCTATGATAGGAGTTTCAAAGCCGCCGATAAAGCCGATTTTCTTTGTCTTGGTCACCTTGGCAGCCAAATAGCCGGCCAAATACGCGGCCTCTTCCACACGGAAAAGCACAGCTGAAACATTAGGCAAAGGAGGATCAAAACTGAAATCAACAATAGCAAATTTATTATCGGGATACAGCTCACTGACGCTCTGCACGGCAGGGCCCAGCTTGTCGCCCACGCCCCAAATAAGTGCCGCATGATCATCTATAGCATTCTGCAAATATGGCACATAGTCTGCCTGAGTTTTGCTTTCAAAATAATTCACCTTTACGCGGGGATTCACTTTAGCCAAAGCCTCTAAACCTTCCCAGGCAGACTGATTGAATGACTGATCATTCACACCGCCCACATCTGTCACCATAGTAATTGTCTGATCACTGGATTTAGCACCACCTTGGCCGCAAGATAATATAAATAACCCGATTAACAAAATAAATACGAAATTACACAATATCTTTTTCATCTGGATATCCCCCTTGCTTATTGAATTTCGAAGATTTTAAAAAATATTCATGCAAAAAGCAAGGATATTTAAATATGTCTTTTTACCGGCTGCAAAGTGAGTCTATACCCAAATTGTTCCAGTTCAATTTGATTTTTAGGAACTTTCACTTCTTTCATAATGACAGAAAGAACTAGTTGTTCTATCTCTCGCCTCAGGCCTATAGGCACATGCGAATGTGTTTCTTTGCTCAAGCCCACCAGGCCGTTTGACAGGCCATAGGTGACTGCCAAGCCGCCGGGATAAATTCTGTCCAACACATCATTTGACATATGAAAAACTGTCATATCAACCTGCTTGACAACTGTTGTTAGAAGATTTTTTTTATACAGTGAATCATGCTGCAGTTCACAGCCTATCACCAAAAAATTCTTCTCCTGGGCAGCAAGCAAAGCCTCTTGCAAGCCTTCCTCCAAAGCCAAAAACACAATATCTGCACCCGATGTATTCAAATCCAGAGCGGCGTTTTTAATGGCCTGTTGAGAGAATTTTCCCGGCAGATTAATATGGCTGATTTTAATTCTTGGGCGGGCGGCCAAAGCCCCGGCATAAAAACCCACCGCATAAACAGGTGAATCTTTGGTGCTGTCTCCTGTCACCACGCCCAAATACTGCTTGCTGCTCATCTTGGCAGCCATGAACCCCGCCAGAAATGCACCTTCATTCACCGCATAAAATATATTGGCCACCTGAGTGCTTTCAGGCTCTTGCACCGGCCCTTCGCAAATCACGGCAAATTTCTGATGCGGATATTGATTGATCAAGAATCTTAGAGCATCTTCAGCAATCATTGAACGAAACAGCCAGATCAGTGTTTTGCCTTTTTGGATCTGCTTTTCTATTTCCACAATATCCACCACGCCGTCTTTCATCTGCGTATGCATGGAAATATCAGAATAGCGCGCTTCTTTTAATTCCATCAGACCCAGCCAAGCATCACGCAGTATCCACGACCCCTGCTCGCCAAAAACGGCAAAATGACCCTCGGGCAACTTTTTGTTGTCATAGCAGGCAAGAAGACAAACCATAGTAAATATGAAAATAAATTTTTGTTTCATACATTTTTCCACATCATTGGCAGTCACAGGTGGTATGCACGCCTAATTTCCTTAACCCAATTGCATCGCCGGCGGTGGGTATACGTGTCAGATGCACCTGGCATCCGCGCAAATGAATCAGGCATTGCACGGCTTCATGAACATTTGGATAATCTTCTGCCGCAGATGAAAGTGCAATGAGCATTTCTTCTAAATCTAAACTTAATTCATCATCACCGAAAACATTTTGTTTCAAATAACCGATACGCTGTAAAATTTTCTGCGGCAGCAAGAGCTGTTCATTGGGCAAGCCCGAGAGCTTTTTCACCGCATTTAAAATGAGAGCACTGGCCGCATGCAGCTGGGGCCCATTTTTGCCCACAATGATTGTCCCATCTTCCAGCTGCAAAGCCCCGGCACAATAGATTCCTTTATTGCCTTTATTTTTTTGCTGTTTCGCTTCTTGCGCAGCCTTTCTGGCCGCCGGTACCACCTCGCGTATCTCGGGGCGAATATTCAGCTGGAACAGCAGCTGCTCAATATGCCGCACAGCCTTTTCATCGCAATAGCCGGCATGACAGGCATATTTATAATGAAAATATCTGGCGGCCACTTCCTGGCAACAGGCCTGATGAATCACCTCTTCATCAACAATGCCGTCTTTAATACGATTCACGCCCATATCGGTGGGGCTGGCATAAAAAGAAGGATTGCCTGTCAGTCTTTCCAACAGCACGCACAGCACGGGAAACGCTGCGATATCCCTGTTATAATTCACACAGGCTTCGTTATAAACCTGTAAATGAAAAGGATCAATCATATTTCTGTCCGAAAGCTCAGCGGTGGCGGCTTCATAAGCAATATTGAGGGGATGATTGAGCGGCAGATTCCATACGGGAAAACTTTCTAATTTGGCATAGCCAACGTTTTTTCCCTGATGATGCTCATGATACAGCTGGCTTAAGCAAGTGCCCAGCTTTCCGCTTCCGGGGCCCGGACCGGTGACAACGACGATGGGCCTGGTGGTGGGGATATAGGGGTTTTTTCCCATTCCCTGGGGGCTGACAACAAAATCAATATCATTGGGATATCCGGGAATTTCCTGATGCAAAGTGACTTGCAGGCCAATATCCTCAAGCATATGCCGAAAATGCACCACAGAGGGCTGTCCCTGATATAAAGTGATAACAGCATGCTGTATATAAATGCCTAACTTACGTAATCTATTGACCAAATCAATGGCAAAAACATCATACGTAGGACCAAATGCGCCGCGCACTTTTCTGTGCTCGACATCATGGGCAGAAATACAGATCACCACTTCCAGATTATCCCCAAGGCTCTGCATCACCTGCACCTTTGTATCGGGATCATATCCGGGAAGCACACGCACGGCATGCTGATCGTCTAACAGCTTGCCTCCGCATTCCAGGTATAAACACCCGAAATGGGCGACTCGTTCCTGTATTGCCGCAATCTGCCCCTCCAAATAAAGTTTATTATTAAAGCCGTAACCGTTCATAACAAGGCGTTATTCTATACGCCTGCGGCTTTGTTTGTCCAGAGTTTTTTTTACTATTGTCACAGATACTCTTAAACGTGTAGAATAGTGAACATGAAATTTGCCCTAACTATCGCCCAAATTCTTCACTCTTCGCCTGTGGGTTCTGCTTTGAGCGTGCAGGGCTGGGTGCGCAGCATGCGCGACAGCAAGAACAATGCCTTTATTATGCTCAATGATGGCTCTTGTCTCTCCGGCCTTCAGATTGTGGTGGACAAAGAAATTCTTGGTGAAGAATGCCTGCATGGCATCATTGCGGGCACCAGCCTGTGTGTATCGGGGGAAATTGTGCAAAGCCAGGGCAAAGGGCAATCCATAGAAATGCTGGCGAAAGAACTGAGCATACTGGGCATGGTGGACAACACCTATCCTTTGCAGAAAAAATCGCATTCTCTGGAATTCCTGCGCGAGATACCCCATTTGCGCGCTCGCACAAATACGATTGGGGCCGTGATGCGTGTGCGCTCGGCCATCAGCCTGGCTGTGCATGAATTTATGCAGCAGCATCAATTTTATTATATTCACACGCCCATTATCACCAGCAATGACTGCGAAGGCGCCGGAGAAATGTTTCAGGCCACAACGATGACACCGGCTCAGGCGGTAAAAAGCTCCGACTGCAAAGAAGATTTTTTTGAACAAAAAACTTACTTAACGGTATCC
>JAHHUI010000009.1 GCA_020024055.1 Spirochaetaceae bacterium | reverse complement strand
CAAAGGTTAAGGGCAGTTTCTTATATTCAGATTTCTTAGAGTCATCATGCCGGCTGTTTGATAATTTAATTAAGCTCTTTTAAAAGACAGACTGTGAAAAAACAACCCCCCAAAGTTTGCATTATAAAATTTTTCAATTTTCAAGAGGCATGGGGGGTACGTTGAGATAACTATAACATAAAAATAATATCTGGGCAATTGTTTTGAGCCGTTGTCAGCTTTTCACCCAGGGGTTCACGCCGCCCTGCTGTTCAGACCATTTCGCCAGAAGATGCAGCGCCAGGGCGATGCCCAATAATGTTGCCGCGGCGGCCAGGATAAAGCCTAACTGATGTGCGACGGCCAGCTGATAGAACAATGTGGCGATGGCCCAAGGCCCGGCCAGTAAATACACGATCAGCAAAATTGAGGCGCTCAGGCCGATTTCATGAATGGTGGCCGCCATAGCGCCCACACAAGGGACATAAAGCAAAACAAAAACCAAATAGGCATACACCTGCCAGGGGCCTTGAGTAAATTTTTCACGCAAAGCGACAGCCAGGGGAGTGTCAATTTCTTCGCTGGCGCCGGTGAACACGGCGATCAGGCCCTCGCGTAAATCTGTAAAAGCATCCAGCCAGGGCGCGCTCCAGGAAAATTCATTCACACCGGCCTCTTCATCCAGCTGCTGATCTTGAAGATACAGTGAACCCATAGAGCTGACGACAGATTCCTTGGCAAAGAGCCCGATGACCAAGGCCACGCTGGCAGGCCAATTGTCTTTTTCCACACCAAATGAGGAAAATACAGGCGTGATGCCGCGCCCGATATGCGAAAGAATCGATTCACTCTCGCGCTGTGTCACCTTGAATTGAGGTGTCAGCGTATTCAATGTGCCAATCACGGCCATCACCATCACCAAAATGCGTCCTGCTTTCCAGAAAAAACCATGCAGGCGCCGCACAGCCTGTTGCAACACCATAGATAGCTTGGGCCAATGATAGCGCGGCAATTCCATCAGAAATGCTGACTGGGCTGAGCGGAACACTGTCTTGCCAAACAGCAGCCCGGTCAGAATTGCCAGCACAATGCCCAATACATAAAGAGAGAAGATAATCAGGCCGCTTTTCGCGCCGAAAAATGCCGCACAAAACACAGCATATACGGGCATGCGGGCACTACAGCTCATCAAGGGAGCCATATAGGCTGTCAGCAATTTATCTGTCCATCGGCTCAGCCCGCGTGTGGCCATCACGGCTGTGGTGGTGCATCCAAAGCCCAGAATAAGGGGGATGAAGCTCTTTCCCGGCAGGCCCAGCATCTGCAGCAGGCGATCCATTACAAAAGCCGAACGAGCCAAATAGCCCGACTGCTCTAAAATACCCAGGCAGAAAAACATCAAAAATACCACAGGAACAAAGCCGCAAATGGCTTGTATGCCGCTTCCAATGCCATAAACCAGGAAATTTTTCAGCCAGCCAGGCACACCTGTCATGTCAAATAAATGCGCCGGATATTCCACAAAAATAATGCCCGCAGTGGCATCGAAAAAGTCGACAAAATTACTGCCAATCGTCTGCACTACGGTGAAGAGCAAATACATAATGCCAAAGAAAATGGGCACAGAAAGATAGCGATTGAGCACGATGTTGTCGATTTTGTCGCTCCAGTCGGTCTTGGGTTTCTCTTTCTGAGTCACCACTTTGGCCACCAGGGTGTTGATAAAGTCGTAGCGGCATTGGGCAATCAGCGTGGCGGCTGAATGGCCGGTTTCTTTAAGAACTTCTTTTTGATCTTTTTCATCCAGATCCATGGTAGTCAGGCGCAGCAAGGCCGCAGCTCTGTCGGGGTCAAGATGAGCCAGCTGCTTTTCCACCGCAGGCGGATAGGAGAGAAAAAAGTTAGGAATCGGCGGATTTTCCAATGCCTTGGCAATGGCCTGCTTCAGGCGGAATGCACTGGGCTGCTCCAGGCCAGAAAGCGGGACAACAGGGCATCCAAGTGTTTTTTCCAGGGCACACAGGTCAATGTGCAGATGATTGCGCTTGGCAATGTCCATCATATTCAAGGCAATCAGAGTGGGTTTTTTCAGTTCTAATAATTGCAGCGTGAGATATAAGCAGCGCTGCATATTGCTGGCGTCCAGCACGGCGACAATGAGATCGGGCTTGTCCTCAATCAGATATTTCAGGGCAATGCGCTCATCATCACTTTGAGGTTCCAGCTGGATGATGCCCGGCAGGTCGGTCACTTTATAGACTGTGTCTTGATAGGTGAATGTGCCTTCCTTTTTTTCTATGGTGACACCGGGCCAGTTGCCGATGGTCTGATGCTTGCCCGTAAGGGCATTGAACAGGGTGGATTTTCCTGCATTGGGTTTGCCAAACAGTGCGGTGGTGAACACATGCGGATGCTGTGGGTTGTTATTCATAGTTCAGGAGTCTCCCGCTCGCTTTGCACAAGGGAAAGCCTGAGGAGGTCAGCCTCATAAGAGCGGATGGCCAGCGAACAACCGCCCACGTCGACCTGTAAAGGCCCGCCAAAAGGCGAGATTCTGCACACAGTGATAATTTGTCCGGGAGTCAGACCCAAAGACAACAGGCGGCGGAAATATTCGCCTTCTTCTTTTTCGTACCCTATAATACGCGCTTGCTGTCTGACTTTCATCTCTTTAAGTTTCATAAAAAAATCATAGAGTGTTTTGCAAAAAAATACAATAGTTATTTTTGTAATTTTTTGTCAAATTCATGCTCTTGGCAGGTCTCTGATGCTTTGAGAGCATGACTTGATCTTTTGGCATAAATATGGTAACAAGAGAAACTGGAGCCCCATTGTGTGAGGATGCTCGCAAAGGAGAGAAAATGTTCGAATGGTCTTTATTACAGGCTAATGCCGCCGGGCAGGCGGGTATGGTTCAGGTTGGTCTTCTGGTTTTGATGGTTTTGGTGATGTATGTGCTCATCATTCGCCCCCAGCAAAAGCGCCAGAAAGAGTTGCGCCGGATGATGGATAATTTGAAGAAAGGCGATAAAATCATTACAATCGGCGGTATTCACGGCCAGATTGAAGAAGTGAAAGAAAGAACTGTGATTATCCGCGTGGATGCGCAGACCAATACACGCATTGAATTTGTGAAAAGCGCTATCAGCGAAGTGAAAGGCGACCCGAAAGAGCAGGAAGCCAAGAGCGGCGAGACTAAATAAAGTCTTGCCGATTTTCAATTTTCAAAAAGTTCTGATAAAAATAGGATAAGGTAGGGGAAGATGGAAAGAGCATTTCGCTTGTTCTTGGTTCTGGGTGTCACCGCAATGTCCGTGTGGTTTTTGGCTCCCACGGTCCAGTGGTATTTTTTTACGGATAAAGCCGCACAGGAACGGATCAGCCGGCCGCTGGATGTCATTGGAGAGGCTGCGCGGCTGAGTGCAAACAAAGATGTGGGCGAATTGCTGCAAATAGCCCGCAGCGACGGCAGCCAGACCCTGCCTGAAAATTTGGCATATTTTTCTCAATTGGGCTACGAAGGCTATGCCAAAGTGAAGCAGAGAGTTGCCAAGGATCATTCCTGGAGCGTGGCTGATGTGCTGCGCTACACATCCGGCCCCGCTGTGGTCTACGGCTTTGCGGAAAAGCATTATGCTGATACAATTATCTCCGCAAAAGAAAAGAAAAACCGCGCCCTGAAGCTGGGCCTGGATCTTTCGGGCGGTTTGAGCGTGACTTTGAAGGCTGATTTCACGAAATTAGAGCAGCGCCTGGGCCATGCCCCCAGCGATCAGCAGAAAGAAGAAAATCTGAATTCCACCCTGGAAGTATTAAATAGCCGTGCCAATCAATTCGGCGCGACAGAACCCTCTATTCGCCGCCTGGGCAGTGATCAGATTCTTGTCGAGCTTCCCGGAGAAAAAGACCCTGATGCCGTTAGTCGCCTGATTCTGGGCCGAGGAAGCCTGGTATTTCATATCGTAGATGATGAAATGACCAGAAGATTTGAAGAATTTTATGTGGAAAACCCCACCGTGGAAATTGACCACAGCGGACGCATTATCGGAGAGAATAGCAATTTGATTCCCGCCGGCTATATCATCCGCGGCGAATATAAAAAAGATGTATATGGTGTAGATCGTTTTGTGCGCTATTATGTTTTGAAAGAAGAAGTAGCCATGGACGGCATGCATATTCAACAGGCCAGCACAAATTACTCCCAGATGAATGAGCCCATGGTGGCTTTTAGCCTGGATCCCGCCGGGGCAGATATTTTCGGCAAGCTGACCAGTGCGAATGTGGGCAGGGGCCTGGCTGTGCTGATGGATGATAAAATCAAAAGCGTGGCCAATATCCGAGAGCCGATTAACAACGGACAGGTGTCTGTCACCGGGTTCAGCGTCGTTGAGGCGAATAATTTAGCCACTGTGCTGCGCACGGCGAATCTGCCTGTGGATCTGAATGTGATGAGTCTGCAGTCCATCGGCCCCAGCCTGGGCGAGGAAACCATCCGCATGGGGATTAAGGCTATGGCCGTCGGTTTGGCCGCCGTGTACCTTTTCACTTTATTTTATTACACGGGCGCCGGTTTTATCGCCTGCCTCGCCTTGACTTTGAATATGCTGCTGACCTTGGGTATTTTATCCTTTCTGGGTTTCACGCTTACGCTGACAAGTATGGCCGGGCTGCTGTTGAATATTGGTATGGCTGTGGATGCTAATGTCATTATTTTTGAGCGTATTCGTGATGAATTGCGCACGGGAAAAACGCGCCGCAATGCCATTGAAGCAGGCTTCCGCAAGGCATTTTGGACAATTATGGACTCAAATCTCACCACATTCATCGCTGCTTTATTCCTTTCTTCTTTGGGCAGCGGCCCAGTGAAGGGATTTGCCATTACATTGGCTGTAGGTATTGTCTCCACATTGTTCACGGCAATTTATGTTTCGCGCGTGCTGTTCGACATTGGCACAGAGACTTTCCGTCGTAAAACAGTTTCTATCGGCTATGGGGTGAAAAAGGTATGAAAACAATTCAATTCTTGAAAGCACGCTATGCAACAACCATATTAAGCATTATGAGCATCTGCGCTTTATGGGGGTTCACTTTTTCCCGGGGCGGCTTCAATGTGGGTGTCGATTTTAAATCAGGCCTCAGCCTGACTGTGCTGATGAGCGAGAACGAAGCATCTTTGGCAGATATCAGAGAAAATCTGAGCTCTTTAGCCAATGGAATCCAGGTGCAAAAAGCTGAAAATAATCAGATTATTATCCGTATTCCTTCTTCTGATGAAGAAAATTTTCAAGAAAGCATGGAACAGAAAGTGATTGCGCAGCTGACACAGAAATATGGCGCCATCGAGGTGCTTTTCAGTGACTTTGTGGGGGCTGGATATTCGGCTGCCATGATTCAGAATTCCATTTTATTGGTACTGGGTGCTTTGCTGGTGATTATGGCATATTTATGGTTTCGTTTTGAATTGGCCTATGCTATCTCAGCTATGCTGAGCACAGTGCATGATGTGCTTTTTGTTATTGGTTTCATCGGGGCATGCCAATTGGAAGTGAATGCCGCCACAGTGGCTGCCGTGCTGACCATCATCGGCTATTCTTTAAATGACACCATTGTTATTTTTGACCGTATTCGCGAGAATCGTTACGTGGAAAAACGCCTGGCTATACAGGAGATTATTGATCTTTCTATCACCCAGACACTTAGCCGCACCATTATCACCAGCCTGACCACATTGCTGTCTATTGGTGCGATTGTGTTTCTGGCCACAGGAAGCGTGAAATTATTCGCTATTGAAATGGTCTTTGGTATTATTGTGGGAACATATTCTTCCATTTTTGTGGCCGGGGCCAGTCTGAATGCTTTTTATGTCTATCATGCCAAAAAGCTGGCAAAGCAGGGGGCGGCAAGCAGAAAAAAATACGCTAAGGCTTAACAATTTGATGAATTGAACTGGCGAGAATATAAACATGATTCTCGTCATCAATTTTCACCTGGCCTAAAATCTCTGTCGCCAGGATAGGGTCGATGAAGGTTTCAAAGGGTACCACGACGGGAACAGCGCCTTCCAGCACTTTTTCATCATCATAGCCCACCAACAGCTGGAATGTGATGGCCTCTGGCGTGAACTGTACATCCTGCACTTTGCCCCGCCAATGTACATAAACATCTGTGTACATAATTGGGTCTGAAAAAATTTCTCGATAGGTATAATTCGTATCCAAATTAGTGAAATTAGGCCTTTCCAAGGCAGCAAATAGCACAGAAGCCTGGGCTTTCACAGCCGAAGACGCATTGCTGTATTTAATGCGATTCAGCTCCAGGCGCACTTTATTGTCTTTATAATCATTAAAATCATTCTTTGCCTGATAGATAATGTTATGAATTTCCTTGGGCGTCAATTGAGTCAGGAATTCACCTTCTTTCTGTATATAATCTTTTTTGCGCACAGAAGAAAGATTATAAGCTTCGACCCCGGCACGATTGGGCGAGGCAGAGGGCAGGCTGGGCATAAAGAAATTTTCAGAGATCTTGATTCCCAGGAAAATTGTGCCCGCCACCAATGCACAGCCCAGGACAATCAGCATAATATCAAAAAACGCAATATGGGAAGGCAATGCCGGCTCTAATTGCTTCATAGAGCCCTTGCGAATGAAGCGGGCTATATCAATGGGATTTCCCTTTTGGCGAAGCACATTGAGTCCCTTGCGCGCCTTTTTATTATCAGGGTCAATATCCAGCACATTCAGCCATAAATGCACCGCCTGGCTATTATTGCGCTGCCTTAATGCCGCCGCCGCGGCCGCCAAACGTATGTCCACATGTTCGCTGTCATATTCCATGCCTGTTTTGAAATAATCTTCTGCGCTTTTAAAATTTTTCAAATAATATTGCGCAAGGCCCAGATAATAATACAATTCCGCATGGCTGCCAAAAAGCGGGACTTTCGCTGTGAGGTAATAAGAAAGAGTGGAAAAGTCGCGCCTTTTTAAATATCTTAAAGATTTTCTGTGAATTTCAGCGAGATCTTGAGAATAATCAGGCATTATGCAGTTTTTCTATCACCTTTTTTCTGTCATCAGATTGAAAAATTGCCGTGCCGGCGACCAAGATATCAGCCCCTGCTTTCACCAAAACAGGTGCATTGTCTACAGTGACGCCGCCGTCTACGGAAATCTTATAAGATAGATTGTGTTTTTTTCTCAATTCAGCCAGCTGGCGTACTTTGTCTATGCAAGAGGGAATGATTTTCTGGCCGCCATAGCCGGGGTTCACAGTCATCACAAGAAAAATATCCACCATTTCCAACACTTCCACAACAGCGGAAACAGGCGTTGAGGGCACGATGGACAGGCCGGCCATCACCTTCATATCGCGCAGCTGCTGAAGGAAGCGATGCACATGAACGCAGGCTTCTAAATGGAAAGTGACGGCAGAAACACCTGCATCGACAAAGGTGCGAAAATGCTGATCCGGTCGCTGCATCATCAAATGAACATCAAGTGGAAGAGAGGTGCATTGATGTATGGTGTGAATAATTTCCGCACCAAAAGACATTGGCGGAACAAAAGTTCCATCCATCACGTCTAAATGCAGCCAATCGGCGCCCGCCTGCTGCACACTGGCAATATCTTCGCCCAGTTTTAAAAAATTGGCGGCGAGAACACTCGGTGCTACGATGATGGGACTTGACATGCCTTCATCGTAGCAAATTATCTTAAAAAAATCTATAAGTTTGAATAAACCTCTAGCGTTTTCCTAAAGTCTCTATGGCAGACTTCAAAAAGTCTGCTGATTCATGATAGGCTTTCAAAGCAGAATCTTCTAAAGGCAGCTCTAAAACTTTTTCAATACCTTCAGAGCCTACAATGGACAAAGCACCCATATGCACGTCTTTAATGCCATATTGACCGGTGAACGGGCAGGTGACAGGCAGCACGGCTTTTTCGTCTTGAGCAATGGCGGTGAATAAACGGAATACTGAAGCACCAATACCGTGGTCGGTATAGCCGCGAGTATTGAAGATTTCCAAACCACGGGCAATCACGCGCTCTAGGGTTTCTTTTTGGTTAATCGGCGAAATGCCAGAGGCCTTTTCAAATTCGGACAAAGACATTCCTGCAATGCGCACAAGGCTCCAAGGAATGAAAGATGTCTTTCCATGTTCACCCAGCACCCAGGCATTAATGGCTAATTCACTTACCTTATAATGCTTGGCTAAGAATAAAGACAATCGGGCGCTGTCTAAAATAGTGCCAGACCCGATGACATGGCGAGGATCCATGCCTGAATATTTTTGAAAGAAATAAGTAATTGCGTCAACGGGGTTGCTGGTGATGATGACACGGGCGTTGGGTGAATATTTTGCCACTTTAGGGCCTATTTCTTTCATCAAGGCTTCATTGTCTGCTAAAATCGCGATACGGTCAGACATATTTTTTGTTTTGATGCTGACATTGATAATCACGATAGAACAATCACTGAGCTCTGAATAATCTTTCGCCAAAATGAGTTTTTTGTGATGAGGACTTAAGGGGATAGCTCTGGTGTCTTCGAAGTCATTAATTTCTGCTGTCACACGTTCTGTATTCAAATCGTAGACAACAATTTCCTGAACACCCGAAAAATAGTACAAGTTAAGCAAAATTTCTTTGCCCACCATTCCAAGACCAATAATTCCAACGCGCATATTATACCCTCGCAAAGTAATGAGATTTATCTCACAAAAAGGGAGATACGTTTAAAGTTTAAGTTCTTTTCAGATTTGTGGCAACACTTAGCATATTATCACTAGTCTGAACAGCTTTGCTGTTAAACTCGTAAGCGCGTTGTGCAACGATAAGATTCACCATCTCTTTCACGGTGGAAACGGCAGACATTTCCAGGAAACGATGTTGCAATTCGCCCATGCCTTCGCGGCCGGGCAGTCCGGCAATGGCTTCACCCGAGCCAAGAGAAACTTTGAACAGGTTTTCACCCAGGGCAGACAAACCTGCAGGGTTCACGAAGCGATACAGCTCCAGCTGGCCCACTGTGACGGGATCTTCTACATCAGGAATTTTCACCGTCACTTCACCGGTGGTGCCGATGGCGATGGTTTCGTGCAGGAATCCTTCAGGAAAAATGATCTCTGGCTGAACTCTGTAACCCTGGCTGGTGACCAGCTGGCCTTCAGAGTCTACCTTGAAAGAACCATCGCGTGTGTAAGCGACAGAGCCATCGCGCAGCATCACGCGCAGGAAGCCTTCACCGGTGATAGCCACATCATAGGGGTTTCCGGTGGACTGCAAAGCACCCTGCTGGAACATACGCTGTGTGGCGGCCACTTTCACACCATGGCCCACCTGTGAACCAAGAGGCCGGCTGGTAAGATCGGTTGCGGGGGTGCCTGCCAGTCTTTGTGTTTGATAAATCAAATCCTCAAATTCTGTGCGCACGGGCTTATATCCTGTGGTGTTCACATTAGAGAGGTTGTTGGAAATCGCATCAATATTGGCCTGCTGACCATTCATGCCACTGGCGGCTGTCCATAAAGATCTTACCATTTAACTGTTGTCCTCCTGAGGAAAGTTCAATTAAGTCATCGGTATATTCGAGCGCAACTTTATCGAAAAATGCCCCTTACAATTTCCAGAAAAGATGATAAATACCTTTAATAGTAAAAAAAAATCATCATTGTATGCTGTATTTCTGAAGGCAACTCTCCGAATGTTAAACAGGAACAAGTGCTGCTTGCCCTAATTCTATAGTAACTTGCGGCTGAGCCCTGCTATCAAGAGAAAGACGTGAATAAAATACATTGGATATTTGCCTATTTATTCATCGCTGTCGGCCATTTATGGGCTGTGCCGCTGGGTATGCAGCCGATGAAGATTCAAGCTTTGCGCCTGGAATATGTCGATGATATTGATCTCGCCAGCTCGGTATTTCGCCTGGCCAGCACGGCCAGCTATTCCAGACCCTATCTGCGACACAGAGAAGTGCGCCGCTATATTCGCTATTTCCGCCGCAAGCCAGGCATTCGCTTCATTCGCGAAAGCCTGGAAAGAGCGATGCCTTATATTCCCTATATTATGCGCAAGCTGGAAGAATATGATCTTCCTTATGAATTATTATATCTGCCGATTTTGGAATCTGGCTATCGTCTGCATGCCATTTCTCCTGCCAAGGCTGTGGGCCCCTGGCAATTTATGTACACCTCGGCTTTGCCCTATGGCCTGGTGATTGATGACTGGCGTGATGATCGGCGTGATATTGTGAACGCGACAGATGCTGCTCTGAGGAAAATACGCGATGAGATCCGTGTCACTGGGGATTTATGGCTGTCTTTGGCGGCATATAACGGCGGACTGACACGCGTGATGAGGGCCAAGAAAGAGCTGGAGAGCATGGGCATGCGAGCCGATTTCTGGGCGATGTTTGAGAATGATATGCTGCCCAGGGAAACCATGGCCTATGTGCCGAAATTTATTGCGATTTCGCATATTATTCGTGAAAATCTACAATTTTCTCCCAATGCTTTGCGTAAAAATCATGCTGATGAAAGCCTGGTGCTTCTGCGCAGCCCGGGAAAAATCAATCTGGTTGACTTTGCTGACAGCATTGGTGTGGATCAGTCACGTTTTTTCACTTTAAATGCCGGTCTGATTCGCGGACATACACCTCCGCCTTCTAAAAAGGCTTATTATATTAAAGTGCCTGTGTATGCCGAAGATGCTGCGCGCGATTATCTGGCGCGGTTTGTGCCCAAGGCACAGCCAAAACCCAAAGCCAAAAGTATCGCCGCACCCAAGCCCGCATATAGAACCTATGTCGTGCGTCGCGGCGATACTTTAATTGCCATTTCCCGCCGATACAAGATTCATCAGTCGCGCATTGTGCGCGCGAATCCCGGCCTGCGCCCAAGCAGAATCTATCCGGGACAAAAGATCCGTATCCCTGTATAAAGTTTTTAATAAATTCCTCTATAGACTCTTATTTTTTGCCGTTACTAGTGAAAGTATGCGTGCTATAGCTTTTTGTGTTTTATTTATGCTGGGGCCTGCTTTTTGTGCCTTTGCGCAACAGGTGAATGTGACACGCTATGTGGATTGGACAAATCGGCGTTTCACTTTTATTCTCTCCACATCTGTAGACCCCACAGGTCTGCCTTCCTCGAAGCAGCAGGCAGAAGGCCTGATCGATCGCCGTAAAATTTCTTCTATCTCAGAAAATCTTGCCAGTTTATATTTAGACGATTTGGGTGCTTTTTCCTTGCCCGTGGGCGTGAAGCGTTCGCATTTAACCTTCAGCCTGCACAGCGCAGTGGAATCGGTCAGCAAAGACCATGTGACATTTTCATCTGACATGCGTTCTGTTCAGGTCACTTATCAGCTTCAGTTTTCCGCCCTGACCGGTGTGATGATGCGATCGGGCTACAGCCATATCCAGCCTTTGCTTTTGCCCAATCGCCCCTTTGAATACACGGGCATTGTTGTTGATGCGACAGAATTGCTGCCGGTGAAAGGCCGCGAACCGGATGTGGATTATCTTCAGCCGGCTTTGCTGCCCAGTCTGACAGCTGTGGACGGGCGCGTGCTGGTCACGCCCAGTTCCGTAGAGGATTCATTTTTTAAGAAATGGGGAACAGCCGGTTATTCTTTTTCCATGGATAATAAAACCTGGTCTAAAGATCGCATTGGAAGAAATCCGCTGGTGATTCCCGCGCACAGAATTGTGGGCACAAATCGCACGGGCTTAGAAGTTTCCGATCATTATGCTGACTGGATTCTCTCCAGCGAAGTGGGTCGTCGACTGCTTTTGGAAGGAAGAGTAATTTTCCTGGCTAAGGATCAGCAGGAAGTGCCCCAGCCTGTCTCCAATTCGACTGATAGCATGCTGCCTTCCAGTCAGGTTGCTGAGGCTTTGCGCTAGCTCAGCGACCCAGGGTGTATGCCGCCGCGGCGCCGGCAAGAATCACGCCTGTATAAATCAGCAGGGAAGATACAGAGAAGATCATGCCCGCGGGCCAGATAGGCAGAATAGAAAATATCATCAGTCCCAGGATGAATGCCATGGTGGACTGGGGATATTTTTTCATCAGATAATCGATCAATCGAGCACAGCAAATAATGCCCAGGCCAATGCCCGCAGCAAATACACATAATCCCAAGACACAGAGATTCCAAGACAGCTGTGCTTCGCTTGAGCCGGTCAGTCGGCTGATCATCGTCAGGATATGCCCATAGGCCCCCAGCATCACTAGGAGCAGGCTGCCGCTGAGGCCGGGCACCACCATGGCCACCGCCGCAATAAATCCACACAGCCCAAGCCATAGCAAATACATAGGATTTCTCAGATCATCATTGCCAAAAGCCTGCAAAGAAAAATCTTTGCTTGTGTGATTTTCCAGAATAAAAAAGCTCAGCATCATTGCCGCTGCCAGCACAAAGGCGAGAATGCTGGCCCAATGCGGCTTTTTGAAATTCCCCAGCTTGAACAATAAAGGCAAAGACCCAATGATCAGACCCACGAAGAATAATTGGCTGTTCACTCTCTGTGTGACCAGCAGATGAGAAATAATTTTTGAGAAAATCACAATGCCAGTCAATGCTCCCGCAATCACAGGCGTTAAAAAGGCGATGTCATGCCGCAGCTGAGGCGGATTTTTAAGATTGTGCGGAAAATGTCCAATCGACTCTACCAGCGGTGCATAGATATTCATGGCCACAGCGATTGTGCCGCCAGAGACACCGGGAATAATATTGGCAATGCCGATCAGGCATCCTTTCATTGCCAGCAGCAAAAATTGCATCAGCTGATTCATGTGTATTCTCCTGCTTTTATTCTATTGATAAATTTGCACATAAATGCCAAAGATATTCTTGAAGCCGCCCGTAAATTCGTTTTTGAACATCGCTACGGTATTTGTGGTTCCGTCGGGGTTCTTCACCGAGTCGCGCCCGTTGAAGATGAAGAATGTATGCGCGAATTCATATCCCACACCAATCTTGAAAGGCAGATAGGGTTTTAAATAAGCAAAATCATAAGAAACCCACAGCCGCAAGGCATTGGTCCAGTCATAAATACCATCGTTCAGGAAATCCTTGCGCTGCATCTTACCCACCACGCCATAATTCAAATAAGTGTTGATATCGCCGTTAATTGTATAATCGTTGAAAATGTGTACCGCTGTTGCGCTTCCTCCTGTCTTTTTGGCATCATCTTCTTTGTCATACAGTTTGCCATCTGTGCCGCGCCATTTTTTAATTTTTAAATTGGTGCCGTGACGAATCAGACTGTAGGCAGCGGAAAGTTCCATACCCGGTATGGGCAAAGCGTCAAAGCTGAGATAAATCTCGTCACTGTTGGGTTTCAAGTAATAGCCCAGATTGCGGCCCTGATTGAAGAAGCCGGTATTGGTGTAAATCTGCTTGCCGCCGGTATTCATGCCATTTATGCTATAGCTTTGCGGGTAATGGGTGTAAGTATATGGCTCAATCTTGGTATATTGCCCTGTGATCGAGGAAAAGGGCAGGCCCGGCACGGGGATATTGATGCCCACCTGCACGGCGGTTTCTGTGCGCGGGCTTTTGAAATCGTTGAGGACTAATTCATCAAAAAAAACATCGAACCACATTTTGCCCACATAGGGCACAGTGATGGCGCCGCTGAAGCCGATAGCCATATTGTCTACATCACCGGTCAGGTTTTGGGCTATCATAAAAATATTGAAAGGATTCAAATAGGTGAATTCAAAGCGCTTGCCCCAAATCAGGCCTTCATAGAAAGAGAAGTAGACATAGTCATTCATGAAGAATTCCAGATTGTGATAGGAGAACATCTTTTGGTTTTGAACCTCGCCGCTGTTCTGCTTGTCTGTGCTAAAATTGCCCAGGCTGCCCAACAGGCTGTAAAAATTCATCCATTCAAATGGGCGCAGATTTATTTCGAAAGAAGGAAAAGGCGTGGCTGTGTCAGAGATCACCAGGCCTCCTGTGCCATGCCCGGCCTGGATGCCCTGTAAAATCCCGGTGCGGAAGACGGTACGGCCCTCATTGAAAGAAGCAGTAAGCTCGGGGCGCATATCATAGCCAAAGGCAATGTCGTTATAGGTGAAAATATCTGTAATCCAGTCATTTTTCAGGCTTTGATGAAAGCCCATGCCCGAAGGGCGAAACTGCCCTTCATGAAAAAACGGCTCTTTTCTCAGGCGGTCGAAAGTGAGAATCACATTGGCATTATAAGAAAGCCAAGGAACAAATAAATCACCGCGGATATACACATTAAAAGGCGTGCTGAAATAATAATTGACAAGATCATTGAAGTCTACTTTTGTCCAGGATTCTATGGTCAGGCCCAGGCTGGCTGTGCTGCCCAGGCCGGCAAAGTCAAATCGGCCTTTTTGGGCTGCACTGCTGAGGTGTTTGTCTTGGGCATCGAAATTGCCAGTGAATTCCTCTGCCATGCTTTTGGCAATTTCAATTTCTGTATCCGAGAGCAAATAGTCCTTGGCCAGGGCTTCTTCCAGCAGCATGCGCACCTGATAGCGTGTGTAGGGGCGCACCTGGCTCAGCCGGGTGAACACTGCGCGTGATTCCAGTTGTTTAATCAGCTGATAAACCGGATGATTGAGAGGAACAGATATATGTGTCTGGGCGCCCAGTGCAGATGCGCACAGAAAAAAAATTACGGCAAAGTAAAATACAATTTTACGCATTTTTAATAACCTTTGTGCAGTAAAATAACCAAAATAGTTTTCAGTGCAATTTGTAAATCAAAGAAAAAATTGACATGTGTGATATAGTACATATCCAATTCAACACGTTTATTATAAGAGACATCATTGCGTCCGGATACTTGCCACAGGCCTGTGATTCCCGGGCGCACGCTGAGCAAAGTATCGACATATTCGCCATAGCGCGGCAGCTCGGCCTGTGTGATAGGCCTGGGGCCTATCATAGACATATCTCCGCGCAGCACATTAAAAATCTGCGGCAATTCATCCAGGCTGGTGAAACGCAGGAAATGGCCAAGCACAGGCAGAATGCGCGGATCTTTTTTCAATTTGAAGTCACGCTCAAATTCCTCTTTCATAGCCGGATTTGTTTCTAGGTATTGGGCCAGTTTTTTGTCGGCATCGGGCAGCATAGTGCGAAATTTCCAGCATGTAAAGGGCTGATGATTGCGCCCAATGCGCTGATGTCTGTAGAACACACTGCCTGAAGGACTGGCAGCTTTGATCAAAATGGCCACGATGATAAAAATGGGGGAAGTGCAGATAAGCAGCAGCAGGGAAAAAATAATATCGCAAGGGCGTTTCAGACAGGTGTGGTAAAAGCGTGAATATTGAAATGGCACTGACTATTTCCCCTTAGTTAAGATTTTATACAAATTATATATTGAAAATGTCTATATACGCTAGGGGGGGGGGGCTTTTTTACATCATATACAGCAATGCGACTAAAGTGATGGCGATGAGGAGAATTCCCACCAAGGTGAAACTGGAAAAAATGCGCCGTCTGGGTCTTGGGTCTTGTGGTTCGGGCTGTTGTGCCAGGGGAATATCTGCGGCGGCACGCGCTGATTTTTTTCTTTGATCTTTTTTGGGGTCATAATGACAGCGTGGACAGCCATTTTCAAAATCAGCAGAGCTGCCTTCAAAAAAACATCGTGGGCATTTCACCCCGGCAAAGCGTTTTTTACAGTTTGGGCAAACATTGTCGTCTTCGGGCACTTCAGAACCGCAGTTTTCGCAATAAAAAACAGGTGTTGCTGAATTTGTTTTGCCTTTGCTGCTGAAAAAATTCATCATCTGTCTGCGAGCTTACACAAAATGTGAAAAAGAGGCTAGTATTGCCGGGAATAAATTTTAGTGCTTGGGATATTTTCTTGACGAAATCTGCCCGAAAATGCTAGAGTGAGTTTAATGTCTCGAATATTGCGCACAGGTCTGCTCGCTGCGGCCATTTTATTATTAGCTGTATCCTGCCGTCGTTCTTTGGGCTATGGTGTTGTTTTGTGGAGCACAGATGAAGTTATGGTGCCCACGGGGACGGTGGTGCGCGTGCATGGCAAATCTTTGCGCCGTGAAGTGTATCGCCTGTCGAATGAGGGTAAGCATTTCGAGCTGCCGCAGGGCCGCGTGAAGGTGTTTTCCTCGCGCCGGCGTGCCTTGGAATATGCCCAGAACTTTGCCCCATATATCCGTAATTTTGTGGAAGTGCGCCAGAAGCGCAGCCTGCCCCTGAGGGCCAAGCCAGACCAAAATGCCGAAAAAATCTATAATCTTCCGGCCAATCGCCCGGCCAAAGTCCTCTCGCGCAGTAAAAAACGCGTGGAAATACCTCCTTTTAAAGGATATTGGTATAAAGTGCTGACCGATGATGGCGTAGAAGGCTTTATTTACGGGCGCTATCTCAGCGAATTCCTGCTGACCGACACAGGGCAGGCCGTGTATGACGAAAAAGATTATTTTGGCGATGCAGCCTTTGAGAGTCTGTTTGAGCAGGGCACCGTCTGGCGCCCCGACTATTTCAAGGAAATGATTCAGAATAAGCATATTGTGCTGGGCCTGTTTGATCCTAAATATGGCTTATTCCTGCTTCCAGAGGAAAAAACGGTGAAAATCTTCACACCAGAGACCCCTGATGCCGTGTATGTCTATGACAAAGTGATGCCGACTGGGCCTTCGCGTTATTTCTTTTATGATGTAGGGGTCACGCTCACCGTCAGCGATGAATTGACCACGGTGTTTTATCCCTATGGCGGGAAAATCCATCGTAAAGACTTTGTGCCATTAGAGGCAGATTTGACGCCGGTGATTAATGCAGAGCTGGAAAGAGAAGCCAAGGAATATGAGCGCTTTCGCAGCCTGGGCGATGGCTTGACTTCCCGATGGGGCGGCATTGTCTTTGGCGGCGAAAATCGTTTCACTCTTTCGCTGAGCAATGCGGCTTATGATGCCGGCTATATTTCCTATGCCGACGGGCGCACCGGAGAGCTGAAATTCAATATTTTTGTGGCCGGTGATATGGCCCAGAAATATGACGGGGCAATGGTGATGGTCTTTAATGACAGCAAAAAAGAAATGCCCTGTTTATATTCGTTCACGCCCGACGGCGTGCGCCTGACCATGATTCATAATGTGCCCGCAGGGCGTGTCATCCGTGATGAATTTGCGGCCGGTGGCCTGGGCGAAACAATAGAATATAAGAATTAGAGAGGATATTCAATGATGAGAAAAATAATCTTTTGGTCTTGTTTAATGATAGGTTTTTCTCAAATCATTTGGGCCCAGGGGGCATCCTCGTCTTATGGCAATGTGTTGAAAATTGGCGAAGGACGCGGGCGCATTGTTCTTTTAAGCTACGGAATTTATAATACGGACAAAAACAGCCGCAGGCTGATCTCTTTTCGCGTTGAAATAGAAAATACATCACCCCGTAGCGAGGGATTGAGCAAAAGCAGCCTGGAAATAGGGGCCAAGAAAGAGCATTATTTTGAGCTGCGCAACGGGGAAAGAGTGTACACTCCCGATGCCTATAGAGTGCAATATCCTTCTTTGGGCGCGGGGCAGAAATTCATTTTCACTCTGCGTTTCACTGTCGATGCCGGAGACCCTTTATCTAATTTCGAGCTGCGCTATGCGCCCAAAACAGGGTCCCGGCTGCATACACCCTGGCTGCCCTTAAAAACTTTTTTTGCCCAGGCCCCGCAAGACACGCGCACCATGTCGCGCCATGGCTATTTCAGCCTGATCGGCTATCATCTGGGAGAGCCGGATAAGAAAAAGAAACGCAAATTGACATTGAATCTGATTGTGGGAAATGACAGAAATTATGCCAGTTATTTCACCACAGGACTGATCCCCGAAACCACGCTGATTTATGGCGGCGATACTTATTATTTTGAGCTGATGACCGGTGTGGGCAAGAAGAGCATTCCCCCGATCAATCCCGTGCCGCCAAAAACAAATGAGCGCCCCGATGCGCGCTCAACAACCACAGGCAAGAGCACAGAGCGTGAGTTGGTGGTGACAGATGTGCGTGAATTGACTTTGACTTTTATGCTGCCCGAAGGCGCAGATTTAAAGCAACTGCAACTGCGTTATAAAGATCCTTTTGATTATGTAGACCCCAGTGACTGGCTGCCCCTGGCACCCTATATGAGCCATATTCCTCCTATACAGTCTAAGCTGAAAATGGCACCCAGAAAAACACAGAAAAAATCTGCATCCAAGTGAAAAATTATTTGCAGAAACTTAATGCTGCGCAAAAAGAAGCTGCCACTGCCGAATCAAAGTATATTTTAGTTTTGGCCGGTGCCGGATCGGGTAAAACACGTGTGCTGACTAGCCGTATTTTATGGCTTTTAGAGGAAAAAAATATTCCCGCACATGCGATTCTCGCCCTGACATTCACCAATAAAGCCGCCGGAGAAATGTATCAGAGAGTGCAAAGTGCCAGCCCCAGGGCACATGATGTGATGCTGACTACATTCCACAGTTATGGGGCTTGGTTTCTGCGCGAGTATGCCGGATATTGCCGATTTTCACGTTATTTTTCCATTTACGATGATGATGAGGCTGTGGCCTTGCTGAAACGCCTGTATCCCCAGGAGCCACACAGCCAGCTGAAATTCTATTATCATCAAATCCAGCGCTGTAAAGACGGCTCGCTGAAAATGCAGGAAGAACAGGATTTGCAGATGGTGTATGCCGCCTATATAGCCGCGCTGCGTGAAAACCGCGCTGTGGATTTTGGTGATTTGATTTATCTGCCGCAATTTTTCCTCTCTGAAAATCCTTTGCTGCGCCAGGCTGTGCATCAGCGCTGGGGCGCCATTTTGGTGGATGAATATCAGGATACAAATGTGACACAGGCCAAAATGCTGATGCAGATGATTTCAGAGAATACCTATGTCATGGCTGTGGGCGATGATGATCAGTCCATTTATGGTTTTCGCGGAGCCGAACCCACTAATATGATTGATTTTACAAAAAATCTGCCTGATTGCCATGTGGTGAAGCTGGAAGAAAATTATCGTTCCACGCCTGCCATTTTGGCCTGTGCGAATCAGGTGATTGCGCATAACAGCGGCCGCCTGGGCAAGCAGGTGTTCAGCCGCAAAGAGACAGGGGCAAAACCGCAGGTGATGATTCTGGAAAATCAGGATGATGAGGCCAATTATTTATGCCAGCTGCTGCAAGACGACGGCAGATTGGCGCAGACAGCTGTGCTGTATCGTGTGAATGCCCAAAGCCGCTCGATTGAAAGCGCCCTGACCAAGGCCAAAATCCCCTATACTATTCTGGGCTCTATCCGTTTTTATCAGCGCGAAGAAATTAAAACGGTGTTGGCTTGGCTGACTTTTTTATTAAATCCTTTTGACGAGGCCGCGTTCACGCGCTTGATCTCGCGCCCCGCCAGCGGTATTGGCAAGAAAAATTTAGCCCTGATTCTTTCTCATCGCCGTGATGAAGAGAATATTTTACAGGCCCTGCAGAACAGCCTGCCCCAGATGAAAGGCAAAGCCGCCCAGAGCTGCAACAGGCTGGCCGGCCTTTTTGAAAAATGGAGCAAAGATTTGGAAAAAGAGCCATTGGCCAAATTTTTTCAAACCTTTATACACGAAAGCGGTATTTTTGATTTTTACAGTGCGCAGGACGCCGCCGAGCACACGGAAAGACTGAATAATATTCGTGAATTGGCCACGGTTTTGCAGACATATGAACAGGGCAAAGAGGCGCTTTCGGATTTTTTGGAAACAGTGATGCTGGATCAGGGTTCTGAAGAATTATCCGCCGATCAGCGTCAAGATCGCGTGACATTGATGACGGTGCATAATGCCAAAGGTCTGGAATTTGAGAGAATTATTCTTTTGGGCCTGGAAGAAGAATTATTTCCCTGGGAAGGCGCGATGATAGAGGATATTGAGGAAGAACGGCGCCTGTGCTATGTTGCCGTGACCCGGGCCAAAGAGCAGTTGTATATCACCACCACGCGCCAGCGCAGCCTGTATGGCAAGACAACATTCCAGCATCCCAGCCGTTTTCTCTCTGAAATGGGAAAGGAAAATCTAGATGTGATGATGGGGGCCTATAGTCAAGAACATAGGGCCTATCAAGCTGGCAGCGAGAATGCCGGCCCTGCGACATATCGCAAGGGGGATTGGGTGCGCCATGAAGACTATGGTATTGGGCGCATCGTCTCCAGTCAAGTTGTTTCGGGAAGACATGTGATTGATGTACATTTTGAAGGGGGACGCAGGGCAAAATTTCTTCCCGAGTTCACACCCCTGGAAAAATTGCCCGCACCGGATTTTGAATAATTATTCAGCCTTCAATATTATTCAAAAATGTATGTTCCTTCAAAAATTTTCTTATTGTCCATCGCAATTTCATAATAAAAATATTTTGATGTCGATTTACGCAAATCACCTTCATGAAAGACCAGGCCTTCAGGTTCAAGAGAGCTCATCAGCACATGAAGCGCCATATCACGCTTTTCTTCATTGTCACAGCTGATAAGCCACTGATGATTGTTGATCTGCTTTATTTGGCCGATATCGCCGTCGCGATGCGACATCCAGTCTTTCAGTTCTTTGCGAAAGTCTTCGTCTTCCTGTTCACTGTTGAAGTTTAAATCGTAATTAAATTGAAATTGGCATGTGCTACTCATGCACTTTATTGTAACATGGGGAAAAAGTTAGTGCAAGAGGCATATAGAATTAACTAAAAATTACAGCAGATTTTATTTTCCACTCAGCGGGAGAGGGGAATCGAACCCCCGGCATCAGCTTGGGAAGCTGAGGTATTACCATTATACGACCCCCGCGAAAAACCCACATCATCATAATAATGCAGTGCGTGTCTGTCAAGGCCGCAATATGAAAAAATTGACAAAATGGGTTGACTGCCCGGCAAAGACAGTATACCATCCAAAATAATCTAAGAAGTCCGAAAAAGGGGTATGCGCATGGATAAAACGCAGGCATTTAAGTTTACAAAAAAAGATTTTCAGTGGGTCATTGCCCTCTTTGGCACCGCCGTGGGTGCCGGCGTGCTGTTTTTGCCGATACGCGCAGGAATGTCGGGTTTTCTTTCTGTTATTGTCATGAGTATTATTATTTTTCCCACCATCTGGCTCGGCCATCGTGCTTTGGGATATTTTGTTCTCTCTTCCAAGTCAGCCGGCAGTGATATTACCGAAGCGATGAAAGATCATCTGGGCAACAGATTCGGGCGTTTTGTTTCCATGCTGTATTTTTTCTTTCTGTGGCCGGTGTGCATGGCTTATGGCGTGGGCCTGACAAATACAGTTGCCAGCTTTATGATTAATCAGCTGGGTATGAATATTTCCATGACGCATCTGGGGTTTCGCTCTATTATTGCTTTTATCTTAATCACTTTGGTCGTTTTCATCTTGGTGCGCGGGCGTGAAACTGTTTTGAAAGTGACCAATGCCTTGGTCTATCCGCTGATTGTTGTCTTGCTTTTATTCTCTTTTTATCTTATTCCCAGCTGGAATGCACAAAGCGTGCGCGTGATGCCTTCTTGGGAAGATTTTTTTGCTAATTTATGGCTCACTTTGCCTGTTTTGGTTTTTGCCTTCAATCATTCTCCTGCCATTTCACCAATGGTGCAGGATTTAAATACTGAAGACTCAAATCGCGATATTATCCAGAAAAAAGTGAATTTGATTGAATTGCAGACCACAAATATTTTGGTTTTGTTCATTATGTTTTTTGTTGTCAGCTGTGTTTTATCTCTGACCCCCGAGCAGCTTCAGGAAGCAAGAATGGAAAATATCCCTATCTTGTCCTACTTTGCCAATAAGACAGGGTCGGCATTTATTGGATTCATCGGGCCTCTTGTGGCTTTTGCCGCCATCGGCAGTTCTTTTTTCACACATTTGCTTGGCTGTGTGGAAGCCTTGCGTGGCAGCGTGATCGATCGTGTGACAAATAAAACACCTCAGCAGGTGAAGAAGATTAATGCTTATATCATTTTTGCCTTATATATTTCTATGATTCTTATGTCCATTTTGAATCCTAATATTTTAGACTTTATGGAAAGCCTGGGCGGGCCCATTATTGCGCTGATTATTTTTGTGATGCCAATTTATGCATTTTACACAGTGCCGGCCCTGGAGAAATACCGTAAAAATGTTTTTGCCAATATTTGGGTGCTGGTGATGGGTTTATTAACTGTCAGCAGCGTTATTTTTAAACTTTTCAGGGGGTAGCTATGCTCTCGCCAAAGACTGTTTTATCTTTATTAAAAATTGGTGTGGGTCCTTCCAGCTCTCACACTGTGGGGCCCATGGTGATGGGTTCTCTCTTTGTGCATGATTTAGAAGCCAGTGGCAAAATGCAGGATGTGGATCGTGTGCAAATTACATTATACGGTTCTTTGTCCCTCACCGGAGTGGGGCATTTAACAGACGTGGCTGTGATTTTGGGCTTGTCTGGCAAGGTGCCTGAAAAGGTGACAACAGCAGAAATTGAACAGACTATCCAGCGAGTGGAGGCATCGGGCCAGCTGGTGCTCAATAATAAGCATTATCTTCTTTTTAACAGAAAGAATGATATTATTTTTTCCAAGGAATTCTTGAGCGAGCATGAAAATGCCTTGACCATCACAGCCAGCGATGCGCAGGAAAATGTGATTCTTGAGAAGACTTATTTTTCCATTGGCGGTGGCTTTGTTGTGGAAAAAGAACAGTATAAGCTGTGTGCTGAAGAAGAGCAGCCGATGATGATTGAATATGATTTTCAGTCTACAAAAGAACTGTTGCAGCTGTGTGAAAAAGAAAAGGTGAGCATTGATGAAATTGTGCGCCTGAGGGATTCGGCATTTATTTCTTGTGAGGAAATCAGTGCTTATCTGGCTGAAATCTGGCAGGTGATGCAGGCAGCCATCATGGAAGGCATCAGCGCAAAAAATAGAGACAAGGTTTTGCCTGGGGGTCTGCATTTAAAAAGACGGGCCCCGTCTTTATTTCAGAGGCTGACTGATGATAATATCCCCAAGGATGACTTCACCTCGTCAGATTGGCTTGCTGTTTTTGCCATAGCTGTAAACGAAGAAAGCGCCGCCGGGCATCGCGTGGTGACAGCGCCTACAAATGGCTCATGCGGAATTATTCCCGCCGTTTTGGCCTATTATGGAAAATATCATAAAGAGCTGGAAAAAGAGGATATAGAAAAATTTCTTCTGACAGCTTGTGCCATCGGGTATTTATATCGTAGGAATGCCTCTATTTCGGGTGCAGAGGCAGGCTGCCAGGCAGAGATTGGGGCTTCGTCTTCTATGGCTGCAGCGGGTTTGTGTGCCCTGATGGGCGGCACTGTTCCGCAGATTTTTTCTGCTGCCGAAATTGCGATGGAACATCATCTTGGCATGACATGCGACCCCGTGGGCGGCCTGGTGCAGATTCCCTGTATCGAACGCAATGCTTTTGGCGCAAATAAAGCTGTCATGGCAGCGCGCATGGCGATGCAGCGCGACAGCTCGCCGGTGGTGTCTTTAGATGATGTGATAGAAACAATGTATAAAACAGGCAAAGACATGGACAGGCGCTATCGTGAAACTTCGCAAGGCGGCCTGGCTGTGCAGATTAAATGCCCGGCATGCCAATAGGCATGAACACCAGCAGCAAAGAACAGAGATATAAAATGAAAAATCACGATGATGAGATAGACTTTTCCACACAAGAGGCGCTGGAACTGGAAAGACTGGAAATTGAAGAATCACAGGCACGCACAAGTGATGACTGGTTCACTTTAGGTATTAATGCATTTTTGCACGGCGCTTTTCAAAAGGCCATAGATTGTTTTGATCATGTCTTGGATTTAGACCCTAAAAATGCCAGGGCCTATGCCAATCGTGGCGATGTGCATTATGAATGCGGCGAATATGATGAGGCTTTAAATGATTATGAAATGGCGGTATTCTGCGGAAGCCAAGAGGCTGTCTCTTTGCGTGATGAACTCAAAGCAGAGATCGCGCTTTTGAAAAAACGCACACAAAAAGAAAATGATATTTGACATAATAATTTTTTTTGTTTATGATCGGTAATAATGTCGATTATTTAAATATGTGATTTTATTTTGGGTATGTATGATTCTATACATAGAAACAAAGAGAGAGGGATACAATGAGCACTTATTATCCTGTATGTTTAATTACTTATAACAGGCCTGAGCATGCACGTTTGACTGTTGAAGCATTGAAGAGAAACAAATTAGCTTCTGAGACTGATTTATTTATTTTCTCTGATGCACCCGGCCGTGCGCAGGATGAGCAGGCTGTGATGGAAACTCGTGCTTATTTAGAAACAATTAGCGGTTTTAAAAGTGTGACAATTATTAAGATGGATGAAAATCTGGGTCCCTTTAAAATGGCCATGACGGCGGGGCGCTATGCCTGTGAACATGCAGAGGCTTTTATTTGGGTGGAAGATGATGTGCAGACACATCCTAATTTTTTAACATATATGAATAAAGCTCTAAATTTTTATCGTGACAATGCGCGTGTGGCTGCGGTGTCTGGATACACGCATGAAAGCAGCATGACCTCTGCCCTCAAGCAATATCCGTATGATATGGTTTTCAGTTATGCTTTTCATGCTTTTGCCTGGGGCACATGGAGGGATCGCTTTTTGGTGGCAGACTGGAGTATGCCCGGCGTGAAAGAATATCTCTCAAACATGAAGCAGCGCCGAAAAGGCCGTGTGCTCAGCTGGGGCCATCTGCGTGCCGCCTCGGTGGCCTCGCGACCAGAGAGCGAGCTTTGGGATATTCGTTTCAGCTATTATATGATGAAAAATGATCTTGTCTGTGCCTGGCCGCGCTATACTTATGCAAATAATTTTGGCTTCGACGGCAGCGGCATACACAAATACAATTTTTCCGAGAAATGGTTTGTCATTCCCATGGAGCATGCGCCCGAGGATCCCAAGTTTACAAATGACATAGATCTTTCACCCAAGCTGCATTTCAATATTGAAGTGGCTATATCGGCAAGGTGGGTCTTTGCTTTTTTGGGGAATTTCAATCGTTTTTTGCAAGGAAAAGCAAAAAAGGTTAATATTTCTCAGCGTGCAGCAATATTTTAGCCCTTTCGTCTCTGGACATGTTTGCACACATAGATTACAATACAAGACTGTAATAGAGTCTTGATATTTTATATCTGGCCATGGAGAGGGGAAATGTTTAAAAAAATCCGTGGAAAATCGTCTGTAGACTTCATTCTGGCGATAGCTTTCTATGTGGCTGCGGTGGCTGTTATTGCCGCCTCGCTTATGCTCAGTGCTATTTTTGTTAAGATCTTATGAAAATCCGTTTCTACAACCTTTTTCCTCTTTTGGTTTTTATGGCCTCTCTCATTACCTGTGTATTTGCTGCTCTTTGTTTCTATCTTTTTTTCCAGGGAGGCGATTTTGCTATTATCAAGCCTAATCCATCTATATTTCCAACAGGCTTTCAATGGATGAGTTTTTTCCGTATGGCCTTTATAGGGCGCATATTGCTGCTGCAAATTTATGTTTTTTGCACCAGTTTATTTTTATTGTTTTTATGCCGAAAACGCTATATCCCGGGAGCATTCTATCTGCTGCTTTTTGTGGCTGGCTGGCTTTTTGAAGCACCCAAGGCTCTGGTGCCTTTGTATGGCAATGCGCTGTTTCTTTCTGATATGACTTTTGTGTCCAATCTTTCTTATTTCGGGCATTATATGCGTATGTCTGCGCTGCTGTTCTTCACCCTGCACGAAGCGGGAATGATTAAGCAATACAGCAATAAATGGCAAATGGCCCTTTTCGTGGTGTTTTTTGTCATTTTCAGATTTCTGCGCTTGGATATCAGCTATATGAACCCGACCGGTCTGCTGCATGTTTCCAATATGGGCCTGGTCAGCGGTTTCACCATTGCATGTTTTCTATTCACAGTGGTGATTCGTTTTCTGATGCTGATCAATCCCAAAATGCAAGGGGGCGAGGCGATTGATTTCCTGGCGGCGATTCTTATTTTTGTGGTCAGTAATGTTCTTTTCCTTCAGTGGGAAACATGGGAATTATTCGTCGGCCTTGGGGTGTTGTGTGTGCTGACAATCAGGATTTTATACAATCTTTGCCGCCAATATCGCTGGTTTGCCGACTAGGATTAAAACAAGAGGCTTGCTTGATAGCCTTACGAAGTTGTGTTATACTTCCTGCTGAGGTTTTTATGCTGAAAATTGATGATGAAATGCTCAGGGCTCTTTTTGCACAGAGCCGCCTGGAGCTGAAAGACGATCAGTGCCAAATGTGGCTGGATGAGCTGAATCACTGGGTAGATTTTTTCTCTATGAATCATTTTCCGTGGAATGAAAGCACCCATGGCATCAGCGGCCGCACGGTGCAGCTTCGCCCCGACAGCGTGGAAAAGGGATTGGAATTTTCCCAGATTAAAGCCATGTGCCAGCGTTTTGCCGATGGTTTTATTGCCCTGCCCAAGGGAAGCCAGAAAGAAGGAGCACACAGTGGGCATTAATCATTTAACAATTCAAGAACAACATGGATTATTGAAAAAGAAAGAAATTAAGCCCAGCCAGCTGGTCAGCGAGTGTGTCAAGGCTTATGAAGAATCTAAAGATCTTAATGCATATTTGGAATTTTTTGAAGATGCCAAAGATCGTGCTGCTCAGCTGGATGGCCAACAGCCGCAGGATCATCCTTTATGGGCGATTCCTGGGGCCATTAAAGACAACATCGCGATGAAAGATCGCAAAATGACATGTGCCAGCAAAATACTTGAAAATTTTGTTTCTCCTTATAATGCCACCGTGATCAAGCGTCTGCAAAACGCAGAATTTATTAATCTGGGTCGTTTGAATCATGATGAATTTGCCATTGGGGCCTCAGGTTTTTACAGTGCATTTGGCCCCACTCTGAACCCCTTGGATCGTCAGCGTTTCCCGGGGGGAAGCAGCAGTGGCAGTGCTGTTGCTGTGGCTGCCGGGCTGGCCAGCTTTGCCCTTGGAACAGATACAGGCGGTTCGTGTCGCCTGCCGGCGAGCTATTGCGGGGTGTATGGCTTCAAGCCCACTTATGGCACCATTCCCCGCGATGGAGTGGCCGAATATGCACCCAGCTTGGATACCGTGGGCATTTTGGCGCGCTGTCCACTGGATATTGATTATGTATATCAACAGATTTCGGGCAAAGACATCATGGATGAAAGCAGCCGAGATCCACAAGAGTATTTTTGCAGCTGTGATGAAGAAGTGAGTCTGAAAGGCCTGAAAGTGGCTGTGTTCCGCCGCCTGCTGGAAAGATGTCACCCCGCGGTGCAGCAAGCATTTCAACAGGCTTATGATGTATTAAAGAGCGAAGGGGCAGAATTTAAAGATGTGGAATTAGACGTGGAAGATATTCTTTTGAATACTTATTACGTCACTGCATGCAGCGAGGCTTCCAGTTCGCTCAGCCGCTATGACGGTGCGCGCTATGGCATGTGCCTTGATGCGCAGGGCAAGACAATAGAGCGGCTGTATGCCCAGACACGCACATCGGGCTTTGGACACGAGGTGCAGCGGCGCATTCTGCTGGGCAATTTTTTCCTGGCCGAACAGAATTATCAGCAATGGTATGCCAAGGCATTAAGCATTCGCCAGCATCTTGCCGATCGCAGTGAGCAATTAGCCAAAGAAGGGTTTTGTACATATTTATTGCCCGGCTTTAACGAAGCACAAAAAATTGATGCCAGCGAAGAAGACACATATTCAAGTGACCTTGTGGGTGTTTTTGCCAATTTAATGGGGGTTCCAGCTTTGGCGTTGCCCCTCTCTTCAGGAAGGCATGGCCTGCCCGTCAGCTTTCAGCTCTCGGGCGCGCGTGGCAGCGACCGCAGAGTTCTTGGTATAGGCCAGCAGCTGTATCTTAGACTGAAAAAGTCTTAAGAGAAATCTGCTGAAAAGATAAGAATGAATAAGAGGGTAGACTTATGGAAAGTTTCTATTTCCTCAGTGTCTCTGCCGGAAAAAATGCCGACGACAAAGCCGCTG
>JAHHUI010000089.1 GCA_020024055.1 Spirochaetaceae bacterium | reverse complement strand
CCTGTAGACAATATGGGCTCGCGCGGGGTGTGTATGGTGCGCAGCACACAGGAATTGGAAAGCGCCGTGCATGATGCCCTGCAATATTCGCCCACATCGCATATCATCATCGAAGAATATATGGACGGGCGGGAATTAAGCATTGATGCCTTGGTCTATGACAATCAGATTATTATCTGCGGCATTGCCGATCGTTATATTTATTATCCGCCTTATTTTGTGGAAAGGGGCCATACATTGCCCAGCGCCCTGGCCCAGGATGTATTAGACGAAGTGAGAAATGTATTCAAACAGGGGGTGAGGGCCCTGGGCCTGAGCCATGGGGCGGCCAAGGGCGACATTAAAGTGACCAGCAGCGGCGTGAAAATCGGAGAAATTGCGGCCAGGCTTTCGGGGGGATATATGTCTGGCTGGACATATCCCTATGCCAGCGGAGTGAACCTGACAAAAAATGCGATGCTGCTGGCGATCGGGCAAAAACCTGAAGCTCTTCAGGCGGCACGACCGCTTCAGACATGCGCAGAGTGGTCTTTCATTTCTATTCCGGGGAAAATCAATGCCATTCTCTATGAAGACCAGGCGCGCAAAACAGAGCATGTAAAAGAAATGTTTATGCGGGTGAAAGCCGGTGACAGGGTGTGTTTTCCGCGCAATAATGTGGAAAAATGCGGCAATTTTATTGCTGTGCACAGCGACAGGAAGACCGCAGAGCAAGCCGTGCGGCAGGCTGCAGGCAGGATTTTCCTGCGCCTGGAAGCGGGCAATGCAGAAACCTCAGCCTTTCTCTTTGAAGAAGACAGCCCCCCATCACCTCTGGAAAATACAGAAAATGCCTGTGATTTCAATGGCCTGACTATTGAGCAGATTCAAGAAAGATTTAAAGAGATCACCGGCTGTGCATTTGAAGAGATCCCTGGCGAAAAACAGAGGCATTTTCATCGGGCCACCATGCGCGGAGGCCTGCAGGGCGCCGTGTGGTATTATGACACATTTATAGGAGAATCACTGTGATAGAAATTTGTGATTTATCCAAGGCTTTTGGCGAAACAACTGTTCTGCATCATATCAATCTGCGTATAAACACAGGCGAAACTGTGGCTATCATTGGCCCTTCAGGATCAGGCAAAAGTACATTGCTGCGCTGTATTAATATGCTGGAAATTCCCACAGCCGGGCATATTACCATCGATGGTGTCTCTTCAGAAGATAAAAAAAAATACGCCCAGGCGATCCATCAGAAAGTGGGTATGGTGTTCCAACAGTTCAATCTATTTCCACATAAAAATGTGATGGAAAACCTGACGCTGGCGCCCAGGCTGCTGAAAAAAACAACTAAAGATGAATTGGAAGAACAAGCGATGCTCCTGCTGCGCCGTGTGGGCCTGGAAGATAAAAAGCTAGCCTATCCCCAAACACTTTCGGGAGGGCAAAAGCAACGTGTCGCCATTGCGCGCTCATTGATGATGAAGCCCCAGATTCTGCTCTTTGACGAGCCCACCAGCTCTTTGGACCCAGAGATGGTTTCCGAAGTGTTGGATGTGATGCGTGATTTGCAAAAGGAAGGCCTGACAATGATATTGGTGAGCCACGAAATGAAATTTGTGCGCGAATGCAGTCAAAGCGTGATTTTTATGGATCAGGGCAAAATCATTGAACAAAGCCATCCAGATGTTTTTTTCAATCATTCCCAGCAAGAGCGCACTGTAGACTTTTTAAGCAAGATTCTATAGACTAAGCTCTGTTGTATTTTTTAGGGGGGAAGTCTTGCTATGCGCAGAATATTTATCTTTTGCTTCATCTTACTAAGTCCTTTTTCTGTTTTCTGCCAAGGCAAAAGTGCACTCGAAAGCATACTGCAGCCGGATATGACCAAAAAACTGAAAGAAGAAGGCTATATTTTCCAATTTGGAAAATCAGGCATAGAATATCTGGACAGCCTGCAGAATTCGCTGATCAAAGATCAGCTGAAAGAGATTTTCTATCAATTGCCGGCGAATTATACAGTGCAGATTATTTATTTTGCCCCTGATAATATCCTGCCTGCACGCAGTGATTTGCAGATTTACAATGCTGTTAAAAATGTGGAAAGCCTGGACAATTCTTATGTTCTGCGCAAGGGCCGCAAAGATCCTTTCATGACAAAAGTGCATGAATATGCAGGCATAGAATTTAAAAAACGCATGCAGTTTACACCCCTGGAAAAAGGCCCCATACCCTTATTTAGCGAATCGTATTTCAAGGCAAAAGACACGCGCTTTGGCAACACCAGTTATATCCTGACCTATCGATATGAACAGGAGCGCTTTATGCTGAACCTGACGAATGAGTCTGCCATTGACTATCTGATATATCCCATTGCGGAAAAAGGCAAATTCTCTACTGTGCTGATGGCACAGAGAGTGCGTGGGGGGATATTATTTATTTTGCATACATTTGTCTCTCTTAAAAACCTGAAAACTGCAGAAAGCAATATTGATTTAAGAACATTTTTCAGCCGAAGACTGGAAGCCCTGAAAGGATGGTATTTCAGAGAGGTTTATGGCTTAGAATTGGTTCAAGGTATTTTGCCCGAGCCTATTAAGATTGCACCTGTGTCTTAATATGTTTAATATTCTTCTGGCCGATGACAAGCGCAATATTATTGAAGGCCTGGCACGGGCGTTCAAAATGAAAAAAGAATACCAGGTCTATCTGGCCTATGATGGCCGGCAGGCTTGTGAGATCTTGAAAAATGAACCTATTGATTTGGTGATTACTGACTTGAATCTGCCGTATAAAAATGGACAGGAAGTGCTGAAACAAAGCCTGGAAGTGGATGCGGCGATGCCGGTGATTTTGTTTACAGGATATGGCACTGTGGAAAATGCCGTGCAGACGATGCAGATGGGTGCCTATGATTTTCTGACGAAACCGGTGGATTTAGATTATCTTTTCACCTTGGTAGAGAGAGCATTATCAGGAAAAAAAGTGCATCGCCAGCTGCGTGAATTATTGTCCCAAGAGCAGCATAATCAGGGTTTTGCGGCATTTTTTGGGCATTCCACAGCAATGCAGCCCATCTTCGATATATTAAGCCAGGCTGCACCCAGCAAGGCAAATATCCTCATTTTAGGAGAAAGCGGCGTGGGCAAAGAATTGGCCGCCGATGCGATTCATGCCCTCTCTCCGCGCAAGGATAAACCCCTGGTCAAGGTGCACTGTGCCGCGCTTTCGGAAAGCCTGCTGGAAAGCGAGCTCTTTGGCCATGAAAAGGGAGCCTTCACCGGCGCGCATCATCAGAAAAAAGGCCGATTCGAATTGGCAGATTCAGGCGATATTTTTCTTGATGAAATCGGTGAAATTAATGCTAATATCCAAACAAAGCTTCTGCGCGTCTTGCAGGAGAGATGCTTTGAACGCGTGGGCGGCGAACAGCCGATCCATGTTGATATTAGAATCATTGCCGCAACAAATCGCGACCTGAAAAAAGAGGTGGAAAAAGGCAATTTTCGTGAAGACCTGTATTATCGCCTGAATGTGATTGAAATTGATCTTCCGCCCCTGCGAGAAAGAAAAACTGATATTCCCGATCTGGCTTTGCGTTTTTTGCATGAATTTTGCGAGGAAAATGGTAAAAAACTCTCCGGATTTACGCCCAAGGCTTTGTATGCCCTGACAAATTATGATTGGCCGGGTAATGTGCGCCAGCTGCGTAACTGCATTGAGAGCGCTGTAGTGATGACTAAACATCATATCATTGACATTGGTGATCTGCCCGCATCCGTGGTTCCCCACGAAGAAAATTCTTTGACATTGCCCGTGGGCCTGACCCTGAAAGAAATGGAAGATCGTTATATTCAGATGACTTTACAACAAGCGAATAATAATAAAACCCAAGCAGCTAAAATCCTGGGGATTAGCAGAAAAACTTTACAAAGGAAACTAGGGGAAAATGATGGAATTATATAATGAAGAAATTCCCGCTGGCGCCCATGCGGCGGTGGCTATGTCTGGAGGGGTAGATTCTTCTGTCTGTGCGGCTTTGCTGCTGAAAAAAGGCGTGCATGTTACAGGAATCACCATGAATCAAAAGCCCAGCGGGCAGGACAAAGATATTGCCGATGCAAAAGCTGTGTGCGATCTTTTGGGTATTGAGCACAAAGTGATTAATATTGTGGATGACTATCACAAATTTCTGCAAAGAGAAGTGCGTGAAGTCTTTGCGCGCGGAGAAACACCAAATCCGTGTATTTTATGCAATCAAATGATTAAATTTGGCTTATTTTTCAATAGATTTTTGGCCGATTCTGAACTGTTTCCCGAAGACACTTATATTGCCAGCGGGCATTATGCGCGCATTGTGCGCGACGACTTTGGTGATTATCACATTGCCAAGGCTGTGTTTCTGGAAAAAGACCAAAGTTATTTTCTCTATCGCCTGAGCCAAAAGCAGCTTTCGCGACTGAGATTTCCTTTGGGCGAGATGATCAAGCCCAAGGTGCGCCAGCTGGCGGCAGAATTTGGGCGTCAGCACAAACTCCGCGGGCGACCATTCGCTCCTGTCCGAGAGCATTAGGAAGTTGAACAAACTCTTGACGCCGCTCAGCGCCCGGGCCTGCGAACTCTTCTCGCGTCCCCGC
>JAHHUI010000088.1 GCA_020024055.1 Spirochaetaceae bacterium | reverse complement strand
GAAAGGAATATTCCCAGGATAATATGCAAAAAGAAAACAGAGGTGCTGTACATTAAAACAGATGTATAAATAAGGAAAAATTCGCTGTATAAAATCACTGTGATGGCAGTGCCGCCCTGTTCGTCCAGGAATTTAAGCATGATAAGATTGAATATCATGGTGATGATGCCACCGGAGAGATTGGTGGCCATTTCGGATGAGCCATTGAAGGAGATCTCCCACAGCAGTCTATTGCTCCATTTTGTTTTGCCGGAATGCAAAGAGCTTTCTTTTTTATTGAAGAGAAAATAGCCAAGATAGATAAAGGCTATCAGACTATAGCTGATTCCGGGGCCCGGGCGGCTCCGGCGACGCCCATTTTGAAAATTGCGATGAAAATATAGTCTAATACGGCATTGGTGATGCCGCTGAGAATAATGGAATATATGCCCAGTCTTGGCCGCCCGACCGTGATGAAGAAAGACTGGGCAAAGGACTGAAGCATGGAACAGGAGGCAAAAAGTGAAAGTATTTTAAGATAAGACGCACTCTTATCATGCAGCTTTTCTGTGCTGCCAAGAATCTTGATGATGGGATCGGTGAAAAAATAGCCCAAAGTAGCCATGATCAAGTCGGCAAACAGATCTGCCCAGAAAATAAAGGTGAAATTTCGGCAGGCAAGTTCTTGATTCTGCTCACCAAGATTTTTTGCCACAATGGCATTGCCCCCTGTGGAAAGCATTGTGCCCAGGGCAATGATGAGAGAAGTGAATGGAAAAGCAATATTCGTGGTAGCCGGGCCATTTTCGCCCACAAAAATGGCAACAAAAATGCCATCCGCCATTGTGTAAAACACGAAAAAAAGCACCATGATGACAGAGGGAAAACAAAACAGATAATACGAAAAAAAGAGATATTGTGCATAATTTCATGCATAAAGATACGCTTCCATCCCTCGTGGGGGGGGGGGTAATTTTGATGATTCTTAAAAAAGAAAAATATCGGGCCGCACAGGGAATAGACTGGGGCCCGAAATAATTATTTTACCAATTTGTTATTACAAGTTCTTCAATATTAATCGGCTGATCCAGCATACCATTTTCAATGAGGAATTGCTGAGTTTTTTCCAATTCGGTTTTGTCATTGGGTTTAATCACCATATCAAAATCGTAAAGATTAATGGTTTTTTCAACCTCTTCGCGGCTGATGCCTAATTCTTCGGCGGCCAGACTAATGGCCTGATCCCAATTATCCACCATGGCTTTCACGCTTTTGCGATGTGCGTCTAAATATGTGCTGACGACTTCGGGATTATTATCAAGAATATCTTTGCGTGTGGCGATCACGGTGGTGCCTTCCACCAGATTTTCTCCATCTGTCAGGATCCGTGCGCCTTTGGCCAGGCCTTGCATCATAGGCCCCCCGGCCAGCAATGCGGCATCAATTTTGCCTGCTGTCATTGCCGAGAGCGCCTCTGGCAGCATCATGGAAACAAAATCTACATCGTTAACAGACAGGCCTTCTCTTTTCAGGGCAGCGATGAGCAGCTGATGCAGAATAGTGCCTTTAGGGCCGGCGATTTTCTTGCCTTTCAGGTTAGCCACGGTTTTAATATCATCTTTCATGGTTTCAATCACAAATGCCTTTGGTGCGCGGGCGAATATGCCAATGATGCGTAGGTCAGAACCGTTGGCAGCAGAGAGAATAGCCGATGTAGCGCCCAGAACAGAGGTAAAATCCACAGCCTTGGCAGCCAGAGCTTCAGTTTGTTGGGGTCCACTGGTCAATTCATGAAATTGAACATTTCTTGGCTCTTTTGCCTGGGCAAAATTCTCTTCATAGAGCTTCATATTTTTGGCCACAATCAAGGGCACATTCAGCGGTGCCTTCACATAAGTGATATTGACCGTGTCAGAGAGTGAGCTTTTTCCCTGTTTGCCCGATTTTGGAGAACAGGAAATCAAGCCAATAATCAGCGCTGTGCTGATGAGGGCTAATAATAATTTTTTCATTTTTTCTTCCTCAATTCATTATTGAAGTTATTTGATTCTTATTTATATAGGATTCTTCAGAATTTTTCCAGGTATCTGCCGGCAAAAAGAACACCGTATAGGATGACTGTGGCAATAAAAATGCCGCCGCAGGCTATACAGGAATAATTATATCCTATTATAGGTAACTATTGTCCCCACAAAACTGGAAGAGATCACGCGCCCAATGCCTGAGTTTGATTGATACCCAAGACCATGCCCATGGCATCTGATCGCCCGGATAGAGAAATATGTGTGTAGATCTCCGAGGAGACAAAAGCACTGGCATAGTAAAGAGCGATTCCCCCGATATAAACGGGGTAGAGATTTTTGCTGAAAGTCCATAGTATAAAGCTTAGGTCCATGCCAAGAAACCCAGCACTGATAAGGGTTTGGGTATTTGTTTTAAATAAAATTTATTAATGGGTGCTGGCCACAAAATGCCGCGACGCCAAAAATGCCCCATGCCATGCCCGCATTCGCCACCGAAAGATTAAATCTCTGTGTCACCCGGATGCCAAAATAGATTTGACAGCCGGTGATGATCATCATAAATAAAACATTTCAAAGTGCATAAAGAAAGAACTTGCTTATTTATGATGACAAAAATAAAGGCCAGCAGATAGGTGAGGATAGAACCGATGATGGGGGATCAGCAGGCCTGTTTTGCGGCTGGTCTTGTCGCTCAGCACGCCAAAAATATGCCCCAAGGCATAGAGAAGCGGCCCAAATCTGTACAAAATATCCCACTTGCAGATCACTGATATTGTAATAAATTGGCACCAAAAGACTAAAACCTATGAGATCGGCCAAAATCACGATGATGATTGTCAGCATAGCCATCTTCTCCCATGTATTTATTTTTGCAGCAGTTCAATAATTTTTTGTTTTGTCGCATCTTGATAATCTATCTGCTGGCGCTGTGCGCGATCGCTTTTATTATGCAGTATATGCGCTATTTTCCCTTCATCAAGAATCACGATATTATCACCAAGCAGGATGGCCTCGTCAATATTATGCGTGACGAAAATAATGGTTTTCGAGAGGCTGTCGAAAATATGCAGCAATTCCTGCTGTAATTCTCCTCGTGTGAAATAGTCTAGCGAGGCAAAAGGTTCATCCATAAGAATAATATCAGACTGATAGCATAAGGCACGTCCAATGGCTGCTTTTTGGGCCATTCCCCCTGAAATCTCGCGCGGATAAAAATGCGCAAATGGCTGTAATTTCAATAAATGCAGAATATGCAAAAGCTCTTCATGGGCAATATCCTGATGCAGGAAACGCACATTATCCTGCACATTCAACCAGGGCATCAGGCGTGCCTCTTGAAAGACAAAGCCCACTTTCTGTGTCTCTGGATGGAAGATCACCTGCCCTGAGGTCTGCTGTTCAAGACCGGCAATCATGCGCAGCAATGTCGTTTTGCCGCAGCCGCTGCGCCCCAAAATCACTGTGAAAGAATGTCTATCGATGCACAGAGATAAATCCTTGAGCACATGCAATTCGCCCTGAGGATGGGGAAAGACTTTGGAGAGATTGTGAATTTCAATACATGCCATTGCCCGTCTCAAGCCTCTTTATGATAGGTCAGCACAGAACGTGTGAAATAGAGAAAAATACCATCGATAATGCCGCCGATGATGCCCAGAACCAGAACCCCGATGATGATCACATCACTCTTAGCCAATTCGCGTGCTTCCATAATCATATAGCCCAGGCCAGAGGAGGCTGCAATCAGCTCGGCACCCACCAAAGAACGCCAGCCATAGCTGAGGCCCAGCTGAAGCCCCACCATGATAGATGGGATCAGCGAAGGGAAAATAATGCGCGCAAAGAGATTCCATTCATTCATGCGCGCTGCGCGCCCAACTTCGATAAGCTTTTGGTCACATTGCTCAATGCCATTGCACAGATTGAGAAAAATAGGGAAGAAAGAGGCCAAGGCCACCACCACGATTTTGGGCGTTTCGCCAATGCCAAACCAAAGGATGAGCAAAGAAATAATAGCTAAGGGCGGAATATGGCGGATAAAATCCAGGCTGGGGCGCATATAGGCCTGAAAAGCAGGGAAAATGTAGAGAAGTAAGGCCAGTATACATGCCAGCAGCGCCGCAATGACAAAGCCACACAGCACGCGCGCAAGGCTGATAAAAATGCCATCAAGCAAATATCCACTGGCTGTGATCTTGATGAAAGCGGCCAGCACTTTTTGTGGAGCGGGGACAATATAGCTGTTGAAAAGATTGTAATGGGAACCTATAAGCCAAAACAGCAGGCCGGCTGCCGGCAAAGCCAGGCCGCGCAGGATTTTTTTCATACCCGCAAAGAGGAAGGGGAAATGGCTTGCCCAAGACATAAATACAGCATAAAATTTTCATAATTTTTTGTCAATAAAGTGTGCTTTTAAGCTTTGTAAGTCTTGACAGTGTGTATGCACATGGAATAAAATTCTTTTCGTGTTCTTGGAGAGGTGCGAGAGTGGTTGAATCGGTCTTCCTGCTAAGAAGTTGTACCTCATAAGGGTACCGGGGGTTCGAATCCCCCCCTCTCCGAAATCATTTATTTTTTAAAGGCACCTGGTTCAAGGTGCTTTTTTATATCATATTCCATCAAACGGATATTAGG
>JAHHUI010000087.1 GCA_020024055.1 Spirochaetaceae bacterium | reverse complement strand
CTGCAATATGTGTGCGCACTTAATTCAGAAAATGTCTGTCGTGGCTGACGACAATGACAATATTCTCAAATTTAATCAGGAATTCTTCCAGCCATTGAATCGATTCCAAATCCAATCCATTGGTCGGCTCGTCCAAAATAAGAATATCGGGATTGCCGAATAATGCCTGCGCCAGCAGCACGCGCACTTTGCGGCCTTCATCCAAGTCTTTCATCAATTTTTCATGATCTTTGCTGTCGACACCCAGACCGTCGAGCAATGTATGCGCCTCGCTCTCGGCTTCCCATCCGCCCATTTGGGCAAATTTGTCTTCCAAGTCGGCCACTCTCATGCCATCTTCATCGCTCATATTTTCCTTGGCATAGATTTCCTCACGCTCTTTCATCACATCATACAGCTCTTTATAGCCCATGATCACAGTTTCCAATGCCGTGTGCTGATCGTAGGCAAAATGGTCCTGTTTCAACACAGCCATGCGCAGGCCTTTTCCAATAGTAATCGAGCCTTTGCTATGTTCTAATTCACCCGAGAGAATCTTGAGAAAGGTTGATTTTCCGGCGCCATTGGCCCCAATGATGCCATAGCATCCCCCGGGCAGAAATTTAATATTCACCTCTTTAAACAGAGGTTTTTCCGCAAAACCAAAGGTTAAATTTTCAACATTAATCAAGGCTTATTCCCCCTTTTAAATCTTCATTCAAGACAGTATACCTTGTTCTTTGTAAATTGAATAGAGGGAAGTTTCCCGCTTGTACTTGAGTGAAAGTTTTTTTTGATCTACGATACGCTCAATGATAGAAAAGACAGCCGCAAAAGATGATGAAGACAAGAGATTTGATGCAGTGGCGCGCGCGGCTTTTCCTCATTTACAACTCTCTGAAATTTTTAAATCCATTCGCATCGGGCGCCTGAAGCTGAACGGAAAAAAAGCCAAGGGCAATGTGCGCATTTGTGCCGGCGATGTGCTGCAATATCATGGACATTATCAAGAAGTGAAGCCTCAAAAAGAAGCCATATGTCATGCAGAATTCTCACATGCACAGATTCCTGTCATTTGGGAAAATGAAGATTTGCTGGCCTTGAATAAACCAAGAAGCTGGAAAGTTCATGATGGCCCAGACAGCCTTCAGGCCTGGGTGTGTCAAAGGGAAGGCCAAAATGCGTCTTTATCTTTTCGCGCTGGGCCCTGTCATCGACTGGATCGCAATACCACAGGGGTCCTTGTCTTTGCCAAGAGCGCCCATGGGGCACGCCAATTTGCCCAAAAACAGAAAGAGAATAAACTGTATAAGGTGTATATAGGTCTTTTGAATGCGCAGCTTTTGCAAGAGACAGTGTGGATATCGGCTTTGACCTATCAGGATGGGCAAGCTTTCGCAGATGAAGAGGGCAGGCAGGCTGTCACTTATGTGAAGCCATTGGCGCATCATGCAGGAAAGACAATGGCATTGTTTCGATTGGGCAGCGGGCGTACACATCAAATCCGCGCCCAGGCTGCGCATGCCGGGTGCCCTCTTGCCGGGGATGGGAAATATGGCGGAGGAAAGGGAAGTTATCATCTGCATGCTTTGCTGCTGAAAGACCAGAGCGAAGACAGCCTGTTTCCTGCATTGTGGGCTGATTTAACAGGCGAAATGAAAAAAATACTCAGCCAATTTCATTTAAATATTCAGGATATACAGGAAAACAGTCTGCATATGAAAAATTATGCAGATGATTCTATATAGGGCCCGCAGGCTGTGCGTTCATGCTCAACGAGCTCGCGCAGCATGAAAGAAAATGTATGAATATGATGGCCCCATTCTTCCAAGACAATGCGCAAAGAACGATTGCGGTCAATCTGTTGATATACACCCGCCAGCTGTGTCTGCACAGCCTCGCTGGTATTTTCCAGAATCTTTTGCTTTGTGAAGCGCACAAAATTGTCCAATGTTTCCACCAAATTCATCAGCAGGGCATGCGCTTCAAAGTCTTTATGGTCGACAAAGGCCTGGACCAGGCGCGCCTGCTGGAAATTATCTGCCAGATTTGTCTGGATATGAATAAAGCTTTTGCCTTGTTCAGAATCTTTAGACAGGCTTTCGTCAAAATCATGCACCTGATTTTTCAAGAGATCGATATTAGAACAAAATTCATGAAATTTCGCCTGCAATCCCGGTATCTTAGAGAAAACACTTGTTCCAAGTACATTTTTAAACACACCGATTCTTTCTGTATAGTCGAAGTTCAGAAAATTAGAAGCCAGCATCATGGCTTTGGTATAAATAAAAGATTTTAAATGCAGAGAGTCCCATATTCTGTCATTCACAGGAACATAGTATTTCAATGGTGCAAGCTCGCGATTATGAAACAGCTGTTCAATTGATTTATTGACATAGGCCATTCTGATTTCCTGCAATGTGTCTGTCATCATGCCCGAAATAAGAACAGAACTAGATTTTATATAGAAATTTTTCACGCTTAATCTTACAACATTGGGCTGCACTTTATAGAATGGATTATTGTGAAAATAGCAGAAAATTTCAGACAAAGGCACACGTGTGAGAAAATTGCGCACGTGATTGAGCATTTCATCTAAAGCCACGATATTTTGATACACAAGTTTATCCAACCCATCGGTGTCATTTTCTCTGAATTGCTTTCTTAAAACCTCACGCAGAAATACTTCGGTTGTTGTACGATCATAATTCATATAAGCAACACTCAGGAGAATGCTGAAAAATTCTTCCAGACTGCCCAGCACAGGTGCCACAGGAACAGGCTTCACTCCATGAAAATTGGAATCTACACTGTCATTGTCTGTTGCCCCAAGCAGAATAAGCAGGTCTCGGAAAGGATATATCATTAAAAAATAAAGTGTATAAAAAGGAAGCAATTTGTCGGAAATATCTTTAAACACCGAAGAAGGAATCGTATTGAAATAATCACGCTGCGCTTTGTCCACGGCCTGTTTCACAGAATCTTCATCAGAACTTTTTGTGAAAAGGTGTAATAATTGATTAAAATCGACAAAATCTGTGGGTTTTGTTTTAATCACAGCCACACTTTTACTGCGGATCAGCAGGTTGGTAATTAAAGCATTTAAAATCTCAGAATTATACCAGACATCTAAGTGTAATGTTTTAATAGGTAAAACTAAAGTGTGAATGCGCACAATTTCGGAAACAAAACGACTGCCTATAGACTTCGTATCAAAATTGATAAAATTGCCCCTGGAAATAATGACTTGACGCAATAATTTCAGTTTATGTTCAGAATATAGCTGTGCCAGGCTTTTTTGTGTAAAAATTCCTTTGATCATAAGGAGGAAATGTAAGATCCAACTCATTTTTTTCAGCTCATTACGCAGCATTTCCTGTTCAAGAGGTGTAAAAGAAACATCTTCGCTGTTTCGCTTGGAAGATCCGCCGGCATGCGGGTTTAGAATGTCTTTAGGGCTGATGGAGGCTTGATTATCATTTAAAAAATCTTTATGAACCTGATTCAGTATTTGTTGCCGTTCTTCACGATTCAATGTTTTTGCCAATTCATCAAACGTGGAAGATGTCTGATTAAGATCTTGCATAAGATAAACCTCTCTTCATAGAGCTCACAATATCACAGGAACAGTAAATTATTCCTGCAGCAAGAGAACGCCCCCTTAGCAGATTTATCGGTTGAAAAAGAAGAGAACTTTGAAAGAATCAGTTTTTTATTAGACACCTCTTCTCTGCCCTTTTGAGAAGGGGGTCTAATAAGGATTTTTAAGTTTACCTTGTCTTGTTTTTTAGTTAGCAGCGTCTGTTGTGGCGGCTGCATCGGCGGCGCTGGCCTGTCCGGCGGCATTAGCGGCACCAGTGGTGTCGGCGGAAGCATTCTCCATAGAGTTCAGCTTCTTCTCATCCAAAGATACGATAGTTGTGACCAAAGCTTCGCCATCTCTCTCGGGAGCAACATCCAGGATATAGGTGGTACCATTCTTGTCATTTCTCCACACGCGCATGCCATCGTCATAACGATGCTTGATCTGGCCAATCACCATAGCACCCATCACATCATCAGCAGGAACATCAGCTGTCATTTGATCTACAGATAAAGGCTGACCCAAGGTCTTCACCAAAGTCTCTAAGAAAATGGGCTGATGCTCACCCTTGGCAGTGAACTCGGCGCTGACAACAGAACCGTCAGACTCTAAAGCATAGTAAGACCAAGTACCGGGGATGCCAGCAAATTCACCTTCATAGCTGAAGCGCGTTGTGGCGCCATAGGGCTCAGAGGTTTTGGGCTCACCGAAAGCCTTAGTAATAGCATCCTTCTTCTGACCAAGCTGTTTCACCAGGTCATGAGAAGACTTAGCTGCTGTACAAGCAAATACAAAGCCAGCTAAAGTTAACAAAGCAAAGAATTTCTTCACAATACACTCCTTTTTTCCCTTCCCTCTCAAGGAAGAACATCTTTTTTATTTTAATTTTACTCTACAAGGCTAAAAGCATCTTTTGTGGCACCACACAGAGGACATACCCAATCGTTTGGAATATCCTCAAAAGCCGTACCGGGCTTGATTCCGCTGTCCGGATCACCCTCGGCTGGGTCGTAGATATACCCACAGAGGTCACAGATGTACTTCTTCATTATACCCTCCTAACTGGCGTTTAATAGCTATACTGTCTAATCTTCTTCTTTCTTTCGTTTGCCTAAGCGCTTGTCAATATCCA
>JAHHUI010000086.1 GCA_020024055.1 Spirochaetaceae bacterium | reverse complement strand
GATTTATGAAGGCACTGTGATTGCAAAAAACAATAGCGGGCTGCGCCGCACATTTACCGTGCGCAAATTGTCCTTCGGGGTGGGTGTGGAAAAAATCTTCCCGCTGCACAGCCCTCGCCTGGAAAAAGTGGAAACTGTGCGCCGAGGCCGTGTGCGCCGCGCAAAATTGTATTATCTGCGTGATCGCGTGGGCAAGGCCACTCGTGTGCGCCAGCTGGTGGCTCGCCGCGGGCAAACACTCAAAGATTAATTGTGAATCTTATTAGCAGGCGGCAAGGGTGAATTTATCCTTGCCGTTTATTTTTTGTCTATAAGGAGGAGGCATGGCCAAGAAAGAAAATATTTCTGGCCACCGTCACAGCAGCCATAAACATAAGGGATTTCACGGCGAAGATCTTGCCTGTCAAGAACTTATAAAAATGGGGCTGAAAATTATAGAAAGAAACTTTAAGAGTCCTTATGGTGAAGTCGATATTGTAGTGGAGCATAGGGAAGAGCTAGTCTTCATTGAGGTGAAATATTGGGATTCTTACAATCTTGCTGATTTGGAATATGCCATTGATGCAGGGAAAAGGAACCGTATTATTAAAACCTCACTTTATTTTTTGGAGAAAAATAAAGAATATGAAAACTATTCTCTTCGTTATGATGTATTTTTTCTGACAGGGAAGTTGGAGAAATACTATATCAAGAACGCTTTCGAGGGAGATGGAACTCCGTTATGATTCGCATAGCCAAACCGACTGATCCGCGCAAAATCGCAGATCTGAAAGTGAAGATCCACAATGCCCGTTATTTACAATCCGCAGTATCGGGCATAGCAAATATGCTGACGCGTGGGCTCTTAGAGTGGAATGGTATGGAATTAGATGATGAAACAAGCAGACAGCAATAGGTCTCAATCTGCGTCCTCTTCGCCGCAGGGAAAGCGCTTCTCGCAAAGAAATCGCCGGCGTTCGCGTCGTGGGCGTTCCAGGGATAAAAAAAGAGCTCATGAATCTTCTTCAGAATCTCAGCTCACCCTCTCTCGCCCGGGAAGGCAAAAACCCATTCCACTTGGCAAGTCTAAATACAGACCCGAAAAAAAGCCCGCGCGCATACCCTTTCGCCCCGAATGTGTACTGTGCAGAAAAAAAATAACTGAATCCTCATCCATTTTAGAGGTACCCGGCACTCAAGAGCCTGCGCATTTTGAATGCGTTTTAAAACAAATGAAAGAGCATGAGACCCTGGGCAATGGGCAGCGTCTGGTGTATTTGGGCGCAGGCAATTTCGCCGTGATAGAACCGCTTGAACCAAATAAAAAGAGCTCTGCCTTCAAAGTCGCGCGCTATGTGCGCGACGGACAGAATCAGGCCGATGCCCCAGACTGGCGCAGTAATCTGGCCATCACACCGCGCTATATTATTCATGTGGAAAAGACAACGCTGCACATGAAAGAAGAGCTGGAGGCTGCCGATCGCATGAGCATTAAACCCCTGGACTCCCTAGAATTTTCCCTGTTGGAACAGGATAATTAATTTTATTCATGCCTGAAAATCAAGACTTTGCCCAAGAGCTTTCTCTCTTAAAAAAGACACTCTCTTCGCGCTCTCAGCAGCGCAGAAAGTGGGCGCACAATGAGGGTGTACAGAATTATCGTCTGTTTAATTTTGAACACAATCTGCCCCTGTCCATAGACATATATGCGCGCAAATATCTGCATGTGATTATACATGAGACCACATATATGCCTACGCGGGAAATGATTATCGAGGCTATACATCAGGCCACGGGCATACAGCAAGATTACATCTATTTAAAAATACGGCGCAAGGCCCCTGGCGGCGAGAATACCCTGCCCAAAGCCGCACACAGCATGATACTTTGGACCGAAGAAGAAAATATTCTGCTGAAAGTGAATCTGAGTGACTACTTAGATACAGGGCTGTTCCTTGATCATCGCCCTGCCCGAAGCAGTATTGCCCAGCTGAGCCTGGAACGTGATGTATTGAATCTCTTTTGCTATACAGGCAGCTTTTCTGTTTTTGCCGCCCTGGGCGGAGCCCGCAGTGTATGCAGCATGGATATCTCGGCAACTTATCTTGACTGGGCAAAAGAAAATTTCTCTCAAAATCATCTTTTTGGCCCGCAATATCAATTTGAATGCCAGGATATCTTGGCTTATTTAAATGAAGAGCCCCAAAAAAAATACGATATTATCATCCTCGATCCGCCCATTTTTTCAAACAGCCGAAAAATGACACAGACGCTGAATATTGAGCGTGACTATCCTTTTTTAATCAATTCCTGCCTGAAAAGACTGCGCGCGGGAGGATTGATATTTTTTTCCACGCCGCTGTTGCGCCTGAATATTAAGGAAGAAAAAATCCAGGGCCGCATCCAGGAAATCACCAAAGAAACCATTGCCCTGGATTTTCAAGGCCCCCTGCCCCATCGCAGCTGGCTGATTCATCCGCATCAGTCAAAGCAGAAATCGGCCCCCGTGAAGAAAAAGAAAAAGCTGAAGAGTTGACCATGGATGCTAAAGTAGAGTAATATCTGAGGTAGTATGTCAGAATCATTGCTGATTGTTGGAAAAGAGAGCTATATTTGTTTTAAAATTTGTGAACGCCTTTCGGTTGAAGGCCGGGAAGTCATCACTTTAGGCTATGAAGCTTTGAAATATGCCAAAACAATCGCCTGGAATCGCCGCAGTTATATTTCCACCAAAACCGCATGCAGAGAATTGCTGCGCACCAGCGGCCTGCCCACAGAGATTTTCATTTTTTTTGGCCCCAAATATGAAGAGATTTTTCCCACATTGACAACACATAAAATTGACGAAATCATTGACGGTGAAATTAAGGCCATTGTGCATTTGATTCAGGAATTATATCGTAAAATTATCGAAGAGGGCGCCAATACTTCTCTCTATTTCATCTCTATGCGAGCGCATGACCCCCGCCAGCAGCTTTCTCATGCTGTCAGCATGGGTATCAAGGCCTATTGCCAGGCCCTGATGCACAGCGAATTGGCCCTGTATATGCTGGGTTTTGAACTGGAAGGAAGTGATGAAGACGGATTTGTTGATTATATCCTGAAAGTGACCGCAGAACACGCAGAGAAAAAGCGCAATTCATGGTTCACTTATCCCAAGCCGGGTTTGTTTTCCAGCCGCCATTAAAATAAATAGAAAATGATTAAATAAAAGAGGAGCAGCATTGTGAGTCTTTCTTATCGCATCATGATCAGTATGGTTGCTGGTGTTTTTTTTGCTATGTTCATCCCTATACAAACTTTTCCCTATCCTGGATTTTGGCAGGACATTGCCCAAATATTCCTCATTGCCTGGCGTTATCTTGTTTATCCGTTTCTTTTCTTTGGCCTGATTATGGCCCTGGCCCAGTTGCGCAGGGAAAAACGCCTGGGACTGATGTTTTCTATTAATACCATTCTTATCATTGTCTTGTCTTTTGTCATGTCTTTGGCAGGCACTCTTTTGGCCACAGTGCTGCCTATTAAGAGAATCCCGGTTCAGTTTGAAAAAATCGCCCAGGAAAACCCCGCCAGCGGTCTTTCTTTTCTGGAAAGCCTGCTGCCTGCCAATGCATTCAGTGTCTTCAGTCTCCAGTCTTTGCTGCCGCTGTTGATCCTTGCTGTGCTGCTGGGTGTGAATCTTTCCTGGGATAAAGAAGTGACCGAGCCCTCTTATAATCTTTTTGACTCACTCTCTCGCATTTTTTATCATATTCTCAGCTATACAATGCGCTTTGCCTGGGTGCCGATTTTTTTCTTTTCGGTGCATTCTGTGGCCAGCCTGAAGCAGCAAGACCTCTCTCATTACACCAGTTTTTTATGGACAGTCTCGCTGAGCGCGGTGACCTGTGCCTTGATTTTAGCCTATATTCTCTCTAAATTGTTGACAACAAATAAAAAGGCTATGCATTGCTGGAAAAATGCCTCACATTATTGGCCCATCGCCTTTTTATCACCTAATGTTCACCTGAACGCGTGTATTGCCAGTTTTAATTCACATCAAAACGCCAAGATTAAACGCGACCTGGGCGGCCTGACATCGCCTTATTTTGCCCTTTTCGCGCGCTGTGGCTCTGTTTTTGTATGCAGCATGGCCATGGTCACTATCCTGCGATCTTATTCCAGCCTCAGCCTGGGCATTGGACAGGTATTGGGCATTTTCATCTGCTCTTTCCTGGCTTCATTCATGACCAGCCACTGCCCCGAACGCTCGCTGGTGGTGATGTTGCCTATTGCCTGTATGATGTATGGAAAACCCTTGACATCCGGCTCTCATATTTTAGAGCCCATTATTTTCCATATCACCATCCTGGCCTCATTCATTGACAGCATGTCCATTATGTTTGCCTTAAATTTCATCTCGCATTTCAAGAAAATCGAGAAGAAATCGGCCTGAAAATAAGAAATAATTAGAAAGACTGATAATTTTTCCGATAGATTCCTACGGGGAGGATTTATTTACATGGACCATGAGATGGGACTTGTCCTGGAAATCTTACTGAACAAAGCTGTACTGATCGCCTATATATTTTTCTTATTTATACTTTTTGTCATTCGTGTGATCTCCTTTGCCCCGGCCACACCGGACCAGCATGCCCAGGTCGTCAAAAATAATGCAGCGAAGAAGAAAAAACCCCAAAAGGCCAAGAAAAAAGGAAAGAATGAGGAGGAAGATGATGATGATGACGAAGAAGATGAAGATCGCTTCCTTGATGATGATGAAGATGAGGATGATTCTGATGAGAGACCTCAAGTCATTGAAGAAGACGAAGAGGAATAGAGAGAAAAAAAGCAAGCTTGAAAAAGCTTGCTTTTTTATTAATACACTGATCTAAAAGACGCGACGATTAATCTCTGC
>JAHHUI010000085.1 GCA_020024055.1 Spirochaetaceae bacterium | reverse complement strand
TAAGCCAACGGGTTTTGATCCCGTCATTTCGGAGGTTCGAATCCTTCCGCCCAAGCTTTCCACAGAAAGATTCAAAACCCAAATTATAAAAAAGAGGACCTAATATTAGGTCCTCTTTTTTTGCTATGTAACTCACTTGACTGGGTATTATTGACTTAAAAATTTCCTAGCGGGCATATTCCACCACGCGTGTCTCGCGCACGAGCGTGACGCGGATGCGCCCGGGATACTGCACCTCATTTTCAATTCTCTGGGCAATATCACGCCCCATTTCTTTCAATTTATCTTCAGACACCACATCGTTATTCACAATGATGCGCAAATCACGCCCCGCCTGCATAGCAAAAGCACGCTCGACACCGTCAAAGCTGGTGGCGATTTTTTCAATGCTTTCCAGGCGCTTAATATAGCTGTCTAATGTCTCGCGGCGTGCGCCGGGTCGGGCGGCAGAAATGGCATCGGCAATTTGCACTATCACGGCCTCGACAGTTTCGGGCTCAACATCATTATGATGGGCCAGCACGGCATGCACCACGGGGGCCGATTCGCCAATGCTGCGACACAGTTCGGCGCCGATTTCAGCATGATTGGCATCTCCATCAGCCTCAATGGCCTTGCCCACATCATGAAACAAGCCGGCACGCTTGGCAATTTCGCGATTGGCGCCCACTTCGGCGGCAATGCTGCCAGCCAGATGCGCCACTTCAATGCTGTGTGCCAAGACATTTTGTCCATAGCTGGTGCGAAAGCATAAACGCCCCAAAGCGCGGATGCCTTCAGGCCTAATATTTGGCAGGCCCATGGCAAAGACAGCCTTTTCTCCCTCTTCATAAATGCGCTTTTCGAATTCTTTGGTCACTTTCTGCACAATTTCTTCAATGCGCGTGGGATGAATGCGGCCATCGGCGATCAGACGCTCTAAAGACTCCTTGGCAATTGCCTTGCGCACCGGGTCGAAACATGAAATGACCACAGCTTCGGGGGTATCATCAATCACCACATCCACACCGGTGAGTGTTTCCAAAGTGCGGATATTACGGCCTTCGCGGCCAATAATACGTCCCTTCATCTCTTCATTGGGCAATGACACACTGGTCATGGTCACATCGGAATTGGTCTCCGCTGTCAGTCGCTGGATAGACTGTACCAGTATTTCACGCGCCCTTTTATTGGCCATTTCTCTGGCCTCATTTTCAATTTTATCACAGATAATGCGGGCATCAATCTGTGCGGCATCTCTCATTTGGTCAATCAGAAATTGTTTGGCCTGTTCAACAGTCAGACCGGCTACACGTTCTAATTCTGTGTGCAGATGTTTCATTTGCTCTGCCAGCAATAATGCCTGTTCTTCTACTTCCTTCTCGCTGTTTGCCAGGGCTGTTTGGCGTTTTTCTAGTCCGCTAATTTTTTTGTCTAGATTATCCTCTTTACTTATTAAGCGGCTTTCCGACCGCTTAAGTTCGTTCCAACGATCACGCAGTTCTTTTTCCTGCTGTCGGCGCTCATTTTCTCTTTGCTCGCGCGCTTCCAACAGAATCTCTTTTTTTATAGTCTCTGCGTCCCTGACAGCATTGGCACGCAGACCCTCTGCCATTCTTTCCAAGCTCGTTAATTGATAACGTCCATAAAGCCACTTAACAGTCCAACCTGAAATCAAACCAGCGAGAAACAACATCGGTAATAACATTGACGACATGTCGTTTCCCCTTTTTCACTCAACTTTTATTAATAATATTCGATACTATAATCCATTCAAAAACACTTGTCAAGGTTTTTCCGGCAGCCATTGCCGGGCATACCGGCCTCTTGCTTAAGAGGAAAAAAGATATTACAATAGATTTTTATGTCTCTACTTTTGGGAAAGCCGGCTGCACAGCAGCTGAGGGAAAAACAATTTCAGCGGGTGAACAATTTACGCGCAAAAGACCTTATTCCGCGCCTTGATATTATTCTGCTTTGCCAGTCTTTGGATGAATCTCCCTATGTTTTGGCAAAAAAAAAGGCCTGTGAAGATATTAGCATTGAATGCGTGATTCATCAATTCCCTGTCCATACATCCCAATCAGATCTGCTGCATTATATTCACGCCCTCAATCATGATCCTGCCTGCGGGGCCTTGATTTGCCAGCTGCCCCTGGGTGCGCATATTGACACCGAAGAAGTGGTGCGTGCCATTGACAAAACAAAAGATATTGATGGATTTCACCCCGAAAATATGGGTGGCCTGGCTTTAGGGCACAGTGATGTCTTTGTGCCATGCACCCCCGCGGGAATTCTCTATCTGCTGCGCTATTACAATATCCCGCTTTTGGGCAAACATATTGTCATTTTGGGGCGCAGCCGCATTGTGGGCCTGCCTTTGCATTTGCTGCTTTCGCAAAAGACTGTGGGCGCCACTGTGACATTGTGCCATTCACAAACCCCTCACCTGGCAGACTTCTGCCGCCGGGCGGATATTCTCATTGCCGCCACCGGCAAAGCGCATCTGGTGAAAGCAGACTGGATCTCGCCCGATACCATTTTGGTGGACGTAGGCATCACTCAGGTGCCCGATCCCAATGCCAGAAGAGGTTACAGCCTTCAGGGAGACATTGACCCTGAGGCAGGCGAAAAAGCCCGCGCAGTGACACCTGTGCCCGGCGGTGTGGGGCCGCTGACAGTGGCTATGGTGATTGAAAATTGTCTGAAGGCCTGGGAAAAACGCCTTGATTGAAGGGCGCATTCTTTATGGCATTAACAATCTTTTCACCGTTCAAACTGTGCAAGGCCTCTGCGAGGCACGCATCAAGGGAAAATACCTGAAAGGAATCACAGACGAATATAATGCCCTGTGCTGTGGCGACATAGTGGAAATAGATAACAACTTGCAGATCACACAGCGCCTGGAGAGAAAAAATGTGTTCTCACGCTTTAACTGGAAACAAAATTGCCCCCAGGCCATCGCCGCTAATTTAGACTGCGTATTCTGCGTGGTGGCTGTCGATTCTCCGCCTTTGCATCCTCGTTTTTTAGACCGCCTGCTGATCGCCTGCGCCTCGGGGGGGATCACAGCATGGATCATCCTGACCAAGAGCGATCTCCTTTCGGACAAAAAGCAGCATCCCCTGCACTATTACGAAAAAATGGGCTATCGTGTTTTGCACACCAGCGCCCTGGAAAAAGAGAGCATCACCCCCCTGAGGCAAGAAAACAAGGGCAAAATTGTCGCCCTGACAGGCGCCAGCGGGGTGGGTAAATCGACATTGATTAATCTGCTTCGCGGAACAGATGAGCAGAAAACCGGCGAGGTGAATCGAAAATTCAATCGCGGCAATCACATCACCAATTATGCACGCATGCTTTCCAGAGACGAAGGCGGCTATTGGGTGGATACTCCGGGAGTGCGCGACCTGAGCCCGGTGCTCTGTGGGCCTTTAGACAGCTATTATCCAGACTTTGCCCCCCATATTCCCCATTGCGAATTTGCACATTGCCGCCATGAAGAAGAAAGCGGGTGTGCCGTGCGCCAAGCGGTTCAAAATGGCCAAATCAGCCAAGACAGATATCAAAATTACTGCAAACTTCTTCAGGAGGAAACTTTAAAAACAAAAAATTCCTGCCGATACAAGCGATGATGATACGATTATTGTTCTTTGTGATGCTGATTTTGCTCTCGCCGGCCTGGGCCGCCGATACGCAATGGAAAGATGAATTTGTTACTGTATATACCGATGCCGACAGCGAGCTGTATGGCCTGGCCACCGCGCGCATTCCCGCCAGCGCCAGTGTGTATAAATTTGGCAAAGGCCACACATTGTGGATCAACGGACAAGAAGGATTCCTCACCGCCGTGACCGCCAGCACAGAACTGAAAGCCAGCCTGGACGGCCTGCTCACCAATCAACGCAGCATCACAATTGGCGGGCGCGAATTGCTGCGCGTGACTAAAGACTCTAAAGGCCGGGAACTGATTCATAAAATGTATGTGTATCGCGAAATCGAACGCGGCATCTACATCGGGTTCACCCTCGAAAAACCTACAGAGCAAATTTTTAAAATGATCGACGCTGTCTATAAAAAAGAGCCTCTCATCGGTGTTATCGTCAAACGTCATTATGAACAGAATTATGTCATTCGCATTATTCAGGCAGATAATTTCTTCACTAAGCAAGACCCCCCAGGGCTCTTGGATGCCATGTTTGCCGCCACACTGATTGGAGAAAAAGAACAGCAGCTTTTGGGTATTCATGATGGGAATGATTATCTGGCACCTTTGCGCGAATTTTATCAGAGCAATAAAGACTATGATATTTTGATTGATCAATTTAAGGATGATTTACAAACAGGCCAGGCCTAAGGGGTTCTTGACAGTTTTTTTCATTTTATAATACAATTTATATACTGTGTGTATATATGCACGGCAAGTAAAACATCGGGGAGATTCCTGAGCGGTCAAAAGGATCAGACTGTAAATCTGCTGCCATCGGCTTCGTAGGTTCGAATCCTACTCTCCCCATTTCAAATGCCGACTTAGCTCAATTGGTAGAGCGGCTGACTTGTAATCTGCAGGTAGTGAGTTCGAATCCCACAGTCGGCTTTAAAACCCCGCAAGTTGTTAAAACGCAATGACTTGCGGGGTTTTTTATATTCTTTTTAGCGCAAAATATAATCTTGGGGGTTACCCATGCCAAATCTCTTCTTGAAGGCAATACCCACAGACAAAATACAATATCCGATGCTTATTTCAAGAACCCAGCGCACTAAATTCAAAATGCCCACACCTAGAATAGTTAAAACTTTTGTTGTAATACTTCCTTGCAAATTTATAATTGAACCAACTGCCGCTAATGCCCCATAAAACGGCACCGTGACCTTGCCAGCCCCTAGACATAAATAAACAATAAAAAATAACAGATAAAGATTAAGCCCAAGCCAAAAAG
>JAHHUI010000084.1 GCA_020024055.1 Spirochaetaceae bacterium | reverse complement strand
CAACAAAGGCACCTGTAAATCTTCAGCCAAAGACTTGGCCAATTCTGTTTTTCCCACGCCAGTGGGCCCCACAAAAAGGAAATTGCCCAATGTTTTGTCTGTTTTGCGCAGTCCTGCGCGGGCGCGCTTGATCGCCTGGGCCAGAAAGCTGGTAGCTTCGTCCTGTCCAAATACTTTGCTGCGCAGCCGTTCATACAGTAATAAAAGGTGCGAAGTCTCATCCTTTTTCACTGATTTCACCGGAACACGCGCAATTTTAGATACCATTTGTTCCAGTAATTCAGCGGTGACAATGCGCTCGCTGGCGGGAATATTCAGTCTGCTCCAGGCTCCTGCCTCGTCAATCAGGTCAAAAGCTTTGTCCGGCAAGCGGCGTTCGGGCATATAGCGCACCGAAAGATCAACCGCGGCTTTCAGGGCTTCAGGAGTGTAAGTGGTTTTATGATAATCTGTGTAAAGATTGACAGCCCCTTCAATGATTTTCAGGCATTCTTCTTCCGAGGGTTCATTGATTTCAATGGGCTGGAAACGTCTTGAGAGCGCACGATCGCGTTCGAACAGGCGCTTGTGCTCTTCAAATGTGGTGGACCCAATGCAGCGCAGCTCGCCATTGGCCAGGGCCGGTTTGATGAGATTGCTGGCGTCGATCGACTCGCCCGAAGAAGAGCCAGCGCCCACAATCATGTGAATCTCGTCAATAAAAAGAATCACTTTCTGATTTTTTTTAATTTCTTTTAAGACCTGTTTCAGGCGTTCTTCAAAGTCACCGCGATAGCGCGTGCCGGCAATCAGCAGGCCAATATCCAGGCTGCATAACTGCCAGCCCTTGAGGGTTTCGGGCACTTTGTCATGTGCAATCAGCCATGCCAGGCCATTAATTAATGCTGTTTTTCCCACACCAGAATCCCCAATGAGCAGGGGATTGCTCTTCGAGCGGCGCGCCAGAATGAGCAGGATGCGATCGATTTCACGTTCTCTTCCAATCAAGGGCGAGATTTTTCCCTTGCGTGCCTCGCGCGTCAGGTCTGTGGTGTAATTCACCAAGGCACTGCTGCGGCGATTTTCCTTTTGAGAATAAGATTGCCCGGCTAATTCTTCATAAGACACTGTGGTGATGGCCTGCTGCAAGGCAGAGCGATGTACACCTGCTTTGTGCAGATAATAGGCAGCAAAACTCTCTTCCAAGCTGAAAACAGCCAAAAGAAAATCGGCAGATGTCACAGTTTTTTTGCCCGTATGCGCCAGATGATCCGTCAGATATTCAAAAACTTCACGCAGCGCAGAGGATTGATCGGGCAGGGATTTTTCCACTTTGGCCACATATTTTGAAAGATAATCTAATAATTCTTGTGTGATAGTATCAGGATTCACACCGCAGCTGATGATCAGCTGGCGCGGATAGGGAAAAGATGTCAATGCAGTGTATAAAACATGTTCTACAGTAAAAAATTCATGAGATTCTGTTTTGGCCATGGCAAAGGCCTTATTCAGAATATCCTGTAATTCATAGTCAATGGTCATCTTGGCTCCTTACACAGGTTCATATTGAAGGTGCAGGGGATAATCAGCGGAACGGGCCAGCTGATGCGCTTTTCTGACGCGGCTGGCGGCAATATCATAAGAAAAAATGCCCGCAATGCCCGATCCTTCCGAATGCACCTGCCACATGATCTCCACAGCCTCGCGCGGGGGCTTTTGAAAGACGCGTACCAAAATTTCTACGACAAAATCCTGTGTGGTGAAATCGTCATTATAGATAATAACCTTGTAAAGGTTTGGTTCTTTGATATCGGCTGATTCAGCCGGCTTATCATATGTATTTGCAGCTTCCTTTGTTGTCATGCCTAAATATCCCTCTAGTCTATGCAAGAGTATAGTGGATTCCTACGTGATATGCCTAGTACCTGCAGGAAATTCTTATTGGCAAGATACTCTTATTTCTCGTTTTGGGGAAGGCTTTGACAATGTTTTTTATAAAAGCTGTTCATTTCTATATAATGACTGCTGCCTCTTTGCAGGCGGGCGGCCAGTTTTTCAGAGAGAGTTTTCACAACTTTGCCCGGGCTGCCCATCACCACGCTGTAAGGCGGAATAATACTGCCTTCGGGCAATAAGGCCCCCGCAGCAATCAGAGAGTTTTCCCCAATTTCGCATCGCGAGAGGATAATAGCCCCCATACCTATTAAAGATCCTTTGCCGATGGTAGAGGCATGAATAATGGCCCTGTGGCCTACGGTGACACCTTCATGAATAACCACAGGAACATTTTTTTCACCATGAATAACCACACCATCTTGAATATTACTGTCTTTTCCGATAAGAATAGCAGCATCGTCGCCGCGCAAGACTGCTTGAAACCAGATGCTGGCATTATTTTCAAGAGTCACGTTACCGATAAGATCGGCAGAAGGGGCGACGAAGGCGGAAGGGTGAATGCAAGGGGCAATGCCATCTAGAGAGTATAACATGGCAGTAATCTTCGGTATATTTGGCCAAAAACCTTAAGAGAGCTAAAGAGACAAAAAATGCACTTTTATACTTTACAAGAGTGGACGACATTGATATAATGAGAGAGAGTTTTTGTTCTTTAAATAAGATGGCCCTAGTTGAACTTTAGTAAGAGTCATTTATTAACAGAATACTAGATAACCTAGGAGGTTCAGTAGTTAAGATGAGAAATAAAATATTAGTAGGACTTGTGTTGCTGCTTGCGATGATAGTCGCTGCTTGTAGCAGTACCGGGGGTTCCGGCGGCGTTGCCGACGAGAGAAAAGCAAGAGCACGCTATGAAGAACTGGCTAAGCAACTGGATGAGATTAACGGAGAGTATAGCGACGGGACCAGCCGTCAGCCGAGAAATCTGTCTGTTATTTCTCCCCGTTTGCAGCGCGATCCATACTTCAGCAAAAGCCTGTCATACAAAAAGGCAGCATCTGATGCTCTGAACAGAATGGACTGGCCTATGGCTTATGATCAAGCCAGTAAGGGTTTGGTAGAGCTGAACAAGTTCCGTGCCAATCGTTTAATTGCCCAGGCAGACGAGCTGACCAAGGCTATTCGCCGCCGCGGCTTGGACAAAGTGTATCCTGATGGATTTGCACGTGGTGTCGACCTGACCAACAAGGCTCGTTCCCGCTTCAATTCTGCTGATTTTGTGGGAAGCCGTTTGGATGCTGATAAGGCCGTAGCAGAGCTGCGCAAAGTATACAATGACATGATTTTGGTGAATGAGTACACAGTAGTTCTGGGTGACTGTCTGTGGAGAATTGCCCTGAAGCCTGAGATTTACAATGATGCTTATCGCTGGCCCAAGATTTACATGGCTAATCGCCGTAAGTTCCGCCAGCCTGATAACCCAGATTTGATTTATCCTGGACAGGTTTTCTCTATCCCTCGTTAATCTTTAACAAAAGAATATGAGAAAGAGAAAGGACACCCCTGGGTGTCCTTTTTTATTGCTGCTGCCGCAGATTTTATTTTTTCATCACACAGACAAGATCTTCGCCTTCCACTTCTTTTAATTTCACTTTTACATATTCATCTTCGTAAACATCAAGCGCAAGGCCAATAAATTCAGGCAAAACAGGCAACTCCCTGCCCGGGCGATTAATCAAGGTCAGCATCGCAATGCGCGCCGGACGGCCCACTTCAAAAATGGCATCTAAAGCCGCACGCACTGTGCGCCCTGTGTAAAAAACATCATCAACAAGGATGACATGTTTGCCAGTGACATCAAAATCAATCATTTTATCATTTATTTTAGGCGCATCATGATTTTTCTTTAAGTCATCACGGTAAAAATTGATGTTTAAAATTCCTAAAGGGATAGAAGGATTTTCCATGCCTTCACGTTTCATTTTCTTGTGAAGAGATTCAATCAGTCGTGCTGCTATTTTGTCTCCGCGGCTTTGAATGCCTATCAAAGCTAAATGGCTCATATTGGGTGTATGCAGAAAAACATCAATGGCAAGTCTTTCAATGATGGTGGTTACTTCCTTGTCATCCAAAATAATTTTCATTTTTTGCCTCCTTTGTTGATTTTGTGAACATACTTAAACAAATAAAAAAACCAGAAACAATAAAATTGTTCTGGTTTTCCTATGAGTTTAGGTTTTTCTTTTATTGGTTCGCATGATCCCGATTATTTTATGGCAAACAAAAAGTTTTTGTCAAGATAATGAAGGCTGTGAGAAATCCTGTTTCAGGAAATCAGAGATTTTTTCTAAAAGTTCATCATGCGAGAGGATGAGGGGACTATTTTGTGGCAAGGTTTGTAAAAATAATGTGCCGTATTGTTTTTTAATGATTCTATTATCCAATAAAACAATGGCGCCAAAGTCTGAAGATTTACGCATCAGGCGGCCAAGTCCCTGTTTCAGCTTAATGGCGGCGTCTGGCACTTGCAATTCCATAAAGGGATTTTTCCCCTGTTTTTCCAGCACTTCTTGCTTAGACTGTATCAACGGGCCATTTGGCGGCTGGAAGGGCAGGCGGAAGATGATGAGGATTTTCAATGCTGAATTATCAATATCTATGCCCTCCCAAAAACTGTCAGTTCCCAGCAGCACAGCGGGTTTTTGCCTGATAAAATTTTCAATCAATTTGGGCCTGTCAGCGTCGCCTTGTTTGAATAATGGCCTGCCCAAGGGGGCAAGTTTGTCCTGTAAATATTCAGCACAGTCGCGCAGGGATTTATAGCTGGTGAATAAAATCATCATTCCGGCATCCGGGTTTTGCTGCAGCAATGATAAGATCAGTTCATAACTGTAGGCATAAAAAGAAGACTCGGCTTCTACGCTTGGGATATCTTTAGGAATGCAGAAGAGGCAGCGCCTGTAATAGTCGAAAGGGGAGGTAAAACTGGCACAGGAATAGATGCGCTGTGTGTATTCCAAGCCAATTTTTTGTAAAAAATAATCAAATTTTTGATCGAATGTTAAGGTGGCAGAAACCATGATCACAGTGTAATTT
>JAHHUI010000083.1 GCA_020024055.1 Spirochaetaceae bacterium | reverse complement strand
ATTTCTTCACTCACATAAAAAATTCTTAACGCACCGAGGAAAAAAATAAATGACTCTATGGCGCATAAGGTATATTCATACCAAGGGCGGCCCTGCACGCCCTGTAAAATAATATCACGCGGAACCGTGACTAAATATGTCAGGGGATTATATTTAATGACCAGGGCCACCTTGGCGTTCGTCACATCACCAGAATACACAATCGGGACCGTATACATCAAAAGGGGCAAAGTCTGATTCAAAACGCGATCCGCATCGGGAAACACAACACGAATCACCGCAAAAATAACACCCGCGCCAGCGGCCAGCATGACCAGGGGCAGCACCAAAACAGGCAGTGTCAGCACCCACCACGAAGGAGGATATCCAAAAGCAAACATAACAACTAAATTCATCACGAACATCAAAAGAGTGCCCATCATAGCCTGCATAATCTGCTTAACCAAAATAACTTCATGAGGGAAATTGACCTGCGCAATATAATGGGCGGTGACGCCCAGTGTGTCTTTCGCGTTGGAGACACAAGACATAAACAGGCCCCACATCAATGTCCCGTTCAGCAGATATAACGGATAAGGCACCGCCGTTTTGCCCGGGTTCAGCAGCCCAGCCATATTTAAAAACAGCCATGAAATTATTCCGAATATAGGTGATAAAAACAGCCAGGCGCTGCCTAAAAACGAACGCCTGTTCGCGATAAAAAAATCTCTGATAAACAGCTGTCTAATTAAACCGTATTTTTTAATGACGTGTTTTACCATGAGCAGCCATGTCATTAAAAGCCCTTGCCTGCGTCTTCGATCGGCACTGTAGACAATAACATTTTTTTCAACAGCCATATATACCCCCGCGCGCACATTTTTTCTATTTTATCACACTAAACTATGTAAAATCAAGACACTAAAAATGACGGTTTTTCATGATTTTTATATCTTGACAAAACTGATTTTCGTAATATTCTTTTAATTAAATGAGTACAGCTTATTTTGCCTGCGGCTGCTTTTGGGGTGTTCAATATCAATTTTCGCGCCTGAAGGGCGTGATAGAAACACAAACAGGCTATATGGGCGGAAAGATTTCCTCACCGACATATCAAATGATTTGCACAGGCACAACCGGCCATAAAGAGAGCGTTAAAATAGTTCATGACCCGCAGGTCATCGACTATATATCTTTGCTGAAATTCTTTTTTGAAATTCATAACTTTCAGCAGACAGACGGCCAAGGGCCTGATATTGGTGATCAATATCTTTCTGTCATCTTCACCTGTGACAGCACGCAGGAAAAACAAGCGCATCAAATTGTGGAGACTTTGAAAAATATGAATTATCATCCGGCCACGCAAATCCTGCCTGCCGGTGAATTTTGGATCGCCGAAGATTATCATCAGCATTATTATGAAAAAACAGGCAAAGAGCCTTATTGTCATTTGCATAGAAAAATTTTTGAGCAAGCTGCCCAAAACGGAGAATAATGTATGCCTGGATATAAAAATCTTGATCAATGCACTGCATTCAAAAAATTACAGGAAAAAAAGCCTGTTTCACTTAAAAATGTTTTAACCCCGGCACGTATACATGAATATCAGGCCCATGCCGGCGCGGGATTAACATATAATTATGCCGCCAAGGCTGTGGACAATGATATTCTCTCTTTTTTGGCAGACCTGGCACGCGAGCAGGAATTAATTGAAAAATACCGCTGTGTCTTGAATGGCGAAATAATGAATACCGGCGAGAATCGCAAAGTCTTGCATCATCTGTGCCGGGGGCAGCTGGGGCAGGATATTGTCTGTGAAGACAAAAATCTTCGCCATTTTTACACACAGCAACAGAAACGCATTGCTGACTTCAGCCAAAAAGTGCACAAAGGCGAAATGAAAGGTTCAACAGGCAAAGCTTTTGACACAGTGGTGCAAATTGGCATTGGCGGCAGTGACCTGGGCCCACGGGCTCTGTATCTGGCTCTAGAAAACCTATATGTGCCCAAAATGAATGTGCATTTCATTTCCAATGTGGACCCTGATGATGCCAATGCCGTGCTTGCGCGTATCAATCTAGAAACATCGCTGTTCATCGTTGTCAGCAAAAGCGGCACCACACAGGAAACAATAACAAATTATCATTTTGTTATTGATAAAGCTCGTACGCAGAACATCAGCAGCTTCAATGTACATAAACATATCATCGCCGTGACCGGCCAGACCAGCCCGATGGCCAAAAACTCTGACTTTGCCGCCTCTTTCTTCATTGACGACTTCATTGGCGGGCGCTATTCTTCCACCAGCGCCGTCGGCGGTGCGGTGCTCAGCTTAGCCTTTGGGTCAGAGATTTTTGACCAAATTCTTCAAGGGGCACATGAAGCAGACAAACAGGCATTGAATGAAGACATCAGGCAAAATGCAGCTTTGCTGGATGCGCTTATTGGTGTGTATGAACGCAATATTCTGCACTATCAGTGCACGGCCGTGCTGCCCTACAGCCAAGCCCTTTCGCGATTTCCCGCGCATTTACAGCAGCTGGACATGGAAAGCAACGGCAAAAGCGTGAATCGCCAGGGCGAAAATGTCGCCTATGCCACCGGGCCTGTTATCTTTGGCGAGGCAGGAACAAATGGCCAGCACAGCTTTTATCAGCTGTTGCATCAGGGCACCGATATTATCCCCTTGCAATTTATTGGGTTTAAAGACGCACAAATCAGCGCAGATGTGCAATATGAAGGCAGCAGCAGTCAGGTGAAGCTGAATGCCAATCTGTTGGCACAGATTTTGGCTTTTGCCCTGGGCAAAGACGACAGCAACCCTAATAAAAATTTTGCCGGCGAGCGGCCCAGCAGTTTGATTTATGCACAGAAACTGGATACGAAAACATTGGGGGCATTGCTGGCACATTTTGAAAATAAAGTGATGTTCCAGGGCTTTTTATGGAATATCAACAGCTTTGATCAGGAGGGCGTGCAGCTGGGCAAAGTGCTGACTAATAAGATCCTGAATAAGCAGACAGATGATTTATGTAATAAATTTATGACTTTACTAGACTTATAAAATTTGTGTAAAATAGAAGAAAATATGGACGAAGACAGTCAATCTCTCTGGGGGTGTCGCCCATGAGCGTCACCCTGCTTATTATTATTCTTGTTTCACTGATATTTCTCTCAGCCTTTTTTTCGGCCGCAGAGACAGCCTTCACGTCTTTATCTCGCTATCAGGTCGATCAGCTGGCACGCAGTGAATCTTTCTTTGCCAAAAGAGCCACATTTTTGCTCAAGCATCGTGAGACTCTGCTGGCCACGGTTTTGGTGGGCAATACCATTTCTAATGTTGGCGCCAGTGCCATCACCACCATGCTGGCCATTGCCCTTTGGGGTAACGCTTCGGTGGGAATTGCCAGTGGTGCGCTCACCTTCATCATCCTGATCTTTGCAGAAGTCTCGCCCAAGCAGCTGGCCCTGCGGCACAACGATTTTTTTGTGCAGGCCACATGTGTGCCCGTATGGGTTTTCAATATCATCCTGCGGCCCATTGTCTCTGTGGTTTCTCTGTTTGGCTATTTGATTAATTTCCTGACCGGCGGGCAAAAAAGCGACCGATTCAGCCTGGACCAGCTGCTGTTTCTCATTCGCGAAGGTGAAGCGAACGGCATGGTGGAAAGCTATGAAAAGAAAGTGGTGTATAATCTTTTTCGCCTCTCTGAAGTCTCTGCCATGCAGATTATGACACATCGGCGTGATATATTTTCTTTATCTGCCGAGACAACTATTGCCGAAGCCCTGCCAAAAATGATTGAGAAAAATTTCTCTCGCGTGCCTGTATACGGCAAAGACCCCGAAGACATCATTGGCCTGGTCTTTTTAAATGAAGTGTATACCAGGCATATGGACGGACACGGAAACGACACCCTGAAGACAATGCTACATAAGCCTACATTTATCCCTGCCACGTTCAAGGTGAGCGAAGTGCTGGAAATCTTTAAAAAAGAATCTATCAGCCTGGTGATTGCCCTGGATGAATATGGCGGCCTGGCAGGTATTGTCAGTCAGAAAGATATTCTCGAAGAGATCTTGGGCGAATTATATCTGGAGCATGAAAATGATGAAGATTCCATCACGGAAATAGAAGGCGGATGGCGTCTGCCTGGCGATACATCCTTACATTGGATGGAAGATTTGTTGGGTCATTCCATTTCTCATGACAAGTCGGTAAGCACGATCAGCGGCTATTTATGCGAGCAATTAGGCCGCCTGCCACTTAATGGCGAACTTTTAAATTTCCCCGAAGGCCGTTTTCATATTGAAGAAGTGCGCGATAATCGTGTATATAATGTATGTTTCTTCCCTAATTTCACACAGGAAGACGACGAGCGTCACTAAGGGGCTGATATCATGTTAGTAAGCAGCATGTCTAATATTTGGGATATACTAAGAGCCGTTACACAAATTCTGATTCTTAGTTATTTCCTATATAAAATTTATATCACCATGCTTAAATCGCGCGCGCTGCCGGCCCTGCGCGGCGTGTTGAGCCTGGCTTTGATTATTTTGGTATCCTATCTATTGCATTTGGATATGCTGCTGTGGATTTTTAAAGAGACAGGTCTGTTCCTGATGCTGATTATTGCCGTAGTTTTCCAGCCTGAGCTGCGTAAAATGTTCACCATGGCGGGCAATTCGCTTTGGTTCAACAGCCCCACCAAAACCTCGCGCGACAGCATTGAATCTATTCTAGCCGTGGCCGAAGAGCTGGCTGCCATCAATCGCGGTGCGTTGATCACTTTGGCTAAAAAAATCAGCCTCAAGAGCTATATCGACACCGGTGTGCGCATGGATTCCATTCTTTCTTCCTCCTTGCTGAAAACAATTTTCAGCCACGACACGCCTTTGCATGACGGGGCTGTGATTATTCAAAACAATCGCATTGTGGCTGCCGGGTGCTTTCTGCCCATCACAAAACAAGACGGCCTGAAAAAGACCTTTGGTTCGCGCCATCGTGCGGCCCTGGGCCTGGCTGAAGAGACCGATGCCGTGACTATTGTGGTCAGCGAGGAAACCTGTGCCATCAGCATTAC
>JAHHUI010000082.1 GCA_020024055.1 Spirochaetaceae bacterium | reverse complement strand
GCCCAGGTGCAGGTCAATGTGAAAAAAGTGGACAATGCTTGGCAATTTGGGCCTTATCAGGCTCAAATTATAGATATTGCGGGCAAGAATATCCCTGCTGATCCACAATTTATGCAGCATTTTGATAAAGACTTCAAAATGGCAAAAAAAGAACTGGAAAGCCCTGTAGCCAAAATAGCAGAAACCATCACTTCTCGAGACTCGATTTTTGGTCCCTCTTCATTTGTTGACTTAGTTCACGGTTTGCAGTTTAAGATGGCCCGTGATACCCTGAAAACCCCCGTCGATATTTCCTTCACTGCGCCGTTGGCTAAAGATGCCACTTTGCACAAGGGCGATGTGCTTTTCAGTGATTTGTTTTCTTTATATGCCTATGAAAACTGGCTGTATGTGATGCAGCTGAGCGGACAGGAGATTAAAGATTATCTGGAATATAGCTATGGGCGCTGGACAAATCAGATGCATAGCAGCAATGATTATATGATTCTTTATCAGCTTGATGAGAAGGGAAATCCAAAGAGAGATGAGCATACAAAAGCTGTGCAGACCCTGGAGCAATTTTTTAATTATGACTCTGCTGCTGGGATTAATTACACTGTAGATTTATCTAAGCCCCAAGGTGAAAAGATTATCATCACAGGTATGTCTGACGGCAGTGATTTTGACTTAACGAAAACTTATCATGTGGCCGTGAATTCCTATCGCGGCAGTGGTGGCGGAGGGCATTTAACACAGGGCGCCGGCATTCCCAAGGAACAGCTGAACAGCCGTGTTGTGGCTGCCACGGATAAGGATTTGCGCTTTTATTTGGGGGATATGCTTAAGCAAGCAGGCACAGTCAATCCGTCGTTTTATGGCAATTGGTATTTTATCCCCAAAGAATGGGCAAAAAAAGCCAAGCAGCGTGAATATCCTATATGGTATCCCTCACAGTCATAATAATTTTTATCTCAAAGATTAAAAAACCGGCCATATCAAGCTTTTTGGGCCGGTTTGACAAAGCTGTGTTTCAACAACAGAATAGGGTGATACAATAGCATGCGTGGCCCGGAAAATCGCATCACTTCGCGCACCTTTAACTTTTGAGCTTTGGCATAGCACTGTGTGGGGCATGCAGTGCAAAACCCTTTCGCATCACCATAACGGCAATTATTCAGGCGAAGATGCGCATAGGCCTCTAAAGCACGGCATTCTTCACACAGCTCTTTGCATTGGTGTTTTTTTTGGCAATACAGCTTAATCATCAGGGAAATAACAGATTTTTCCTTGGCAATTTTCGACATACCCTATGATAATCTCCCGCTTTGCATGTGATATATTTTATCACAAATACTTAATGTTGACTGCCGATGTGAGACAATAATAATGGTTTTTCCTGCACGATGCTCTTTGAGTGAATTGAGGATGATATTTTCATTCATACTGTCCAGATTGCTTGTCGGCTCGTCTAAGAGGATAATCTTGCTGTTGTGCAGGAATGAGCGTGCGATGCCCAGTCGCTGCTGCTCGCCGCCAGAGAGCATATCGCCCAATTCGCCCACTTTGCTGTAATATCCGTCCGGCAGGGCCTGGATAAAGTCATGAATGGCTGCAAATTTACAGGCCTGGATAATCTGCTCCATGCTGGCATTGCGATTGGCAATGCGCAGATTCTCTTCAATCGTGGTGTTGAAAAGATAAGTCTCCTGTGTGACATAGCCAATATTTTCGCGTAAAGATGTGGTATTCACCTGCTGGATATTATGGCTGCCAATGCGAATCTCGCCGCTGTGCACATCGTAAAATCGCATCAGTAATTTCAGCAGAGTCGACTTGCCGCTGCCGCTTTTGCCCTGAATGCCAATGATTTTTCCTTCGCCCATCTCCAGGCTGATATTCTGCAGTACATGCTTTTCGCCATAGGCAAAGCTGACATTATTAACACAGATATCATGATGAGAGAGATTTGCGCCATTGTTCTGATCGGCCACCAGGGGCTGCTCTTCCAAAAGATTCAGGATGCACTCGCCGCTGGCAAATGTCTGCAAGAGATTATTAGACAAATTGCTCAGTGTAATCACCGGCCCGAAAGAACTCATCAATGCAATGACAGAAATCAGAAATGCCGTGAAATTGAGTGTGCCGTTTAAATAAAGATAAATGCCTGTGAAGAGCATGATGGCAGAAAATACCAGCACGGCTGTTTCCGACCAGGCTTTTGTGATGCCCTGATGCTGTTTCAGTTTTTCCACGCTTTTGTTCGCAATTTCGCTTTTTCTGTCCATCAATGCCTGGCGTTCAGCAGCCTGATCGAAAAGAATAATTTCTCTCATGCCATACAGGCTCTCCAGGAAAGCATTATTAATCTCACCCACGTCCTCGCGATAGTCACGTCCATAGTCGCGAGATTTCTTGGATGTGAAATAGGGAATAATCAGCCCCACGGTGAAATAGGCTAAAAGCGCAATGGCAGCCAAGACAGACGAAAAATGGGCAATGACCAGCGTCATAATCACACTGGTGAGAATACCAATCATGATGGGGGCAATGGTGTGTGCAAAGAACACCTCTAAAAGCTCAACATCAGATGTGATGATGGAGATTATCTTGCCTGCACGTCGGCCATCCAATTTGGCCGGTGCCAATTTTCGCAGGGCGCGATAGATCTTATCACGGATGAAAGCCAGAAGCTTGAAGGCAATGAAATGACCGCTGTATTGCTCCAAATAGCGCAGCACCCCACGCGAGAGAGCTAAAATAGCCAAAATCTGGAATATCAATGTCAAATTTTTCAATTCAGGCAATACGGGCATATTCAATATCGCGGCAATGCCCACAGCGCCGAACACCGTGATGCCGATGGCCACCAGAAAGCCCAGAATTCCCATCGTGATGGTGATGCACATAATGGGTGTTAAAGGCGCCACAAAACACACCAGGCGCAGCATCACGCCCAGGCCGCTGTATTTTTTCTGTGTGTGTTCTAAAATGGTATTAGACATGATGTGCCTCCGGCTGTGTGTGGAACATATTTTCCAGGTTTGACTGCTGCTGATACAGTTTTTTATACACACCATCCTGCGTCATCAGCTGCTGATGTGTGCCCTGCTGGGCGATACGCCCTTCATTCAGAACATAGATAATATCACTGTCAGTCACATTGGCCAGGCGATGGGAAATGACAATGATAGTTTTCTTTTTCTTAAGTTCATGAATAGCCTTGAAGATGATGGCCTCGCTTTCCATGTCAATATTCGAGCTGGCCTCATCAAAGATATACACCTTGGCATCATGCAAAATGGCGCGCGCCAGGGCCAGACGCTGTTGCTGTCCGCCCGAGAGATTTTTTCCTGCATCCTGAATCTGGAAATTCAGTCCGCCCTCTTCATAGACAAAATCGTACAGATTCACCATTTTCAGGGCATTGTCCATTTCTTCGCGCGCGGCCTCTTTTTTGCCCATGCGCAGATTCTCTTCCACGCTGCCTTTAAAAAGATAATTTTTATGCTTTACAATGCACATATGATGCACCAGATTTTTGGGGTCAAGGTCTTTCAATTCACGGTTGTTAATCGTGATAGAGCCTTGGCTGTACCCATTGAATCCCATCAAAAGCGAGGCAATGGTGGATTTTCCACAGCCGGATTCACCCACGATAGAGATCATTGAATTATCAGGAATGCTCATGCTGATATTGTGCAGAATCTCTCTTTCGGGAATATAGGAAAAACTAATATTTTTTAATTCAATTTCGGCCTTTGAAAAGTCGCAGCTTTGTGTGCCCGTCACATCTTCCGGCTCGTCTAAAATCTTGAAGATATGATTGGCAGCTGTCATACCATTCATGGCCACATGGAAATATGAGCCAAGCAGGCGCAAGGGAATAAAGAATTCGCCCGAGAGCAAAACAAAGATCACTGTTTGTGCCAGGAAGATTTTTCCCATATAATATTGATGCAAAGCCAGAATGATGCCAATGGCCGCCCCGCCAAAGGCAATAAGATCCATCAATGTGACCGAGTTCAGCTGCATGGTCAGCACTTTCATGGTGATCTTGCGAAAATGCTGAGCATCCTTATTCATTTCTTGCGTTTTATATTCGTCATCCTGATAAATCTTTAATGTAGTCAGGCCTTGTAAATTGTCCAGGAAATGGTCGCCCAGGCTGGTATACACGCTCCAATAACGCTTCAGTAGGCGCTTGGCAATTTTATTCACCGCAATGATCGAAACAGGAATCAATGGCACGCAGATCAGCAGCACAAGAGATACTTTCACACTGAAAAAGGACAAAATGGCGAATAATGTCAGCGGCGCCAAAAGGCTGTAGAAAAACTGGGGCAGATAGAGGCTGAAATAAATCTCAATCTGCTCAATACCCTCACCGGCCACCTGCGTGATTTGTGATGTATGCACTTTATTTGAATAGCACAGCCCAAAGCGTAAGATTTTGTCGTAAATCTTTTGGCGCAATGTGCTTTTCACCGATGTGCTGGCATGATAGGAATATTCTGTGCCCTTGATATTGGCCCAAAAGCGCACAATCAGAGATAAAAGAATCAAGCTGAGTGTGATGATCATGTCTTTTGATGTGATGGTTTGTTTATAGAGTTTTTCTATCATAAACCCAATCGAAAAAGTGGCCAGAATATTGAATATCAGGCCCAGCCACATCATAAATACACTTGCCTTGATAAAAGGCATTGCCGCCGGGGCAGACTTGATCAGCCGCGCATTAATCATAAATGTCTGATTCCTTTATTGTCTTAATTTGTGTGAAAAAATAGAAATATTTAAATGCCATTAAAAAAAGAATAAATGCTTTAACCCAAAGGCTTTTTAATATGAAAAGCGGGAATAAAAGCATAAAACTGGCTGTGAAGAGAATGCTGAGCTTGGTTTTCAGTGTCATGCTGCGATTTCTGACAAAGCTCTCTAAATGATTTTTGTAAATCTTTGTAGAGACGAACCAATGATAAAATCGCTGAGAGCCGCGGGCGTAACAATAGGCTGTCAGCAAAAGAAACAATGTGGTTGGCAGGATGGGCAAAAAGACTCCCGCAAACCCTAAAGCAAGAAAAAATGACCCAGCAATAATATACAC
>JAHHUI010000081.1 GCA_020024055.1 Spirochaetaceae bacterium | reverse complement strand
CCATTATATCCTGGGGGGTTATGGCTGGCAGAAACATAAAAAAATCCGTCAATATAATTTCTTTTCTGACAACAGGCAGCCAATTCAGGAATAGGAATTGTCCCAGCCATCAACACATGACAGCCCACACGATACAATTCATGTGTGACAACATCTAATAAATTTTCACTGGTTGGTCTGGTGTCTGAACCTACAAGAATGACCGGGCGGGGTGAATGCAAAAACCAAAACTGTGCAATCGTATTAACACTGAGCAAAGTAAGAAAAATATCACTCTCAGAAATCTGAGCAGATAGAGAATCCTCGTTGCCGTCAATGGCAAAGACTTTACGCCATCCTGAAGGAGAAAGAATAAATTTTTGAAAAGATTTTTCCAGCTCTTCTGGCTTAAGTCCTTTAAGACTCGCCATAGCTGATAAACCTCCCTATCATGGATTTTCTAATGTCTTCATTGACACCAAAACTTAAATACTTAAATGGATGAATATCAAGAGGATTTTCATACCATCCGCGTATAATTGTCAAATCGATCAGACTGGAAGAGGGCGGATGATTAATAGGCACAACAATAAAACTATTCAATAATGTTGATTCTGCATCAGAGAGAATACGCATACGCGATTTATTTTTTCTTAAATTAGAGGAAAATAAAAACCTATCGTAGACAGGGTCTTTATAAATAGATTTATTAAGAGGATTTGTGCTGGCAAACAATGACAAAAACGCAATAGGGTCTAAATAGTCGGCCACCCAGCCATAGGCCGCCAATGTGGGCTTGTTATGATCAAGATAATTGAAATAATCCCCTTCGGGAACAAATACACGCACAGTGGTGTCCAGCTGCAGCCATGCGCTGGCAATTGTCTTTGCAGCATTGTCATGAATATAACTGGTGGCTATCACTAATTCGGGCAAGCCGCGCCCTTGAGGATATCCTGCGCGTGCAAGCAGTTTCAATGCTCTCTTTTTATCTGTTTTAAATCCCTGAAAAGACGAATAACCCAGAGACTTTGGCAGCGTGGGCACCAGGCCCAAAGCAGGTGTTGAATATAAATTGCGCAATTCCTGCCAGGGAATGAGCAAAAATAATGCTTCACGTACACGCACATCTTGGAAAGCAGGATGATCATCTGCAAAATAAAAAAATTGCGTGGAAAAACTAGGATTAATTTTTAATGCCGATCGTTTTTTCAAAGACTTGGGGTCAAAAGGCCCTAAAACCCAGTCGCTTTTACTATTGTCAAACATCACTGTATTCTGCAGGGCATCATTGCTCATCGTGATACTCAGTTCAGGAATATTGACATTGTCTTTATCCCAATAAAAAGGATTTTTTACCAAATGCATATTATCAGCAGAATACTTTGACACCACATAGGGCCCCGAATAGGCAATCCGGCTGTAATCTTTCCACATCACAGGAAGCTGATAGGAACTGATGGGAACAAAAGCATGATGCGCCAGCAGCGAAAGAAAATATGGAATAGGATATTCCAATGTAATCTCAAAAACCCATGGACTGAGCACACGCAGGCCCAAATCACTGATGCTGCCCTCTTTATTCAGGCGATAGCGCATCACATTTTTCACGCCGTCTAATAAATAAGCATATTCCTTGGGAATATTAGGGTCAACCAAACGCAAAAAAGAACGATAAAAGCTATAGGCATCTAAAGGTGTGCCGTCTGAAAAGAGAACACCCTTGCGTATACGAAAGGTATACACTTTTTCATCTTTGCTGATTGTCCAGTCTTCCGCTAAAGCAGGTTCGGGAAGCAATGTACGCGGATCCAGGGTGACAAGCCCCTCGTACAAAGCCGTATGAAGCTGTGCTGTTAAGACTGTATTTGCCTGATGAGGATCTAGTTCCAGCAGGCCTTCAGGGTAAATAACATTAAACTGTTCCGCTGCTTGAGACGCACTTCTTTCATCTGCCGATAGAGAGCTTGGGACACAAAGAGAGACTAAACAAAATATTGCTAAGAGAAATACGTAAGACCTCACAGGTTAATGATAACATGTCCTGATTCATTTGTCTAGTTAAGCAAGCATATTCTAGGCCTAATTTATTACCTATGCTGATTGTCTATTTTCCTTTTTCTCTTTAAAATATGACTTAGGCAGTCTGTATTAAACAAAGCAAGCAAAAGTGATTATTTATGGAAAACAATAATCCCAATCTTGAAAAAATTAAAAATATGGTTCTCCAACTTCCCTCTTTATGCGGGGTATATTTATGGAAAAATACCAAGGGAGAAACCCTTTATATAGGTAAAGCGGTGAATATCCGCTCCAGGCTGCTCAGCTATTTTCATGACACTTCAATTAAAACACAGGCCTTGCTTTCCCATGCCGCCACAGTGGACTGCATTGTTGTGAAAAACGAATATGAAGCATTATTGCTAGAAAACAATCTGATTAAAGAATATACCCCTGTTTATAATATCCAGCTGAAAGACCATAAGACATATCCGCTCATACGCATCACCAATGAAGACTATCCGCGCATTTTTAAAACACGCCAAAAAATCAATGACGGCAGCCTTTATTTCGGGCCCTATCCAGACGCCAAGCGCATTGACAGCTATTTAAAAATTATTTCCCAATTATTCAAATTAAGGAAATGCCGCAGCATCCCCCTGCGTAAACGCAAAGAACCCTGTATCTATTATCATATGTACCAATGCTGGGCACCCTGCCGCAATAAAGTAGACCCTGTGAAATACAATCGCGAAGTGGAACAGGTGATGAATTTGCTTAAAGGCGACATACACAGTTTTGTGCAGCAGCTGAGTAACAAAATGGAAGAAGCTTCACTGACACAGCAATATGAAGCCGCCGCCCAATATCGTGATGCGATTCATGCCCTGAAAATTGTGGAAGAAGATCAAATTGTTCAGGATAATACTGAAATCTCACGTGATTATTTGGCCGATGTGGGAAATCAATACAATTATCGTTTTGTCATTCTTCCGATGCGCAATGGAAAAATGCTGCAAAAAGTCTCTTTTTGCATTGAAACTGCCAGCAATGACCATGAAGTATTGGAAGAATTTATTCTGCGTTATTACACCAGCCTGCCCAAAGACAGCCTGCCTAAAGTTGTTTTTATGGAAAGCATTCCCCAGACAACCACATTGGAATATTTCTTTAAAGAAACACAGAAAATTAATATTCAGTTCAAACATCCTCTCGACAGTCGTGACCTGTCACTCCTGAGAATGGCATTAAGCAATGCGACATTGGATCTGGCCCATGACAATCACCGCGAAGGGGCATTGGACGAATTGCAAGAAATTCTCAATCTGCCCAAGCTGCCACGGCGTATTGAAGGATTTGACATTGCACAGCTGAGCGGATATTTCACTGTGGCCAGCCTGGTGTCTTTTTGGAATGGCCTGCCTGATTATAACAATTATCGCACTTTTCGCATGCGCAGTCTGAGCCAAGGGGAAATTAATGATTTTAAATCGCTGAGCGAAGCAGTGGCCCGCAGGTTCACCAAGCTGACGAATGAAGGGCTGCCCTTGCCGGATTTGCTGATTATCGACGGAGGAAAGGGCCAGCTGTCTGCCGTTTTGTCCGTGCTGGCGGCTTTGGGAGTGGCTGATAAAGTCTCTGTGATCAGCCTGGCTAAAAGAGAAGAAGAAATCTTTGTGCCTCATCGTGCCAAGCCTATAGTCCTGAAAAGAAACAGCGCTGCTTTGCGCCTGTGCCAGGCGATTCGGGATGAGACACATCGTGTGGCGACATCTCATAACAAAAAATTACGCGGAGGTATTTTGGCCCTGACCCGGTTGGAAAATGTGCCTGGCATTGGGCCCACTAGGGCAAAACGTCTGTTGATGCAATATGGCAGTTTGCAGGCTATCATACGCCAAGACCCGATTAACGTGGCCCATGTGGCTAAAATCTCTGTGGATGCTGCGCATGAAGTGATTGAAGAGGTGCAGCGCCTTTGCGAAGCAAGCGAAGAAAATACAGAAGAAAACCTTCCCCCTATTACAAATTCTTCTGAAGAATAAAATGGCTCAGCAGCATTTCCTGGCTGCCCAGGGCAATCACCCTTTTCTGCAGCTCTTTAAAATTCCTGGCCAGATGATTCTGTTCTTTTTGCCATAATGCCCAATCAATTCTTTGCTGTTTGTTCAGGGAGAAAAAGTGCCTTTTCAGCATTTCTTTTTCTGTGGGTTCCTGCTGGCTGATCTGATTGATCAAAGCCTGTACCTTTTTTTCATGATCTTCATTTTCCTGGGGATAAGCCTGCCACAAAAAGGGCTTGCCGGTCAGCATAGCACGGCTGAGACTGTCCTCACCGCGCACCAAATGCTGATCACACAGCCACAGCAGTTCATCATACTGGGCCAAAGTCATAGGAACAAAATAGCCAAAATCCGGTTTTAAATGCGGGAGGGCCGGGCCAAGAAAAATTGATTCTTGCGCATTTTGCAGGCTGTGTGCAGAAATCTGGTATAAATAACAGCTGACCCAATTTCTTTCTGGATCCAATTTCAATCCCATTTTTTTTGCCCAGGCCAGGCGCTGTACTTTTATATCCTGGACAAAAACCTGTTTTTCAAAAAAATCACCAAAGACTAAGCCGCCTGTTCCTTGAGAAATGCCCGGCAAAAAGAAAAAATGAGGCTTTGGAAAGCTTTGCTTTAAATGGCAATCTGCCCCCCAGTCCTCTGCGGTTAAATATTCTACATTCACGCTCATAGATTTTGGCGCAGGATAATTCTTGGGCAAGCCACCGGCTAACATTTCCAGGGCAATATCTGCCTGGGCATAAGATTTCTGCTGATAATTTTTTAAAGCGATACCTTGATAATATTCTGGCACCTTGGCCATGCCCATCAGGGTGCACCACGGCTGCCAGTCATCACAATAATAAGCAATATCCCATTGTGGCTGCACTTTTTTCAAAGCACAGGCCAGACGCCAAGAGACAGCGACATCACCCCAAAAATCAATTACACGACAGAATATATCAATTTTCATTTTTTAATTGTTGCATATAAACCCGCCGCATGTCTAAAAGAGCCTGCTTGACAAAATCATCTTGAAAATCTGGATAAGTCCATGGCAGCGGATGATAATTTTTCTTTGCATAGAATAAAGTAATTTCCACATAAATTCCAGAGGCTAGCGCAATTCGATGGCCGGCATTTTTTGTGGTGGCCAAGGCAATGCGTCCGGCGGAAATCAATCCTGGGTCTAAATTCACCGTGCGC
>JAHHUI010000080.1 GCA_020024055.1 Spirochaetaceae bacterium | reverse complement strand
TTCATAATTATTGCGATAGTCTTTTAAATCTTTAGGAAACTTAAAATTAAGAGATTGAATATTGACAGGTTTGTCAGAAGTGAATCGCATAAAAAAAATTATATGGAAACCACAATGAAGTAGATATCGTGAAAATTGCTCTAATTTAAGATTTTCGAAGTTTTGGAAATCTTTAAATATAATTTGAAATTTAGAACTATTTGTCGAAGTAATATTATTTCTTATTGAAGAAAGTTGAAGAATAAAACGTAAATCATATTTCATGAATAATGGTTCCTGCCTAAATACATCCTTGTCAATTTTGTCAATGATAATAATTTTAATGTCAAGATTTTCATTATTGAATGGAATGTAAATTTGGCATAGAAATGGTTGTTTTTTAAATTGCTTAAAATTTGTTGGGATATTTTCAGGGAATATTTTACCTGTAAGTTTAGACTGGGCAAAAAGCTTTGTGATGGATCCTGAGAATTTGATTTCAAATTCCCCTGATTCATCAAGACGAAGATCTGCAATTTTCGAATCTTTTTGATATTTTCGCGGGCAGACAATTTGTAATTCCTGCTTATTTTCATGAGGTATAAAAATTTGTTTAGCTAATTCTTTTAATTCTTCTTTTGTTTGAATCATATTGATGAAGCCTAATTTTACTTAATCAAATACACCACCATGCTGGCTGTGCGGGCGCGATTACCCCAGTGGAGATAGCTTTGATAATGATATTTAGCGGTGTTCCAGGCGCGGCGCAAATAGTCTTTATTGATATGTGCATAATCTTTGCGCATTTTGCCCAGCTTGGCGGCAAGACTGAAATCGACGGGCTGGAAAATTTTCACTTTGCTCAGATAGAATTCCCTGGCCAGATTGATAAAATGCCTGCGGGAAAAATAACTGTAATGCCCGGGCAGATAGTAATGATAATCTTTGCCAGCATCTTTGGCCTGTCTGCTGTCCATATTGGCGGTTTGAATCATGAGAATGCCCCCTGGTTTCAACAGATCGATTAAGTCGCGTATTAAGGTTTTGGGGTCGGCCACATGTTCAATCACTTCCACCATGGTGATGATATCCACGCTGGCGGTGGACAGGCCTGTTTCGGAAAGGTCTCTATATACAGACACATGCGGGGCAAACTGAGAGGCCTGTTCTCTGGCAAAATCAGATATTTCCACACCAAAGCTTTGAAATCCCTGACGATAGGCAGATTCGGCAAAGCCCCCGAAAGAGCAGCCAACATCCAGGAAAACAGGTTTTTGAGAATGTGTGCCCAAATGTCGCTTGAGAGTTTTTAGGCGGCTGCGCCATACTTTGTCATAATATTTCAAGGCTTTGCGTTCGTCTTCATAGGTGTAGCTGTTTGTTCCTTCATAATACCCCTGATCGTACATTGCCTTGGTTTCTTCTTCTGTGGGCAGGGGATAGCGAAATTGAAAGGCACATGTGCAGCAAATATAGATAGGAAAAGGGACTCCATCATTGCGAGTAATATTATAAAAAAATTGACTTTCATTTTGACATAGAGGGCAGGTAATGCGCAATTAGAGATATACTCCTTTTTTGCCGATCATGGTACTATAAAATGTGGCATAAAACAAGGAGGATGAAAGTATGAGTAAAAAAGCAGCAATTTTGTTAGCTGAAGGCTTTGAAGAAGTGGAAGCCCTGACTCCAGCAGATTTCTTCCATCGCAGCGGTATTGAAGTGAAATTACTCTCTATTGAAAATCAGGACATGGTGAGCGGCTCACATGATATCACTGTAAAGGCGCATGCGAAGCTGAAAGATGTGATGGATGAAAAATTTGATGTGGTGATTGCCCCTGGGGGCATACCTGGTGCGGCCAATTTGGGCGAGAGCGATTTGGTGATTGATTTTATTCGCCAGAAACAGGAAGAGGGCGCGATTATCGGAGCGATTTGCGCGGCGCCTGCATGTGTTTTGGCGCAGCATGGCTTTTTAAAGACACGATCTTATACATGCAATCCGGGCTTTGTGGAAATGGCAGAGAAGATGGTTGGGCATGATGCCAAGCAAGAGAGAGTGGTGGTGGATGGCTCTATTGTCACCAGTTGTGCCGCGGGCACTGCCGCCGAATTCACGCATAAGATTATCGAGCTACTTTTGGGTAAACAGGCAGCTGATGAAGTGATGAAGAAAAATCTATTTTCTTTTGTCAGCTAGCTCAACAATGAAGGCTTGACAGTAGAGATTTGTAGCAGGCGCTCGATATGCAGCTTTACGGGGCGATCTGTATCATAATTCACGCCCACCAGGTTTGCCCCATTGCTGTGGCGTTCGATACGCTTTGGAATGATGATCAGCGTGCGTTGTTTTTCCTGGCTGACAAGGGTAATTTCCAGGTAAAAAGCGTTTTGTATCGCCTGTTGAATCACATTAATTTTATGATTAAAATCTGTGCCCTGCGCGGTGATTGTGGTGTACGGCGTGGGGTATTTTAATTGATCTTCGTGCAAAATCACGCGCCGATGCACAAGGATTTTCTGGTCAGGAGTTTTAGCCAATTCAGAGAGTTTTTCCAAGGATTGCAAGGCCTTATCTTCTGTGGAAAATGAAGAAGGCGCAGGGATTTTTTCAATATCTAAATGATAAAAATCATAATGATGATTTTCTTCTGCATCATAAAAGGTGGGAAGTTCCAGGCCTGCTTTTTTGAATGCTGCGCTCAGCTTAGGCCCTGGGGGTGTTTTCAGCCAATACATGCCTGGCGCAATTTCCAGAGCCAATTCTTCGAGAGTTTGATTATAAGACAGGCGCCTTTGACTGTCAGTGTCCAGCTGAAGAAAATAGCCATGATAAGCTTTCACACGTTTTGAATTTTCCTCAAAAGTTTTGATGCTGGTCAGCAAATTAGGTGGCCATGGCGATTTCAGGTATTTTTGAATATCTTCTAAAAATCTTTCCAGTGGATAGCCGCATGTGAAGGCCACATTGAAAGAAGTCTTGTCAAATTGGAAATGAGTGAAAACATCGCTATATAAGGGGCGGAAAGCCAGCGTCACCGGCAAAATAAAGGGCGACTGATAGCTGAGAATGGCTGTCTGATCACCTTCGATAATCAAGCAGGGTTCATCTTCCAGGCTGGGCAGTAAATGCTTCACCGTGCATGTCTGCGTTGTTTTTATCTGTAAAAGTTCGCATTCAAGAAATCTTTGTGAAAGTTCGACATTGGGAATTTTCTTTTCCAGCAGGAAATAAATACGTTCAAAGATACCTTTATAGCATGTGTATCCCTGATATTGTTTAAGAATATGATAGATCACGTCCAATACTTTGGGGAAATTTTCGTAGTCAGGCGCGATATATGCCGCCAGAATATGTGAAACGCGGCTGATGAGAGACAGCTGGGCGAAATTTTTAACATTATCTAAAGCCGGGTGTCCCTCGCGTGTCAGCAGGCGCAGATTGTGATAGGCTGTGTGCAATATTTCTCCGCGGCTGCACGGCACTTGCGGCAAGATGCTCTCCCATTGCACTTCCCATTTGGAATTCTCTGGCGTGTGATAGAATAAAGATAAAGAGAGCATCATCACCGCATCATCAAGCCAAAATTCATCAGCCTCTTCATCTTCATTGGCGGTCAGCAGGAAATTGGGGCCAATATCTTCGGCAGCAAAAAAATCCTGTAGTACGGGGTTGAGAATATCCTGGCTGTTCACACAGATAATGAGCAGGCGTTCACGTAAATTTTTCCCTTTCAGGATAATCTGTGAATGGCTGAGATGGGGAATCAATTCATGGATCTGGCCGGTGCTTGCTTCATTCAGGGCTGCAATGGCAGAAAGTATAAGGCGATCTTCATAGCTGAGATAACATCGCAGGGCCTCTAAAGTGCTTTCTTCTTTCAGGAAAAGTGTCAATTTATTAGCTAATTCATGTTTGTTTTTATTTACACAGCTACCGCCAAGATAATTATAGGCTAAATTATCAAAGTTTTTATTGGAAAGTTTCAAGAGATAGTCTGTAAAAATGGATTCATTGCTCTCGCTCATAATTCACTCTCTTTTACAATTTGATAATGATAGCCCTGTTCTGTCAGGAATTTATGCCGATGGCTGGCGAATTCTTCTTCCACTGTCATCAGGCTGACCAGGCTGTAGAAATAACTGGGACGATTTTTGGGCCGCAGAATGCGCCCCAGACGCTGTGCCTCTTCCTGCCGGCTTCCAAAGCTGCCTGAAATCTGCACAGCCACGCTGGCGTCGGGCAGGTCTATAGAAAAATTAGCCACTTTTGAAACAATAAGCAAACGAATCTCGCCTTCTCGGAAGGCGGCATAGAGGCGATCTCTTTCTCCTGCGGCTGTTTTTCCGGTGATGATGGGGGCATCAAATGCTTTGGCAAAGGCATGCAGCTGATCAATATATTGCCCAATGATCAGCGTCGGCTCATCCGGATACCGAGAGAGAATTTTTTGGGTGATTTCCAGTTTGCGCGGATTTGTGGCTGCGATGCGTGTCTTTTTGTTTTTTTCGGCCACGACATACATCAAGTCATCATCTGCGCTCAGTTCAATATGCACTTCAAAGCAATAGGCCTGGGCAATAAATCCCTGTTTTTCCAGGTCCAGCCAAGGGATATCAAATCGCTTGGGGCCAATCAGGCTGAATATATCTTTTTCTGCGCCGTCTTCGCGCACCAATGTTGCTGTGAGCCCTAGGCGTCTTATGCTCTGCAATTCGGCTGTCACACGGAAAACAGGCGCCGGCAGCAGATGTGCCTCGTCATAGATAACCAGGCCCCAGGCACGTTTTTTAAACAGGCCAAAGTGCTGGAATTCTTCCTCTTTATTCGCACGCCAGATCAAAATCTGATATGTCGCCAGGGTCACCGCTCGTATTTCTTTCATGCTGGAGGAATATTCACCAATTTGTTCTTCTTGAAGAGTTGTTTTTTCTAATAATTCTCTTTTCCATTGCCGGCTGGAAGATGTATTAGCGGTCAGAATCAATGTCTCAGTCTGCAGGGTGGCCATCACAGCCATCGCCACGATAGTTTTTCCCGAACCGCAGGGCAGGGCAATCACGCCAAAGCCTGTTCCCGCACCCAGGTCGCCCAGAAAAGATCGCATAGCGCTTTCTTGATAGGAGCGAAGGCTCCAGTCTTTATTCAATGCCATGGGCAAAGGTTCTCCCAATTTTAGGGGAACACGATCTTCCACCGGCCAGCCCAGATTAATCAATTCCTGTTTCAATGTGCCGCGATATTGCCAATTGACCAAAA
>JAHHUI010000008.1 GCA_020024055.1 Spirochaetaceae bacterium | reverse complement strand
AATCTCCATTTTGCAAGGCCTTGGCTCCTATTGCGCGCCGCTGGGCTCAATTTGGGGGTATTATGGCCTATTCTCAAAGCCCCAAGCTCTATCCTGAAGATAAATATGTGCCTGATATTGCGGCGGTGGCATCGCCACAGCAGAATAATGATGATACTGATGCAGCAGCTAAAAAGGCGTAGTCAAAAGTATAAAGGGGTTTTAAAACACAAATATGTCCACGACAACGCCCATGGAAAATCTTAAAGAAGTTATTGCCGAATTGCAGGACTTTGACAAGCAAAGTGAAGAGCATCTCTTATGTTTTGTCGATCGTCTTAGAGATCTTTTAGAGGCGTTGAAAAAACAAATTTTCCATTGGAAGGATGCCTGTTTGGAACAAGGTGAACATTTTCGCCTGGCTTTCCACGGAATGGAAGCTTTGACTGATGCAGCACGAGAAGATGCCGTGCAGATGATGCACAGCCATGAAAAAAATTACCTTTTGCTTATGGATTTATTCAAGGCCGATCCTGCTTTTTTGACAGGGAAATTGGAAAATTTCTTTGAGCAGATTAACAAAGAATTTGTCAAATTATCTACCTATTTAGAAGAATCAGATGTGCGTTCCTCAGAATTTCTGCGTGAGTATAGAGAGCAGATTAATTCTATGGTGATGTATATGGAAGAATATGCCAATGCGGCATGCAAGCTGGCCAGCAGCACCAGTGAATCTGTTATGTACGCCATACAGGAAGTTCAATTCCAGGATTTAATCACGCAGTCTATTGATCATGTGATCGATTCCATTCAAGATTTTCGTGATTATGTTGAAGAGGGTGGTCTGGAGGGCTCTACATTTTCGGTGAATCTTCTGCGTTTAGGATTTGGCATTTTGGAAGATGTCGAGCGTGTTTTGCAGGATGCAAATGTTGTTTTTATCCAGCAGATTTTCATTGTTGAGCGTTTTTTTATGCGTATCGACGGCCATCATAAAAAACTGGACAGTGATATGAGCCAGGAAAAGAAAGAAGGCATAATCTCTGAACAAACACAGCAGCTTTTAAACGAAATGGCACCCCTAGATCGCAGCTATCTGCAATATTTAGCCAGTAAAACGAAGATTTTAAACAGTTATTACAAACTTTTCATGCAAATACGCGAAAGAGGCATTACATCGCCGGCATTGGTCCAGCTGCAGGGCTTTATTTTAAAAATCTCTGATCAGATCACCAGTGAATACACTTTATATCAAGATGCCAGACAATCTGTCAGCGAGGGTATGGTGGATATTTTCATGCTTTCTGAAAATCTTCTGCGTATCCTGACAGAAGGGGATAAAGAATTTACTGCTACATTTGAGCCAAAGGTGAAAGTGGTGCATGATGATGCAACAATTTTAGAGCATTATTGTCAATGGATCAGCAAATTAAAATCTAAGATTTACAAGGCTTTAATGATATTGCAGGAAAAACAGCAGATTCTGCGCAACAGTGGCATCAAAGATGACTGGGACGAGAAGCAGGCTGAATTTCAGCGTATTTGCGATAAATTTACTATTGTATCACATAAGAAAATTGGCGCAGAGATTGCCGGATTCACAATTGATGAAGGTATTATGACTGGCGATATTGTGATGTTCTAGTTTTAAAGTCTAGTCTATTCGCTGGGGTTATTGGTTAATAAGTTTTCATCAATAGCTGTCAGCAAAGGATGAATATCCAGCACCAGGGTAAAGTTGTCATTACGCTTGATAATGAATTTAATAAATTTACCATGGCTCTCATGTGTGTTCACTTCTAAGTCTTGCGGAGAGATTTCAATTACTTCGTAAACTTCATCTGCCAGAAGACCCACAATGATGGTGCCGCCTGGGTCGTGAATATCAAAAACAATGACAGTGTCATTAATATGTTCTTTAACAACGTGATCGGGGTTGAAAAGGTGGCGTACATCAATCACGGGAACCACCGCACCGCGTAGATTGAAAACCCCGCAGAGATGATCGGGAGTACGAGGGATATTTGTGACGCCGTCTATTTCCAGTACTTCACGCACATTATCAATGCGAATAGCGCACATTTCATTACCCAAACGAAAGGTTAAGCAGCGGATGTCGCCCACGTATACATCATCTTGCTCTTGCTCTAATTGTGCAATCATACTAGACTCCTTTGTACTATTACTGATATTATACGGCATAATATTAATGATAATCAAGATACTAGTCGTATTTATTAGGGAAATAACCACGAAAAGTAAAAGGGGCACCCATGGCTAAGAAAATAATTTTACAGGCAAAGTTCACCGCAGATGCTATAGAAGATCTTCTTCAGGATTTTAGAGAAACTCTGCTGGAGAAGAAAGAGGATCTACTGATTGATCTTTCTCAGGTTGAAAAGATCGATACAGCTGGTGTACAATTACTTTTGGTTCTCTTGAAAGATGCCGCTGCTATGGGCAAAGATGTATCTTTTGAAAATACGGTATCCCGTGAGGTACTACAGAAATTTACGATGGGCGGCTTTATTTCGCCGGATGTGAAAGACGGCAAAAAATTTAAGGCCGATTTATTATCTCTGATAAGTTAGGCGGGGGGCAGCAGTGGAAAATTTTAAGGAAACCTTTTTAGAAGAGGCCAATGATCTTCTTGAACAATTGGAAGTTCGTCTGTTAGAGCTGGAAAAGAACCCTGATGATCGTGAAATTGTTGCGGCAATCTTCCGTATTGTCCACACCATTAAAGGTGCAAGTGCGATGTTTGGCTTTGAGGCTGTCTCTCATTTCACGCATGACCTGGAAAATTCCATGGAATATGTACGTGACGGACGTGTGAAAGTGATCCCTGAAATGATTACAATGACACTTCAGGCAAGAGACCATATCCTGATGCTGCTGTCTGTTGATACGCCTTCATCAGAGCAAAAGGCCGAAGGCGATGCCCTGCTGGCTAATTTTAAACATTATGTCACCACCGGCGAAGCCGGCGGCGCAGCACAAAGCGGAGAAAAAATCCCCCTTCAATTGGATGTTCAGGAAGAAGAAGAGGAAAATACCGAGAGCGTGCCGCGTACTTATAATGTCATTTTCAAACCGGCTGAGGATGTATTGCTGAATGGAACAAATCCCCTGCTCTTGGTGGATGAATTAGTCTCTTTGGGCAGCGCCCATGTGCGGGTTAATCTTAATGGGTTGCCTTCTTTAAAAGATTTTTCTTTGCAGAAAAGCTATTTAGAGTGGAATGTTGAGCTGACAACTGAAAATCCGCTGATGGATATTGAGGATGTTTTTATCTTTTTAGGTACTGACAGTGTTGTAAAAATTGAAAGAGCTGACGGCAATACTTCTTCGGGGGCAGTCCCGGCAGCGGCACCTAAAGCAAATGTAGTGATTGGTAGTGACGAGACTAAGGCTCCTGCGGCAATATCGTCGGCTGGCACCGATGCACCCCAAGCGACTGCTCCTGTTGCTGCGACAGCAAAAGCCCCTGCATCAGCCACCCCGGCAGCCCCGGTGACAAAGAAAGGTGTCGCTGTTGGACAGGGAATGTCACAGACTTTGCGTATTTCCAGTGATAAATTAGATATAATGGTCGACCTTGTGGGCGAGCTGGTGACATTCAATGCGCATTTGCGCCAGCTTGGACAGGAGTTGCAGAGCAGTAATTTGACAACATTGACTGAACAGTCGGAACATTTGATTTTGAAAATGCGTGATGTAACAATGGGCATGCGCATGCTGCCTATAGGCTCTACATTCAGCCGCTTCCAGCGCCTGGTGCGTGATACATCAAGCGCCTTGAACAAGGATATTGAGCTCGTGACCGAGGGAGGAGAGGCTGAACTGGATAAGACAGTTCTGGAGCGCCTGACAGACCCCCTGATGCATATTATTCGCAATTCTTTAGACCATGGCATTGAAAGCCCTGATGAACGCGTGGCCAAAGGCAAGCCGCGCAAGGGTACTGTTGTGCTCTCTGCCAGCCATTCGGGTGCCTTTGTTTATATCAGCATTGTGGATGACGGAAAGGGTATTGATCGACAGAAGGTTTTGGATAAGGCGATCAGCAAAGAATTGATTACCCAGGCAGAGGCTACAGAGCTGAGTGATCAGGATATTTTTGGCCTGATTTTCTCTCCTGGTCTTTCCACGGCATCACAAATCACCGATATATCTGGACGTGGTGTGGGTATGGATGTGGTGCGCAGAGAGATTGTCTCCCTGGGTGGCTCCATCACTATAGACAGCACACAGGATGTGGGCACGCGCATGGTCTTAAAAATTCCTCTCACTTTAGCCATTATTGAAGGCCTGATGACAAAGCTGGGCGATGCAAATTATATTTTCCCTCTTTCTGCTGTGGAAGAGTGTTTGATGTATAAGCTGACAGATACAGAAAGTGAGACAGGCTTTTTCAACTGGAGAGGTGATTTGGTGCCTTATGTGAATCTGCGACAATATTTTGCTATTAAAGGTAATCGCCCTGAGAAAGAACAGATGATTGTCATCAGTGACCGCGACAGCTATATTGGCTTTGTGGTGGATCATGTGGTGGGCAATTTGCAGACATTGATTAAATCTTTAGGTAAAATTTATCGCCATGCCCAAGGGGTCTCTGGTGCCACCATTCTGGGTAATGGCGGTGTGGCTTTGATTTTAGATGTTTTAAAGCTCTCTGAGCTTTTTGACAAGAGAAATGCACATCTGATGAGTAATGAGGAGTCTGATGGCAGATAATCGCAATATGAAGTCTGTGAAAGGGACGAAGGCTGCCAAGAAGCCTGTGCGCAAGGTGAAGCCAATGACTCTGAAGCAGTTTAAAGTCATTGCAGAATTTGTGGAAAAAGCCTCGGGAATTCAAATGCCCAGGGAAAAAATTGCCCTGATGGAATCTAGGCTGCAAAGTCGCCTGACTAATTTGGGCTTTGATAATTATGATGCCTATATAAAATTTGCTTTCAGCTCAAATCGCGGCAAGCAGGATGAGCTGGTCCATATCATGGACGCTATGACAACAAACATGACATTTTTCTTTAGAGAAATGGAACAGTTTGAAATTTTGTCTAATCAGGTGCTGCCTGAGATTTTACAGCAAAAGCGTGTGATTCGCATATGGTCAGCTGGGTGTTCGACGGGGGAAGAACCTTACAGCATTGCCATGACCATGGAAGAGTATATGCGCAAGAATAATATTAATTTCAGTTATGAGATCATTGCCACTGATATTTCCACACATGTGCTTTCGGTGGGGGCCTATGCCGTGTATCCAATGAAAGAAGTAGCTGATGTAAGCATTAAGCTGAAAAGAAATTATCTTTTGCGTGGGCGAGATGCCGCAGGAAATGAATTTGTGCGCATAAAACCCGAAGTGCGCCGCAGGGTGAAATTTAAATATTTAAATTTTATGAATAAGCGATATGATATTGAGAAAAATTTTGATATAATATTCTGCCGTAACGTGATTATCTATTATTCAAAGCAGACGAGACAAGAAGTGCTTTCACGTTTGTGCAGTCACTTATTGAAGGGACGTTATTTATTCCTTAGTCAATCAGAATCGATTGTTGGAATGGATTTACCCTTAGAGGGGCAGGCGGCTTTTTCAGTTTACAGGCGTATTTAAGAGACAATAATGAGGAATGGAATGAAAGAAGATAAGATAAAGGTAATGATTATTGATGACTCTGCAGTTGTTCGAGAAACTTTATCACATATTTTAGGCAGTGATCCAGAAATTGAAGTGGTTGCTACAGCTTCAGATCCTGTGTTTGCTGCAAAAAAGATGGAGACTATTACGCCAGATGTCATTACATTAGATGTTGAGATGCCTCGTATGGATGGCTTAACTTTTTTAAGAAAGCTGATGGTTAGCCGCCCGACACCTGTTATTGTATGTTCAAGCAAGGTGGAGTCTGGCAGTGACAATGCACTCAAGGCTTTGGATTATGGTGCGGTGGATTTAGTTTTGAAGCCAAAAATTGGTACTAAGACCTTTTTGGAAGAATCTAAAGTTATGTTATGTGATATTGTGAAAGCTGCACATGCAACCAAGGTGAAAACCTATACACCTAAAATGCCTTTTCAGGGTATTCCTTCGGTCAGTGCTGATGCTGTGCTGACTAATGATGAGAGCAATCCAACCGAGATTGAAACAACAGAAAAGGTTGTAGTCATTGGGGCTTCCACCGGCGGCACAGAGGCCTTGAGAGAGGTTTTTGAGATGTTTCCGGCTGATGGCCCAGGCATTGTGGCTGTGTTGCATATGCCCGAGTTTTTTACAGCCAGTTTTGCCGCAAGACTGGACAGTGTGTGTCGCATGAATGTGCGCGAGGCTAAAGACGGAGATCCTGTCACCCGCGGGCAGATATTGATTGCCCCAGGAAATAAGCACACTTTGCTGCAGCGCAATGGCGCCTATTACAGCGTGCAGATTAAAGACGGCCCATTGGTCACACGGCACAGACCCAGTGTAGATGTTTTATTCCGTTCTGCTGCGCGTTATGCAGGCAAGAATGCCGTGGGTGTGATTATGACAGGCATGGGTGATGATGGAGCACGCGGTATGTCGGAAATGAAGCATGCTGGGGCTTATAATATTGCCCAGGATGAAGCTTCTTGCGTCGTATTTGGTATGCCCAATGAAGCAATTAAATTGAAAGCTATAGATAAAGTGCTTCCGTTAAAGAAGATTGCAGAAGAGGTATTGCGTGTTACCCGTTAGTTATGGTAATATAAGAGCACAGGTTTGGTACTTGGAGGGTTCTGGTGAGTAAAAAAATACTGGTAGTTGATGATTCTGCTTCAATCAGAAAGAGTATTTCGTATGTTTTAGAGCAAGAGGGATTTGAAGTTCAAGAGGCAGAAGACGGTATGCTTGGTGTTGCAGCAGTTTCTTCTAATTCTTTTGACCTTATCATCACAGATGTGAATATGCCAAATCTGGATGGAATTGGATTTATTCGCCAGGCACGCACTATTCCCGAATGCCGTTTTATCCCTATTATCGTTTTGACCACTGAGAGCCAGCAGTCTAAGATGCAGGAAGGTCGTGAGGCTGGCGCCACAGGCTGGATTGTCAAGCCATTTTCTGCAGATAAGCTTATTGCTGTTGTAAGAAAGGTGTTGGGTTAAACCCAGTACCTTTTTACCTTTTTTCTAGGGATTTCCCATATACGGAATCTTTTCTAATTCTTTTACACCTGTTTGATAATATGCTGAAATTTTGACTTTTATGTGAATTTCTGATTTCTGCCAGCGAATATTCATTGAAAAGTCTGTATTTTCCACTTTTTTCAAATTTTCACAGAAAGAGGCATAATTCTTTGCGGGCCAGATGATACAGACTATATGTGCATTCGTTGTCAGTGGTATTGTCACTGACGGAATAGCAAGCATTTTAGAAATAATATCGCTGATATAGTTGCTGCAATATTCCAGGGCCATGTCTCCAAAAATTCTGCGCAGATCTTTATAATTTTCAATCAATATTGAGAGCACACCGCGGCTCTCGGATGGGTTTTGATAAAGCAACCGGCTTTGCTGCTGCAGATGTTCTTTCTGTAGGTGATCTCTACGGTTTTTTAGTGAGTTATAAGCCACTAAAGATGCCGCAAGCTGTGCGTCTCGATGGGCTAGCTGATTGATAATGAGTGCAGTAAAAATTAATAAGACCAGAATAAGCAGGAAAAGAATGCTTAAGAAAATAAGCATTTTCTTTTTTTGATTTTCCAAAGTGCTAATCTGATTTTCCAGTCTTTGGACCTGTATTGATGCATCAAAGAATGTTTCATTGAGTTTTTGTTTTTCTTCTATCAGGGTCAAATCATTTTCATATTGCAGCTTCAGCATATTGATGGCCTGTGTGTTCTGATTCATGGCCAGGAAATCTTCATAAAGCAAAGCGTAAATTTCAGAGTCTAAAGCATTGGTTTCTTCATTTCTATTTAAAAGCAAGGCTTTTTGCCCATAAAATATGGAATCTGCATAGTTGCCCAGTTTATGAAAAGCCTGTGCCAGGGTAAAATAGGAGCGAGATAAATAGAAAGGAATTTGGTAGACTTCAGCGCGCGATACTGCCTGTCGGAACAACAAAATAGCCTGCTGAGAATTATTTTTCCAAATGGCATTGCCCAAAGAGATTAAAGCCAAGACTTCCTGCGGGCGGGAGGCTTTCCGGCTCAAGTTCAGAGCTTCTTCTGCCTTGGGAATGGCATAAGAGTGACGATTCATCTCTATAAAGATATGTACTTCGCTGAGCAAAAGATTAATACGGTCAGTCTGTTTAAATTTTGAGAGCTTTTTATATGTTTCCAAAGCTTGAGAGTAGTCTTTAAGTTCTTCATAGATTTTCGCCAGCAAAGAGAGAATTTGATATTGAGAATTTTTAGTTGTGGCTAAATTCTCTGCGTTGCGGGCATCTGAAAGAGCAGTCTCTAGGCGACCCAGGCGCAGGCTGACACGCGCAAGATGATAATAGACGCGGGCTGCTTGTTCTTTGTTGGGATATTTTTCCAAAAGAGAGAGGGCCTGTGTTGTGTAATAATAGATCAGGTTGATACCTCCGCCATATACCTCCAGGCGATCGGCTGCGTCGTTATAGGCAAGAATTCTTTGCTGTGGCGTCAGGGCCGCAAAATCATCTTCAGGAACTTCCTGGGAGAAGACGGAAAATGTGTATATTGACAGCAGGAGTATAGTCAGTGCGGATATTTTTTGTCTGTATGCAAATTGAAGCATTGTTAGGTAATTTTATAAAAAGTTTGGGTATTGTCAAGCAATAAGAGATTTCTGTATAGTGTACTTATGAGTGAAATTCTCAGCAGTTGGAATGAATTCAGCCAGGCTTTAGCATCGTGCGCCACAGAGGCAGATGTTTTTAATTTGAAAGCATCTTATCTGGGCAAAGAGGGAACATTAAACAAAATTCTCAAAGACTTAAAGAATCTTGATCCTGAAGATCGCGCCCGCCTGGGCCAGGAGGCCAATGGACTCAAGCAGCGTATCACAGAAGCCCTGGATCAGCGCCTGGATGAGATTGAACGCCTGAAAGTAGATACTTTGCTGAAAGAAGATCGCATTGATGTCACTTATCGTGCCTCTATGCGTGATTTGGGCCTGAATGAGGCCGCATATCACCCCCTGACAAGAATTGAGCGTGATGTGGAAGATTTATTTTTTTCCATGGGCTTTGATATTCTTGACGGCACATATATTGAAGACGACTATCATAATTTTTCTGCTTTAAATATTCCGCCAGAGCACCCTGCGCGCGATACACAGGATACATTTTGGTTCAAAGACGGCGTGCATTGTCTGCGCACACAGACATCTCCGGTGCAGATTCGCGGGATGGAGCAATATAAGCCGCCGTTTAAATTTGTCTCTTTGGGCAAGGTATTTCGCAATGAAAATATTGATGCCAGTCATGAGATGGCTTTTCATCAGATAGAGGCTATGGTGGTGGATAAGGACATCAGCGTGGGGCATATGATGCATTTTTTAGAAAGTCTGATCTCAAAAACGCTGCGCAGTGATGTCACTGTGCGTCTGCGCACCGGCTATTTTCCCTTTGTCGAGCCGGGTTTTGAATTGGATATTCAATGTCAGATTTGCCATGGCGAGGGCTGCACTGTGTGCAAAGATTTAGGTTGGGTGGAATTCTGTGGCTGTGGCCTGGTGCATCCAAAGGTTTTAAAGGAGGGTGGAATTGATAGCACAGAATGGTCTGGTTTTGCTTTTGGCATTGGGTGGGATCGCCTGGCCATGATGCGCTATGGCATCAGCGATATACGCCAGATGCATGGCGCAGATTTAAGATTTATTAAACAGTTTAAAAGCTATTAATTTCTAACTAAAATCTAATAAAGACAAAATTTGATATTGGCGGCGGGGGGGGGGTAATTGACAGTTGAACTTTCTGTACCGGCAAAAGTGAATCTTCATTTGGAAATTGGTGAAAAACGCGCTGATGGCTATCATGCTTTGCGTTCTTTATGTGTAAAAGTAAACCTTTTTGATCGCTTGTTTGTGGAATTAATGAATGAGGGTTATGAATTAAACAGCCCTGATGATCTTTTCTTTTCTCAGGATGTCGATCTTTTATATAAAGCCGTTAATTTTTATAAAAAACTCAGCGGCAAAGAATTTGGTATTAAGATTAAGCTGATAAAAAATATCCCTATGCAGGCAGGTCTGGGCGGGGGAAGCAGTGATGCAGGCGTGCTGCTGCGCTTTTTAAATCAGCATTTTGATGAAGCTGTGCCCTGGTATGTGCTCATTCGCGAGAGTGCGGCCGTGGGGGCTGATGTGCCGCTTTTTGTGCATCCGTGTACAGCCGCCTGGATAGAGGGCATTGGCGAGAAAATTGTGCCCCTTGCGCCGCGGCCTTTGGATATTCTCTTGTGTTTTCCCCATATGGGTGTGAATACAAAAGAAGCCTATGACTATCTAGATTCATATGGGCGCGGGCGCCTGTATGGCTTGGATGAGAATAATGTGAAAGAAATATGGGAAAAACATCCTCGAGAATGGAAATTCTTTAATAGTTTTTCCCAAAAATTGACCAAAGAATACCCCTTTATAGAAAAAGGCAAAGAATTCCTGAAGCAATTTCCTGTTGACTATATTGAACTTTCGGGCAGCGGCAGCACAATTGCCGTGGTGGCTGACAAGCATTGCCTGCAAAATCTTTCCGTATGTCCCTTGGGAGATGAATTTTCAACCTGCAGCATGGTGAGCACATTACTTGAATGACAGAACAGTTCGCATTGACAGTTTGCTGAGCCAGCGGGGATATTGCGCGCGCCGAAAAGTACAAGATTTTTTGTGCACACATCATGTGACGGCCGATGATGTCGTGATCCGTGAAAGCGGGGAAAGAATCTCTCCTGATGCACAGATTTTCATTGACGGACAAAAAATTCGCATGGCTGCGCAGCCATTGTATATTGCCCTGAACAAACCCGAGGGCTATTTATGCAGCATGGCCGATCCGCATGGGCGCAGATTGGCTGTGGACTTGATCCCTGAATCTAAAACACAAAGAATCTATCATGTGGGCCGCCTGGACTATGATTCCTGCGGGCTGATTTTATTCACAAATGACGGCACTTGGGCCCAGCGCCTGAGCCACCCAAAATATGAAATTGAGAAAGAATATGAAGTGCATGTAAATCAGTCTTTTTCAAAAAGCATCCTGGAGGCTATGAAGGAAGGAATTTTTGATCAAAACGAGCAGTTGAAGATTGAACGTTATGAAATTGTCAAAAACAATAAATGTGTCAAAATCACTCTTAAAGAAGGAAAAAACAGAGAAATTAGGCGACTTTTCGGCCATTTTGGACTGAAAGTGAAAACTTTGAAGCGATTACGCATCGGCAATATTTTTTTAGGTAAGCTTGGGCAGGGGGAAAGACGAATATTAAAAATAGAAGAGGTTGAATTTTTTAGGTAAAGATGCTAAAATCAGCGTGTACAGCAATGTACTGTTATGTGTTATAAGGAGACGGGATGACCCGCGAAAGATTGCTTTCTGTCAGCGACGCAGAATTGCGCAGTATTGCCTATTCTCACGGTATTTATGAAGAGGGATCAGAATTCGATCGTGAAATGCTGATTGAGGAACTGATAGAAGATCTGGGTTTGCTGAGCAATGAAAGCCAGTCTGTACACACCAGTACGAAACGCTATGAGTTTACGGAAGAAGTCTCTTACCTGTACGAAGCATGTGACGACGGGGGAAGAGACTTTGTTTTTTTAAAGAGATATGGAAATACTAGGCTGATTTTTCTGCAAAGAGATTTGACCTGGGCTTTTATTGACTGGGAGATTGCCCCCAATCAAATGAGACATTTCCGCGAAATGGGAAATTATAATGGTTTATTTCTGCGTATTTCATGTTTTACACGCAGTGAGCAAGGTTTTCATTTAGAAGATTTCCAAGATAATTCATTACCTGCCGAATATGGACGGCAATATATACAACTTCTCCATACAGAGGGAAAAATGTGGCATCAACTGAGCCTTCGTGTAGAATCAGGGGGAAAAGAGCATCAAGTGGCTCTTTCTGAGATGTTGCTGACATCTTCAAATGAGGGTAACGATGTCTAATATGACAGGCGGCAACGCCCGTATTCAATTTGTGTTTAATGCCCATTTGCCTTTTGTTCGTTTTCCTCAATATGAAGATTTTTTAGAGGAACGCTGGTTTTTTGAAGCGATGCTGGAGAGTTATCTGCCTATGGTGGATATGCTGGATGGCCTGAAGAAAGATAATATTCCCTATCATTGTTCATGGGTGGTCTCGCCCACTTTGGTCAGCATGGCTGATGATGAACTGCTGAAAAAGCGTTTTCTCAAATATGTACAGCGTCAGCTTTCCCTGGTGGAAAAAGAAAAAAAGCGTTGTGGCGATCAAGAAGAGTATTACCCGATTGTTTGTTTTTATGAAGAGCGTTTTCAAAAGTCGCTTCAGACTTTTAATCGTTTTGATGGCAGTCTTTTACAGGCCTGGTCTTCCCTGGCTCAGGGGGGCGAGGGCCTGGAATTAATTCCCACGGCGGCCACGGGGGTATTTCTGCCTTTATATCGATCTTGTCCCCAGGTGGTGCGCACGCAGATTTCCTGCGGTCTGGCCAATTTTCGTGATAAATTAGCCGGATATAACCCCAAGGGTTTTTGGCTGCCTTTCTGCGGCTATTTTCCTGATTTAGAATATTATTTGCAGGAAGAAGGCCTGCAATACACATTTTTATCCACTTCGGCTCTCTCTGGCGAGCAGGGAATGGCTGATCCCAATTCATATAAGATTTTCCAAAATAAAGAAGGTTTTGAATTTTTTCCGGTGTCTCGTCTGTTGCTGGAAAGAGTGCTGGATCAGCAAATGGGCTATTCCACGCATCCGGTCTATCGTGACTTTTATCGTGATATTGCCTTTGAGCTTCCATTGGAAGATATTGGCGACTATGCCTTGCATCATGGTGAGAGAGTGCCCACTGGCTTGAAATATCTTGCCTCGACGGGCAAGACGCAGCAAAAGGATATTTACCGGCCCCAGCGTGCGCATGAACAGGCGCGCGAGCATGCCCAGGATTTTGTGGAAAATCTGGTGAATGTGGCCAAAGAGCTTAGTGTGACTAATAATGTCACACCGGTGATGACATGTGCCCTGGATGTTGAATTTTTTGGGCATTGGTGGTTTGAAGGTGTCACTTTCTGGGATCAGGCTTTTCGCAGCCTGCATAATTTTAAAAATATGACTGCCTGTGTGCCATCTTCTTCTTTGGGTATAATTAAAACACGCACAGAGATTGCGCCTTCTTTTGCCAGCTGGGGAGAGGACAATTATGCCCAGGTATGGCTCAGTGATAAAAATGACTGGCTGGTCAGACATTTTTATGTCTTGGTAGAGCGTATGACGGAATTGGCGCAGAGATTTGACGAAAGGGCCGGTCTTCGCAAGAGAATTTTAGATCAGGCCGCCCGAGAGGTTTTGCTGGCCTTGTCGTCAGACTGGCCCATGCTGCTGCATAATGGGTCTAATGAAAAATTTGCTCTGGATCAGATACGCCGCCATTTTGCCAATTTTTACAAGATTTGTGATGGATTAAGCTCTAATGAGGTGTATGTAGACTGGTTCATTGGCCTTGAGAAGCAAGATAATATTTTCCTGGGGAAAAATTTCACATATAAAGCTTTTACTCTCGAAAAATTACCCTCACCAGATTCTGGTGAAAGGAGGAATTAAATGCTGATACTCAAACAATTAGGCTATTTTACGTTTTTTTTGTTTTTGGGGAAAATCCTTTCTCTCTTCACACCTCTGCCGGCCAGTATTGGGGGTTTTTTTCTTATGTTTTTCGCCTTGTGTTTTAAATGGATAAAAACCGAAGACGTGAACTTGATGGGGCAGTTTTTGCTCACTATTGCCGGTTTTTTGCTGGCTCCTTTTTTTGTGAATGGTATCGCATATAAACAAGATTTGTTGCCTTTATCCATATTTGGCAAATGGCTTTTTGTCGTATTTTTCTGCACGCTGATCACCATGATTACAACAGCCGTTGTCACTCAGCTTGTGCAAAAAATGCAAAAGTCCCATAAAGAGGAGGCGAGAAAATGAATTTATTAACAAATATACTTAATGATGCTGTTTTTCTATTTTTTCTCAATATTTTGGTGTATCTAGGCATTAATACAATTTACCAGCGTTTTAATAAGGCCCCCTATTTGCATCCTCTTTTGCTCAATGGCTTGTTTTTTATGTTGCTGATTGAATTAGGGGTGATTAAATTTGAATCCTTTGTGGCATCTTGCCAGCCACAAAGCTTGATTGTGCCGTTTTTAACCATTTCTTTTGCTTTGCCGCTGTATCGCTGGAGACAAATTATTTTCCGTCATGGCATTTCCATGCTCTCTGGCAGCGTGGCTGGGCTTTTTGTGTCTTTTTTCAGTGTTTTTATTTTAACAAAATGGCTTGGCCTTTCAGATGTGCTTGGAAAATCTATGCTGGTGAAATCTGTGACAACACCTGTAGCTGTGGAATTGTCTGCTTTGGTGGGCGGAACAAAAGAACTGGCAGCAATTTCGGCTGTGGTGACAGGCCTGGTGGGTTATGTATTTGGGCCGCTGGTGTATAAGATATTGCATATTACCGATCCCATCGCAAGAGGATTTTCCCTGGGCGTGGCTTCACATGTCATTGGGGCTGCCAAAGCAGAAGACTATAGCGATGTGGATGTGGCCGCAGCAGGAGCAGCCATTGGTGTTTTTAGCACCATGACAGTTATTTTTGTGCTCATTTGGTCCGTTATAATATAGACATTGTTGTGTAAAGTACAATATACTTATGTCCCGAAAGGAGAGGTTGATGGCTCGAGATGCCTTAAAAGATATTGCGAACATCATCGATGGTATCAGTACCATTCAAGACCTTGATCTCCTTTATGAATATGCTCTGTTAAAACTTAGAGGCTTTACTAATTCCACCGCGGGCAGTATTTATCTGCGCGAAGGCAATGATTTAGCCATTGTCTATACACAAAACGAAGCCCTGACCACCAGCGACAGACTGAAAACACTGCGCGTGCCTATCAACGAATCTTCGCTCTCTGGCTATGTGGCTTATACAAAAAAGACACTTAATGTGCCCGATGTGCGTCAGATTCCTGCCGAGGCGCCTTATAAGTTTAATTCATCCGCAGATGAGAAAACAGGTTTTGTCACAGTGTCGGTTTTGGGTCTGCCTCTAAAAGTCAGCGGCAATAGCGGCGATCTTTTGGGTATTGTCCAGCTGTTCAATGCTCAGGATGAAAATCATGAAATTATTCCTTTCTCAGATGATGATTTGCAGGCATTGGAAATTATCACAGCAGTCATTTCTATCGTTTTACAGCGTATTCAAAATCTGCGCTGGGTGCTCTTGCGTCTGACAGGTGTGGTGCAGCTGCGTGATCCGGAAGAGACTGGCGCGCATATCAGCCGCGTGGGTGGTTATGCCATCGAGATTTATGAAAATTATGCCATGAAAAACTGGATTCCGCGTGAGCAGATTGATGAGACAAAGATTTTCTTGCATTTTGCCGCGATGCTGCACGATATTGGCAAGGTATCTATTTCAGATTCTATCTTGAAGAAGCCCGGGCCGCTGACAGCGCGTGAATTTGAGACAATTAAAAATCATACCATTGACGGCGCAAAAATTTTTGAAGATCAGATGACAGATTTTGACAAGATGGTGTATCGTGTTGTGCTTGAACATCATGAAAGCTGGGATGGCACAGGCTATCCGCATGGCAAGAAAGGCGATGAGATCTCGGTTTTTGCCCAGATTGTCAGCATTGCCGATGTCTTTGATGCCTTGGTTTCCCGTCGTGTATATAAAGAATCCTGGGCTGTGGATCAGGCCGTGGAAGAAATTAAAGCCCTTAGCGGAAAGAAATTCAGTCCTGAATTGGTAGATTGTTTTGTAGACGCATTGCCATTCCTTCTGCGTGTGCGCAGCACATATCCCTATTAAATGACACGCAGCCCCATTATCCAAGAACATCTTGCTCAGATTCACACTAAGCTTGAGCAGATATTTCCTTCTCAGCTTGGCAATGATTTCTGTCTGGCCCAGAGCGGTCAAAACGGCGATTATGATACAGATAATTTGACCTATGCTGCCCAGCCTTTGCATCATTTGTTGTCTTTGGGGGGCAAGCGGTGGCGTCCCCTGGCGCTCACGCTCTCTGCGGCAGCATTGAATGTTCAGCTGGATGATTCTCTAGATTTGGCTTGCTTAATTGAATTGGTGCATGATGGCAGCCTGATTGTGGATGATATAGAAGATGCTTCACCCCTGCGCCGAGGGCAGCCGGCAGCGCATATTATTTATGGCGAGGGCAGCAGCATTAATATTGCGAATCATGCCTATTTTCTGGGTTCTGTTGTGCTGGAGAAATGGCCTGGACCCATAGAGCAGCAAATGGCTTTGTTCTGCGCGTGGGCGCGTTCTTTGCGCTGTTTGCATATTGGCCAGGGCCTGGATATTGCCTGGCATCAGCAGCAAAATGTGTATCCTTCTGTTGAACAGTATTTAACCATGTGCCGTATGAAAACAGGGGCGTTGAGCTATTTGGCCGGCGAAATGGCCTGTATTCTGGCCAATCTGGATAAAGATGAACGAGAAGTGCTGGCCAAGGCTTGGCAAGATGTGGGTGTGGGCTTTCAGATTCTTGATGATGTGAAAAACCTGACCACAGGAATGAAAGGCAAGATGATAGCCGATGATTTAATAGAGGGCAAGAAAAGTCTGCCCATCATCCTGGCCGCTGGCATGAATAAAGGGGTTAAGCAACAATTAACATCTATGCTGTCCGATATGAAAGAATTGACAGGTGATGCACAGCAGAGTATGATACAGCAGATACTGCAGATTTTAGATCAGTGTGGGGTTTTGCATCAGTCTGCGCAGCAGGGTGTGGAAATATTAACAACTGCGCGAGAGAGCATGCGTGGTTTTTTCCCAAAAAATAAAGCTTCTAAAGCTGTGATAGAATTATTAGAAAATTTAACAAAGGCAATGACATAGCAGCAAATGAGTGAAAAAGACGCAAAGCATTGGAGAAAATTAGCCGGTCTATTTCCCCCTTCGGATGAGCAAAGGGAAAAGGCCTGTTTGCTGTATCAGCAATTTATCAAGGGCAATGCTTGGGCGCTGAGCCAAGAGGAAATCTTGGAATTGGAATTGTCTGTAATTTTCGATTTTTATTATCGTCTGGCTTTGTTCACCACACCCGGGCGTGTGTACAGCCGAAAGCAAAGCCCAAATTGGTTTTCTGCCATGCATGTGTATCAGATAGACCTGCGTAAAATATCCGGCTGGCTGGGTTTGTTGAAGCTGGCGCCTTTGTTCAGCCATCAGGCCGTGGCGATCGAGCCTTTTTGTTTGTGTGCTGCTGGAGACAGTCGCCTGGTCACCAGCCATATCAGCTTGGATGAAATGTTGCATTCGCGCGAATTGGAAGCGCATAATATTTCTTTGGAAGATTTTCTTCCTTTGGTGTTCGAGGCCTTGCGTCGCCTGAAAATTGCCATAGGGTTTATTCTCTATCCTTTTGTTTCATCAAAGGCCATTGCCTGTCAGCGCAAAAGTGAAATTTTTCAGGAAGACGAAATAGACGAAAGCCGTTTCTTTAATTTTGAACATCCCGATGCAGCGGAATATCTCACGCGAATCTGCGAACATTATGCGCGCACCTATGGTTTTGATTTTGTCTATTATGATTTTTCTTCTGTGCCGGATTTGCCAATAGAATTGTGGCAAAAACTGGAAACACAAAGCCGCATTACGCCTTCTTTTGCTGTTTTGGGCGGGCCTTCAATGCCATTTCATCAAATGCCCCCTTATCTGCTGCAGCTTTCTGCAGATAATCTGCCCTTGAGTAAGATAAAGATTAAAGATGTTCCTGAGAGCATTTTACCGCTGATTTGTTTTTTGGGCATGTATACTTCTATTTATCCTTGCCTGTTGACATGTCATCAGCAGGAATATTTTGCCCAGACACTCATCGAAACGCATTCGTCTTTGCCTGTGTTTGATCGTAAGCATAATTGCTATGAACGCAGTCATTATACAGTCTGGGTGTGGGGCAGCAAGCACAGAATTGCTATTTTGCTGGCTGTGTGGGAAGATCAAGAAGCCATGGAAATTGATCTCTCCGAATGGATTCGCGGAGACAGCTTTTATCAGCAGATTATCTGGACATTTGAGGATCAGTGCCTACGTTTCACCAGTGATGAACTGGTGAGCACAACAAGAATTGTGTTTCATGATATGAAGGCCAGTCAGGCACGCGTGGTGCTGATTAATATTTAAAAATATTTTATTTGTGGCGGAGTCTCTTCGGTTTTCAGCTGTTTAAAACGAATCACAGCGATCAGCAGCATGAGGACTAAAGTAGCCGCGCTCATAATTAAAGGGGCAGAAATCGCAAGGAAATAATTATACAGCCCGTGAAAGGTGATCGACATCCACAGCCCCGCGCGGGGAATGCTGGCCATAATGAATGCGCAGCCCAAATGCAAAGGCAACGCGCCCAACAGACGCACAAAGACAAAGATAAAGCCGCTTTGTACATTCCAGTAGTAATGGCTTTCCAGCGTGGCAAATACCAAAGCCACCACCATCAGAGCCGAGGCTGTTTTAAGGGTGTTTTCCTGTCGTATAAATCGCAGACATTGATAGCGAATGCCATCTTCGATACATGCTGTTAATAAAAAGGCCTGTGTAAGAGGCATAGCCATCCAGGGAAATATTTGAAAAAGCAAAGAGGGCAGAATGTAATGCAGTAAAGAAGAAAGAAAAAATGCCGCCAGCCCCAGAATGATAGCTTTGGAAAAAAGTTCTGTGTTCTTTAAGGAAAGATAAAGAAATATGAAAAGCAGCAAAGAGGCTAAAAATAAAATAGAAAGAACGATTGCGGAAGACATAGATTTCTTTTCTTCTATCGTTTCTATTCTATTTTTGAAAGTAAGTCAAGAGTCTAAGATGATATGCCGAGAGAGATAAATCGAGGTTACGCTAATGTTTAAAGAAGCAACATATGGACTGAATAAGGTGTACTCAACATTGACACAGGCTGGATATGAGTGCTATTTGGTTGGCGGAGCCGTGCGTAATTTTTTATGTGGTGACCTTGATTCTTCTGATTTTGATATTGCCACCGATGCAAGGCCGGAGGAAGTGATTGCTCTGTTTCGTCGTGTGATTCCCACCGGGATCAAGCATGGCACTGTCACAGTCTTTGTGCGCGGCGAGCGTTTTGAAGTGACAACGTATCGCCTGGATGGCAAATACAGCGACGGCCGTCGCCCAGATCAAATTCGTTTTGTTTCGGGCATTCTTGAGGACCTTAAGCGCCGTGATTTCACCATGAATTCTGTGGCCTATGAATTGGGAACCAAGACTTTTTTAGACCCCAATAAAGGCATTGAGGATATTAACAATAAAATCATCCGCGCGATTGGCAGTCCTTTGCAGCGTTTCCAGGAAGATGGCCTGAGGCCTTTAAGAGCGATACGATTTGTTTCTCAGCTGGGTTTTTCCATTGAAAAAGAAACCTATCAGGCTATTTGCAAAAGTGTCAGAATTACCTGTATGGTCAGCAAAGAGCGTATTATTTCAGAGTTCTTTCGTTTGATTCAGGGCCCCCTGGCATTGCGTGCTTTGCTTTTGGTGCGGGCCACGGGGCTGCTGTCGAAACTGGTGCCTGAATTTGATCAATCATATTTATTCATCTCTCGCAAGCAGGAAATCTCTTTTTTAAGGTTTTTAGGAGAAGTACTGCGCAGAATCGACCCAGCCGATTTAGAGCTGCGTATAGCGGTAATTTTTGCGTTAGACGTAAAATATTTTATGTCATTGTCTTCTGCTTGGAATCCTTCCGATCACAGCCATGAAACACGCGTAGCTCAATGCCTGGCCGTCGGGCGGCGCTATCGTTTTTCCAATAAGACTTTAAAAGCCGTGGCACATTTGGTGCGCTGGTCGTCTTTCCCTTATGGCATTGGCGAATGGGATGATGCGCGTGTGCGTGTTTTTGTGCGTGATGTGGGTATTAATGATTTAGATCGACTTTTTGTTTTGTGGCAGGCTGTCTCATGCCTGGATGAGACAAAAGCGAATATTGTGCGCGCAGCCCATCGGCGCATCAGCAATTTGCTGCGCCAGCCGGGCGTGGCATTGAGTATACGCGATTTGGTCATAGACGGTGAAAAACTGATGGACAGCCTGAATCTGCGTGAAGGGCGCGTGGTGGGCCAGATTTTGAATATGCTGCTGGAAAGAGTTTTAGAGGATCCCTCTTTGAATAATGAGGCAGCCTTGCTGGATATTGCCCAAAATCTGCTGAAATAGAACTTAGCGTGCAGGCCTCTGCCGCTGTATTAATTTTGTGGTCAGGGTCAGTTTCTGCATGCCGCGAATAATGGTCAGCTCCACGTTTTCCCCGGGGCGGCTGTGCTCCATAGCGGCATAATAGTCGCCTGCATTGGCAATAGGATGTTTATTGATTTCTATGATAATATCCCCGCCCAGATAAATGATATGATTGGAAATACGCAAAGCATTGTCTCTTGTGCCGCCGCACAGGCCTGCCTTGTCGGCTTCGCCTCCGCGCTTCACGCTGGAGACCAAGAGCCCGCTGCGTATGGGCAAATTGGCATAGCGCACCAAGGCCGGAAACAGCGATACCAGGTCGGCATCAATCTCGCCGCGCCGTACATAGCCATATTTTTTCAGATCGGGCAGCACACGCTTGGCTGTATCAATAGGCACGGCAAACCCAATACCCACAGAGCCGCCCGAAGGCGAATAAATCATAGTATTCACGCCAATCATCTGGCCTTTTGTGTTTAACAGAGGCCCGCCGGAATTGCCTGGATTAATGGCGGCATCAGTCTGAATCATATTCTGCATGATCAGTCCGTTTTCATTGCGAATGGGCCGGCCCAGGCCGCTGATGGTGCCTGTGGTCAATGTACGCTCGAAAGCAAAGGGATTGCCAATGGCCAGCACTTTCTGGCCCACCTTCAGGCTGCTGCTGTCGCCCAGGGAGATAGTGGGCAGCTTTTCACCTTGGGGGTCGAAATAGACCAAGGCCAAATCGTTCTCTGCATCGATGCCCACCACTTTGCCTTCATATTCTTTGTCATTATACAGGCGCACAATGACACGATTGGCGTCGCGGATAACATGATAATTTGTCAGGATATAGCCTTTCTCATCAATGATGGAGCCCGATCCGCTGCCTTTCTGGCGCGGCACGGCATCAAAAAACCAGTCGTAAGCGATCACTTCGGTGGAAATATTCACCACGGCGCGATTGGTATTGTCATAGACAGAGATATTGGTTTTCTCTTCGGCATCATAGCTGACAGGCTCGGCTTTATAGGCATTGCCAGGGGAAAAGTTAAAGTTCTCTGAAGATGCTTGACCATCAGTGTTGACGGGTATAGATGCGTGGAGGTCTGATATTCTTGCTATTGGGGCAGGCAGGCGAGAGTCAATGCCCACGCCCACCAAGACCGCAATCAATAAAAACAGACTGATGATCGACCAGCGGATGAATTTTTCCATAGTCACTGTGGCATACATCTTATTTCAGCTTGAATGTGGCCTGTACACTGGAAAAAATTTTAATTTTGTTATAAGCAATTTGTTCATCGGTGCTTGGCTCATTGACCGGCGCGGCCTGATAGGTCAAGGCCATGGGGGCCGCAGCAGGAGCTGGTGCGCTGCGCAGCAGGGTGCTGACCACAGGCAGATTCAGCTGAATATTGCCTTCCTGTACATTCAGCACGGGGCCAATTTCCGCATGCCCAGTGACAATAGCTTTTGCTTTGGCATAGGCATTGTCCAAAGCCTGCTTGGTTGCTTTATTTTTCAGGCCTTCAATGTCTGTATGTGTCAGCTGCTCCAGGTGGAAATAACCCACCCCCGGGCCTTTCAGGCTGGAGAGCAAAGGCTGAATCAAGGACAGATTAGACAGGCTGATATTATAGCGGCGATAAAACAGCAAATCGCGTCCGCTGCTGTTACGATATTTGGTTCCGCTGTCTACAATGGTCATTGCCTCGGGTGGCATGCCCGCATCCGAGAGCATTTTGCGTGCGTCTTTTTCAATATCATCCAGAGACGGGCCTCTATTGCGATAGTCATTCCATGCCAGGCCCGGGATCAATTCCTCGCGCCAATATTCAGAGAGCTCTAAGCCAAGAATCACTTTATCGGGTGTGATTTCTTCTTCATGCGTTCCTTCCACGGTGATCTGTCTAGGGATTTTGCCCATACAAGAGACCAGAGCCAAACAAAAAACGGATATTAATAATCTTTTCATCATCATTCAACCTCAATGAACTTATATTTCTTTCACATTAATTTCCATGCTCAGCATGCTGCTTTTGCCACTGGGCACTGTAACGGCAGTCTGCTGGGCATTGGTGGGCTCCACACAGATAAAATGGCGGAAAGCTTGCGCGCTCATATCTGTCACTTCAGGGGGCATGGCCTGATAAGGATTCCACACCACAACACCCCCCGCCATTTTTTTATTCACACAGATGCAGCGATTTTTTCCAGGATCAACGATCCTGATTTCTCCCTGATGATGCAGGAAAATGAGATCAGAGGGTTTTCTTATGCAAAATTCATTTTCTGTATTTATTTCCTGGGTGTTTGCCGCGCGATCTAAATAGCTGCTGTTCTGCAGGCCATTCACGGTGATATTATTAATGTCGCTGATGGAGAAATAGGCATGCTGAGATTCTGTGAATTCAAAAGCCGCAGTGCCCTGATTAAACACTTCAAGATCTGTGCTCAATGTATCGGCACTCAGGGTCACTGTGAACCTGAGATTGATTCCCTGGGGAATTTGATAGTTTTGCATGGCAGTATCAGATAAAGAAAATACCGCTTTAGCTCGTGTGGCGTTTTGCTGTTCATGTATTTTTTCCCACATGAGCAATCGCGCAATGCCATGCTTGGGCAAATCGGGAAAATTAGGGTTTGTGCCAAAATTGGGCCAGCATAGAGGATTGCCTCCTCTAATAGGCTTTCCTGATTGGAAATCAGAGAGAGGGCTGAGCCAGAAAATATCTTCTGAAGCATTGAGTTTGCAGGAGACAATATGCGCGCCATAATGCAGAATTGTGCAGGATGAATCAGCAATTTTTAATGTAGTGCATGGCCAATCAGCGGGCCAGGGGCTGTTGTGCGACATAAAAATCCTCTCCTTATTAACATTTTATCGCACAGCACCTTCGCCGTCAAGTCACAGAAATTTATCTTTTGCGGCGTATAATATCTAAAATCTTGATACCTAAGAGTCTATAGCCAGACAGAATTGCCAAGCACAAAACCAAGCCATAACGGCATAAACGCGCAAAATTTTTCCAGCTTCCCCCTTGCATCCACCACGTGCTTCCCCAGAATTGACGCAGAAATATATAGATGCCATAAGCGGCAAAGAGCACGAGCAAAACTTTGAGGCCTTCAATAAATAAAGGGCGTATGCGGATATTTTTATATTTGAAACGCATCAGGAGAAAGAGCAGGGTGAAGCTGATAAAAAAGGCCAAACTGTTGGCATGGGCCAGGCCAGCCACCCCAAGAGGCGTGCGAATGAGAATGAGACTGAGCAGAATATCCAGACTGCATGCAATAAATGCGCTGAGAAAAGGCGCCAGCATACGGCCCTTGGCATAGAAGAAGCGCTGGATGAAATTGCACCCCGCAGTGAAAAACATGCCCCAGCAAAAACCGCGCAGTATCTGCGCCGCCATGTCCACATGCCGTGCCTGGAAAGCCCCGCGCATAAAGGCCACACTGATGATTTCATGGCCCAGAATGCTCAGAATGAATGCCGCAGGTAATAAAGACACCATCAAAAGCCTCAAGCCGCTGGTCAGGCTTTCCTGAAGCTTTTTATGCGCATCTTGATGCACATAGCGGCTGATTTGCGGATAATACACCGTGTTCACACTGGCAGAAAAAATGCCAAAAGGCAGCTGGAAAAACACCACCGCATTGGCCAAAGCTGTGGACGATCCGGCCTCCAGGTCGGAAGCCAGAAATACAGCCACCTGCTGATTCACCGCAAAGACGCTGGATGTGGCCAGAATAGGCCCCCATCGCTTCAGCACGCTCAGCACATCAGGGTCATTCAAGTAAAAAGAAGGCATCAGGCGATAGCCCAGACGCCGATAGCCCGGATATTGAAGCAGAAGCTGTGCTGCACCGCCAATCAACACGCCCAATGCCATGCTGAAAATACCCATGCTGCGATGAAACATCAATGTGGTGCAGATGATAGCCAAAGAAAATAAAAGCGGGCAGATCGCCGCGACAAAAAAACGATTGTGGCTGTTCAACACAGCCATCAGCACCGCACTGAGTGAGACAATGAGAATATACGGCGCCACCCAATACAATAAATCACCAGCCAGGCGCATTTCTTCCTCGCTGTCGAAATGCACAAAAATGCGTATTGCTTCTTTATGGAAAATCATGATGAGAATGACCAAAGGCAGCAAAATCAGCCATTGCAGGCCCATGATGCGGCTGGCCAGGCGCTGGGCGCCCATCTGGTCTTTTTGCACCAATTTGCCGCTGAGCGAGGGAATAAAGGCTGTGGAAAGCGCCCCCTCGGCCATCAGCTTGCGCAGATTGTTGGGAATAGACAGCACGGCATTCAGGATATCTGCGCCGCCCTGGCCGCCAAATATGGCACTGATGACAACGAATTTCAAGAAACCCAGAACACGCGTGGCCAGTGTACAGGCCATCACAATCAATGACGAAAAACTGCGCTGATGCTTAGTGTGCTCTTGCACTGAATTTTTTACCATGCGCCGCCTTATGTCTCATCGGGAGTATCGGCGGCAGAATCAGTTTCCTCGGCAAACAGTTCGCCTTGATCATATTTATGATTGCTCATATCTTGATCTGTGTCGGTAAATTCCATACTCTGCGAAGCCACCGACATGCCCGCCACTGAATCGTCTTTGTCAATCTGCACAATGCGCACACCCCCGGCATTGCGGCCCAATACGGGGATATTCGCCAGCGCAATTTTAATAGTTTTGCTCATGGCTGTGATCACCAGCACGCTACTGTCTGGATCGCAGCTGGATGCCGTGAGCAGCTTGCCAAATTTCCCAGTTGTATTAGCCACTTTTTGGCCCCCGGTGCCGCGCGCATGCGGCGTGAAGCCAGAGAATTCTGTGCGCTTGCCATAGCCATTTTCCGAAAGCACGAAGAGAGTTTTGCCCTCGCCGCCCACACACAGGCCCACAATATAATCATCGCCGGCCAGACGCAAACCGCGCACACCGCGCGAGACACGTCCAAGCACGCGGATGGTATCTTCATTGAATTTCAGAGCCTTGCCCATATGGCTGGCCAGAATGATATCGCGCCCGCCGTCTGTCACTTCCACATGCGTCAGCTTGTCGCCTTCATCCAGCTCGATCGCCACAATACCACGCGTTTTCGCATTGCGGAAAGCCGAAAGGTTCACACGTTTCACTACACCCTTATGCGTGCACATAAAGAGATAATGATCTTCTTTAAATTCATCAAAACACACCATGGCGGTGACTTCTTCGCCCTCATCAAATTCGAATAAATTATGAAGATGGCGACCCTTGCTGGCTTTATTTGCCTCAGGAAGCTGATACAGCTTGAGCCAATAGCCCTTGCCATGCGTGGTGACAAAGAACAGCACATCATGGGTGGATCCGGTGAAAATATGCCGGACAATATCATCATCGCCCAATCGCACCGACAGCGAGCCTTTGCCCCCGCGGCCCTGCTCGCGATATTCGCATAATGGCACACGCTTGACAAAGCCTTTTTTGGAAATCAGCACCACCATATCCTCGCGTTCAATCAGGTCTTCTGTGGTGATGCCGTCAATTTCCTTGGGGTCAATTTCCGTGCGGCGCCCATCGCCATATTGCTGCATAATGGCTGTAGTCTCTTCACGGATCACGCCATAGATCTTATACGCATTGGCCAAGAGATCTTCCAGATAGGCAATTTGCTTCATAATCTCTGCCAGTTCATCCAGGATTTTCTGCGTCTCAAGATTGGTCAGTCTTTGCAGGCGCATATCCAAAATAGCCTGAGCTTGAATCTCCGTCAGCGCATAGCGCTCCATCAGGCGCTCTTTCGCCGTGGCGGCATTTGGGCTGGTTTTAATCAGTTCAATCACCGCGTCAATATTTTCAATGGCAATTTTCAGGCCCAAAAGGATATGTTCGCGTTCACGCAATTTTTTCAGGTCATATCGGCTGCGCCGCTCGATCACTTCCCGGCGATGCGCAATGAACAACGTGATGAGTTCACGCAGATTCAAGACTTTGGGCTGCCCATTCACCAGGGCCAGATTATTAATATTGAAATTGCTCTGTAAAGCTGTGTGCTGATACAGCTGATTCAGCACCACAAGCGCCTGACTGCCTCGCTTGAGCTCGATGACAATGCGCACCTGCTTGGTCGATTCATTGCGAATATCAGAAATCGCCTCGATCTTTTTCTCTTTCACCAATTCGGCGATATGCACCAACAGGCTTTTCATATTGGTCATATAGGGCAGCTCGGTGATCACAATACATTCGCGATCGCCGCTCATAGGCTCGATCGTCGTGCGCGCGCGCATCACCACAGCCCCGCGCCCCGTGAAGGCCGCCTGGCGATAGCCGCGCCGCCCGTGAATGATGGCGGCAGTGGGAAAGTCCGGGCCTTTCACATATTGAAGCAATTCTTCAATGGTGATCTCAGGATTATCCAATGCAGCAATCATTGCCTGGCAAATCTCTGTTAAATTATGCGGGGCCATATTTGTGGCCATACCCACAGCAATACCCGAAGAGCCATTCACCAGTAAATTGGGAATAGCCGCCGGCAATACAGTGGGTTCTTCCAATGTGCCGTCATAAGTGGGCACAAAGTTCACAGTTTCTTTTTTCATGTCTCTGAGCATAGTCTCAGAGATTTTGGCCATTTTTGCTTCGGTGTAACGATAGGCCGCTGGGGGGTCGCCTTCTATGGTTCCAAAATTACCCTGCCCATGCACCAAAGGATAGCGCAGACTGAAACTTTGCGCCATGCGCACTAAGGTGTCGTATATGGCAGCATCCCCGTGGGGATGGTATTTACCCATCACTTCGCCAACAATCTGCGCGCATTTTTTTGTCTTTGCCGAAAAGTCCAGACGCATGTCGCTTAATACATATAAGATACGCCGATGTACAGGCTTCAAGCCATCGCGCACATCGGGCAATGCACGCGCCACAATGACAGACATCGCATAATTCAGATATGAAGTCTTCAGCTCGTCTTCAATGGGTATGGGGATAATTTTTTCATTTTCCATCAAAACAACATTATAGATTTTTTTTCAGCTTTTTTCAAGTTGTTACCTGAGATTAAATGATTTTTCTCATTTCTGTACCTGATGAAAAAATGCTTGATTTTGCTTTAAGAAAGTAAAATCAAGCAGCCGGGCATTTGTGTTGGGTTATAAAATTATTTTACCTAACACGCAGGCTGATTTTATAAAGTATTTACTTCTACTGCTTTGTTAATTGAACATTGTGAAATGTCTGCTGAGACTGGCCGTCTTTTGTTGGCTTATTATTTTAAAGAGTAAGAGTAAACGTGGCTGTTGCCATATTTGGCCCTGTCAAATTCATGATAACTTTATCACTTTCTGCACCGACTGCACCACTTAATACCACAGTTGTTCCTAAAATATTCTGTACTAAGAAATCGCTACGATCATAATTAGGTGTTACTTGTACTGCCGCTTTCAAAATGCTGTCATCAGGACAGAATAAAAGTTCAAAAGTTTTACCACTTTCTTGTCCTTTCCATGTTGTACTTTCAATTCCGTAACAGAATTTTTAAGGGAACTGTCTGATTTGGGTACGGAACAGGCTGCCAATAAACAGAATAAACTAAAAACTATTATAAATTTGTTTTTCATTATTCTTTTACTCCTTAAGGATATTCTTAGGAATAAAAAGCTGTTTTTTTCTGGCATATTTAAGAATTTATG
>JAHHUI010000079.1 GCA_020024055.1 Spirochaetaceae bacterium | reverse complement strand
AATCTGGGCCAGAGACGGCCCGTTCCCCGCTATCACAATCGGTTTATCTTTCATGATCTTCTCCCCTTTTTCCTGATAGCTTGCACAGACCTAGGTTTTCTTTCTGCGCGGGCGAAAGAGAATCTTTTTAAGCACTAAAGGAGTCATTTTTATCAAGTCTATCAGATCATACAGCGCGTGCATATAGATATTATCTTTTAATTTTTCATATTCGGGCCATAAATCATACTTATCAACAAATTTGCGCACCGGGCCGAAAGTTCTGCTTGGGCGCGGGGGCAAATCGGCAAAATCCTTCAAAGCATCGGGAGCCTTGTCTTCAATCTGCATCGGGTTTTTATTCACGATCGACGCCAGACTCACATAATCTGCAAGAATACTGCCCTCAACCAGAGAGTACAATTTCACATCCGGCATATCTTGGGCCAGCTTCAATCCCATAATATCAATATCTTTGCTATGCGTGGGGTCTACAGAACTCTCATCGCCCATTGACGGCAGGCATTTAACCAGGTTTTTTTTATTGGAATCAAAAGCATATTCCCCCCCCCCCCTGATAAAAGTCAAGTCCGACAAGATAAATCTCGCGATAGCCCAAGGCCAAAGCAGTAATCAGCATATTAATTGTTGAAGTGAAGCTTTGCATATGATATACCCACAGAAATTTCTGCAATTCGTGAAATTGCGGCAAAGATTGTAAAAAGAAAAAAGTATTCTTCACTGCTGGAAAATCTTCCTCTTCTTCCCATGTGGCACTGACGCAGGCACAGTATTTCTCGTGAATATGATACTCGCCTGTATCGTGCAGCATTCTCAGGGTGAAATATTGATTTTTAGCCACACTGGGGTTTAAAAAGGCGCCGGTGACACGCCGTCCGAGAAAATATTTATCCTCGAAATAAAATTGATTGCAGCGAAACACATCGAAATCCGCGGGTAGCCGCCGATAGTCAATCTGGGCCAGAGACGGCCCGTTCCCCGCTATCACAATCGGTTTATCTTTCATGCTTTCTCCTTCTCCCTAAAAAGCCGGGGTTAATCCCATATTATCTAATCCCTCACACACAGAATTTTATCTTTCATGCCTGCACCTATCATTGCCAAGCGCAAACGCAGGCGCGAGCGATGTTTGTTCAAGACAAAGGCACGGGTTTTAAAAGTATCCCAAGTGCGGCGGCAGATATGCCAGGCATAACAGGCGGGATGATCAGACTTTCTGCGCATTGTCTCCTCGTCGTCACAGACAGAAAGACATTTATCACTGTAAATAATATATTTTCCCTGCAAAGAGATATGATTTTGCCCGGAAATCAGGGCCTGGCTGGTGGCACTGGCATATTTAAAAAGGTTGCTGCGACGGGAAACACGCAGATCTAAAGTGTCTTCACGAAAACTGCCTGTAGCAATCAAAGAAGGGTCTAGCTGAGCGGCCACGCGCAAAAGGCCTACTAAAAAAATACTATTGGCCATCCATATGCGTGAACGGAACAATTCTTCTCCGTTGTAAATAGTCAGCACTTCACCCAAGACAGGATGGCCCATCACGCTGCCCACCATTCCCGGGTCACTCACAAAATCATCCTTGGGCAAAAATTCAGGGCGTTTAAGCTCTTTTTCGCGCGGCAATTTCACAGAAAAAATGAAAAAAGAATCTGTGCGCAGAAATTCACAATTGCGCAGCAGCACCATATCTGTGTCCAGATAAATACCGCCATAATAAAATAGCACCCAGGCACGCACATAGTCGGCCACCTGGGGCCACAGGCGATAGCGATAGCATTCGCGCAGATAGCGTGAGCTCTTGAGCATCTGCTGAAATTCAGGCAATCCGTCATGCCAAAGGGTGATTTTACATTCAGGCAAATAGCGCTTCCAGCTTTCCAGGGCTCTTTGTGCCTGGGGATAGTGCTGGGGATGCTCGAGAAAATCCTTCTGGTAAAAAATATGTATCATGGGCGGTATCACTCTCACGCCTGAAGATGTCAACAGCCTGCCTCCTTTTACATATTCTTAATTTTTGTGCGCGCAATTTGCTTGATGCGGGCGGCCATATTTTTGAAAGCACTGATGCACAGAGCCTTCAGCCGAGCAACCCCCTGAAGATTTTTCGTTTCCATATAGGGCACAGCTGCCTTCCATGAATTGCCGCAGATATGATAAGCCACCACATCCTGCATAGAAAATATATCCGGATTATGTTTCAGCTTGCGCGGCAAAGCCGGCGGCGAAATGAGAAACCATCTCTTGTCAAATTTTCCCACAGCGCCTCCCTCACCCAGCATATGCCGCGGATACAAAGTGATGCCCGCATCATCCAGGCGGCAAATTTCTGCGTCAATCAGCTGCGCACTCAGGAAATCACCCCTTTGTCCGCTTTCATACTGCTCCTGCTTGGCCGGACGAATCAGGCCATCGGAAAAATCGCCCTTGGCGCGAAGAATAGCCATGGCAAAAATATCATTGGCCAGCCACACGGGCATATTGTATATCTCGCCGCTGTCATAAATTTTCAAGACTTCATTCACAACAGCATGATTGGCCACCGCACCGAAAAAAGCCGGCTCGACATGCCAGGCCAATTCATTGTTTTCATCCACGGGCATGCTGAATGTGAAAAACTGATTTTTCAGCAGATGATCAATATTCTGAAATAAATACACATCGGTGTCCAAATAAATTCCCCCATGGCGAGAGACCACAAAGGCGCGCACATAGTCGGCCACCACAGCCCAGATTTTCTTTTCATACACATCGCGCAGATAGGCACTGGAAGAGAGCATATCCTGAAATTCCGGCAGCTCATCATGCCACAGGCGCAATTCATAATCAGGCAGATAATATTTCCATGTGGCATAGCAGCGATTCACCATATTTCCATAGGCAGGCATATTTTCAACAAAGTCTTTATTATGAAAAAAATGAATTATTTTTGGTATCACTGCCGCCCCCTTCCGTGAAACACATAAAAAAATTGTGAAACAACTTAATGCTTTTACATTGCAAATTTAAAAAAATATCTCTCCGGCCAGGCGCGCAATACTGGTTTTAATTTGCCTTTTCACATTTACCAGAGAGGGAAAAGAGAGCCAAATCTGCATTATTTTCAGCCATTTAGCCATTCCCTGCAGATGTTTAGTCTCTAAATAATACAGATTTTTATTCCAGGAATTTTGGCATAAATGATAGGCCAAAACCCCCTGGAAAGTGTATACATCATGCGAAAAATTAATGCTGGGCATCATAAACCAACGGCCCTTGATGCGCATAATCTGTGCACCCTGCTCCATCATTGCCGGCGGATAAATCATCAGATTCAGCTCCTCATCAAATGCGCTTTCATTTTTGTCCAGACTGCTGCACAGCATATCCGGGCAGATTATCTGATGATCGTGTGCATCTGCCTTCTGAATAGGGCCGCTGCCAAAGTCATTTTTGGCACGCAGAATGGCCAAAGAAAAAACCTGATTGGCAATCCACAAAGGTCTTTTGAACAGCTCATTTCCTTCATAAATTTCCAGGGCTTTTTTCAAAACAATATGCCCTGCCTTTGCCCCCAGAATGGCTGGCTCGACATGCCATAAAAAAGGCGCCTGCCTGCGTGAGGGCACAGGCCCACCCATCACAAAAAAATCATGCTGCAGCATTTTGTAAAAATTGCGAAAAAGGTAAATATCTGTGTCCAGATAAATACCGCCATAGCGATGCAGCACCCAGGCGCGCACATAGTCGGCCACCGCGGCCCAGATTTTACGATCGTAACATTCGCGCAGATAGCGCGAAGAGGCCAGCATTTCCTGAAATTCAGGCATGCGATCATGCCACAGGCGAATCTCATAATCGGGCAGATATTGCCGCCACGTGGCCAGGCACATGGATACTGCGGACTGCGGAGAGTGCTGTTTTTGGAAAAAATCGTGATTATGAAAAAAGTGAATAACTTTCGGAATCATTTTTTTCCTCTTTTTTCATAATTGATTGAAACACACGAACTGGGCTCGATAAGACTTGAACTTATGACCCCTGCCTTATCAGAGCAGTGCTCTAACCAACTGAGCTACGAGCCCAAAAACAATCACATGCATGTTAGCATAATAAGAAAAAAATTGCAAGTACTTGCTCACATTTTGCGATAAAAACCCAAAAATGAGCGCCCATATTGGCGCAGATTGCAGCGCTGCAAATTTCCTATTTTCTCGCCTAAATCATCCTCTTTCGGATAATGTATCGTAATCAGCGTTTCTTTTGACATCTGTGGATCGCAGCCCAAAATATCAAGAAGCAATTCTTTATTGGGAAAGGGAAAAGGCGGGTCAAGATGAATAAAATCGAAAGCACAAGGCAGAGCACGAATGAAACGTTGCACATCCATCATGCGAATCTGCACTTCAGCTTCTTGGGCAATCTTCATATTGGTATACAGCGTTTTCGATTTTCTTTTATCTTTTTCCACCAAGTACAATTTCTTTGCCCCGCGACTGGCTGCCTCTAATGCCATAATGCCTGAGCCGGCAAAAAGATCGAGAAAACTACATTCTTGCATATTACCCAAAATGGCAAACATGCTCTCGCGCATGCGATCCATCGCCGGGCGAATCTCACCAGGAGGGCATTGCACACGCAGGCCGCGATATTTCCCTGAGGTGATACGCATATTTCCTCCGTTCAATCATAAAAAACTTTCCTATTTTAAAAACCCATATTCATAAACTTTGGGCTCAATTTTTTGAGAAAGAATTTTCATTTTACTCCTTAAATCATCTATCAGTCTCATATAAACTTCATCATCTGATTTAGTGTTCATTCTACCATTTGTTTCCCCCTGAAAATACTTGCGAATATCATAGAAAGAAGCATCAGTCAAAGCATCTTTTTGTTCATGATAATATTTCCATAACTTTAAGCCTGAATCATACACCTCTTGTGCCTCTTGTGACATAATAATTTTTTATGTTTTTCATCTTCAGAAAATAAATCATTATTAATCACTTTAATTTTACCATTTAAAAAATCTGACATGAAATGTGATGCAAATGATTTTTTGCAAGCAACTTGATCTTCTGTGAACGGAATCCAATGATTGATGCCATGCTCGCAGGAAAGACGATTTTGCCCATGAAATAGTGTATAAATTAAACAGTCTGATTGAAATTCCGTGTCTATTTTCCATCTGTCATTGGGGTAGAGAAACTGGTCACGATCATTAATCCAGGTTGCTTCTATACACTGCCTCACGGCAAGGTAAATTGTTGTTTGAATAATATTTTCATGATTTATCCAAATTCCACGAGAATCATTAACCTGATCTTTATGATTAACAATAAAGTTATAACCCTGGTTTTGAAAATCATTGCCTTTAGAACGTAAAAATCCTATGCAATAGTTTACCATTATTATCATTTTTCTTTTTCGCTATATTCTCTATCTATTTATTGATAATATTATTATTTAAATATGAATATATTTTTTATGAGATAAAAATC
>JAHHUI010000078.1 GCA_020024055.1 Spirochaetaceae bacterium | reverse complement strand
TCATTGTGCCGCTGATGACTTCATTCAAGGGAGAACGCTGCAGCAGTAGGCCCACCATGGTGACCAGAGCAATCAAGACCGATGCCTGGCTGAGTAAATCAACTAAAAATTTCAGCATAAAATTTTCCTCTCCTTTTGCTTTTACAAGCCCAATTTCGCTTTTAATTTTTCACGAATTTCTTCTTTGTCCAAAATCCGATCCAGACTGATGACTTTATCCTCACCGATTCTCTGGGCTTCTGGTGTCATGGCCACATCTTTGCCCAAAACACACAAATCAGGATTTGCAAAAGCCAGCGATGATATATCTGTATGCTCCACTTGGGCATCCACACCCAGCTCGGCCAGCACTTCTTTCACGCGCATAGACACCATCAGGCTGCTTCCCAAGCCGCTGCCGCATGCACAAACAATTTTCATGATTCTCCCCCTTTATGCTTCAAGAGATATTTCCCCTTGCTTATAAACTTTTATAAATTTAACCTTGCTTTCAGCTTTGCCTTAATTTCTTCTTTATCCAAAATCCTCTCTAAACTGATCACTTTATTTTTATTTATGTTTTTAATCTCGCCTGCCGCGCTGTTTATTTTGCTGAGTACATAGAAATCTGCATTGACAGAAGGCAGGGCACTCAGATCTAAATAGTCAATATTGGCAGAGATTCCTAAATCACACACAGCCTGTTTCACTTTCAAAGCAATCATCAAACTGACAACAACACCCGTATCACATACACACACAATCTTCACGCTCTTGCTCTCCTTATCTTTTGAAAGATATTTTTCTCCTTTTCAAGAGTGTACACTATGTTTTTCTGTCTGTGTTAGCTAATTTCCAAATTTTTTTTTCAACATCAGGGATTCTTTTTCAAAAGTGAAAAATATGTTACAATATTTCGAATAGTTGAGGAGTTTGCATTTTACTTGTCAATTTGTGGGAAATTTCCCGAATTTTATAGAATGGAGGAATTTACACTGATGAACCCTATTCGTGTAAAAGTTCAACAACTTGGCCGCTTTCTTAGCGGCATGGTGATGCCCAATATCGGGGCATTCATCGCTTGGGGCTTGATTACGGCCCTTTTCATCCCCACAGGATGGTGGCCCGATGAAAATCTGGCTAAATTAGTGGGGCCAATGATTACATATTTGCTTCCGCTGCTGATTGGATATAACGGCGGATATATGGTCGCCGGCCAGCGCGGCGCAGTGATGGGTGTGATTGCAACGATGGGCGTGATTGTTGGCTCAGATGTGCCTATGTTCCTGGGCGCAATGATCGTCGGCCCTCTGGCTGCTGTTGTTATCAAGGTATTTGACAAAATGATTGATGGGAAAATCAAGCCCGGATTTGAAATGCTGGTGAATAATTTTTCACTGGGCATTCTGGGCATGATTCTGGCCATTCTCACCTTCCTTGTCATCGGTCCGGTTATGACAGGCTTTTCCAAGATGCTGGGCTCCCTAGTCTATCAAATTGTAGAAATGAAGCTGTTGCCCTTGGTTTCCTTCTTGGTAGAACCAGCAAAAATCCTTTTCCTGAACAATGCGATCAACCATGGTGTCTTCACGCCTTTGGGCGCAGAGCAGGTGGCAGCCACAGGAAAATCTATTTTCTATTTGATCGAAACCAACCCCGGTCCGGGCTTGGGCGTGCTGCTGGCTTATATGATTTTTGGCAAAGGCAATGCCAGGGAATCAGCCCCCGGCGCCATTATCATCCATTTCTTGGGCGGTATTCACGAGATTTACTTCCCTTATGTTCTGATGGCTCCGGCTTTATTCCTTTCCGTCATTGCCGGGGGTGTCACTGGTGTGTTCATCAATATGATCTTCAACACAGGTTTGGTCTCTGTGGCCTCGCCGGGCAGCATCATTGCCATTATGCTGGTGGCAGCCAAAGGCACATGGCTGGGCATTGCCCTTTCGGTGGCGGGTGCGGCGCTGGTGTCTTTCCTGATTTCTATCCCCATCATTAGAAAATTCAACAAAATTTCTTCTGATGACGATTTAAGCAGCGCGCAGGAGAAGATTTCCTCTATGAAAAATGCCGGCAAGTCCGCTTCTGTCTCTGTCAGCGGGCCCGTGCGCAAAGTGATTGTGGCCTGTGATGCAGGCTTGGGTTCTTCGGCCATGGGTGCGGGTATTTTAAACAAAAAAATTAAGGAAGCAGGCCTGGATATTGTCGTGACCAATTCGGCCATCGATGCCTTGCCCGATGATGTAGACATCGTCATCACACAGAAAACCCTTCTAGACAGAGCCAAGGCTAAAGTGCCCGGCAAAACCGTTTTGGCCATTAACAATTTCATGGACAGCAAATTTTATGATACACTGATAGAAGAATTGTCTAAGAAATAAAAGAGGAGTACTCCTATGAAAAAAATGGGCATGCATTTTGGCGCCGGCGCCATCGGGCGCGGCTTCATCGGCAAATTGATTGCTGATGCCGGCTGGGATTTAGTTTTTGTCGATGTGAATGAGCCATTGATCAGCTATTTACAGAAAAACCCCACCTATACGGTGCATATTGCCACAGAGAATAAACGCAGCGAAACAGTCACTGTCAAAGACGCTGTGCTGCTCTCTGATACCCCTGCAGTCTTAGAAAAAGGGCGCTCAGCCGCCATTTTAACTTGCGCTGTGGGGCCCACAATTCTGCCCATCCTGGCCAAAACGATCGCCGCCATCATTCAAGATCGCAAAGATCATAATGTGCCCCAGGTGCTGCATATCATTGCCTGTGAAAACATGATTCGCGCCAGCACAGCTCTGAAAAAATATGTGCTGGACAATATAGACCAAAATTATCATGAATATTTAGAAGAACACATTGCTTTTGTCGATTCGGCTGTCGACCGCATTGTGCCTCCTCAGGAAAGCAAAGAAATGACAGCTGATGTCTTGGTGGAAGAATTCTATGAATGGATTATTGACAGCACACAGACAAAAGACGGTTTTGCCATCAAGGGCGCACAGCCTGTAGACAATTTATTGGCTTATATCGAACGCAAGCTTTTCATTGTGAATGGCGGGCATGCCACATGTGCCTATTTGGGCTATCTATATGGACACAAAACCATTAAAGACAGCATGGAAGATGCCAATATCTATGCTCTGGTGCAGAATGTGATGAAAGAGTCGGCCTCGACATTAACCGCGCATTATAAGATGGATCAGAATATGCTGCATAGCTATATCGAGAAAATCCTACAGCGTTTTGTCAATCCGTATTTAAAAGACGAAGTGACACGCGTGGGCCGCCAGCCATTGAGAAAACTGGCCCCTAATGAGCGCTTTATCCTGCCCCTGCGCAGAACAGAAGAATACAGTCTGCCTCATGAGCATTTGACAAAAGCTATCGCCGCCGCTTTATTATTCGACTATTCAAATGATCCTGAAGCCCAGTCTTTACAACAGCAGATTCAAACAAAAAATCTCTCCGATGTGATTAATGCTATCACTGAAAATACTCTGCCAGTTACCACCGTGGCCTTAATCTGTAAACAGTATGACGCACTAAAAACGATTAAAAAATAGATTTAACTTTTTATGTAAAGCAAGAAAACAGACCGGTATTCTGCCAGTCTGTTTTTATTGCCTTGCGGATTACTGCGCCAATAACAGAAAGAAATATTGTCAAATAAATATATTGCCAAAAACTCCATAATTTGATAGAAAAGATATTATGTTGAAAACAAATATAGTTCATATTACCGACGGCTTGGGCAATCAAATGTTTCAATACGCATTTTACAAAAAATTAAGCAAAAAAAATAAATTAACCTATATCACTTATCATCGAGACATTAATAAAATACATACGGGCTATAGCCTGTCTTATGTGTTTAAACTTAAGCCCCGAAAAGCCTCTGAGATTTTATGCATCCTGGCGAGAACTTTAAAACCCCCCTTCAAGCAAATAAGAAATCTGCTTATCAAAATTAGACTTTTTCATTATTATCAACCTGATTTTGGAGTTTATACCCAGATAGAATCAAAACCCGGCCTTAATATTTATAATGCATTTTGGCAGTCTGAAAAATATTTTCAGGACATTGAAACAGAGATACGCCATGATTTTAAATTTGCGGAAATCTGTGAAGAAAAGAATCTTAATCTGCTTAAAGAAATTAAAGATCACGTATCTGTCAGCGTTCATATACGCCGCGGCGATTATTTAGTCTCAAATAGGACATTTAGCGATGCTGCAACATGTGCATATTATCAAAACGCCATGGAATATATATGCGGCCGGGTGAAAAACGCTGTTTTTCTCATTTTTTCTAATGATATTCCATGGTGCAAGAAGTACATTTTACCCCCCCCCCACCATATCAATTTATCTTTGTAGATTGGAATACAGGGCAAAGCAGTTTCAGGGATATGCAGTTGATGAGCCTGTGCCATCATAATATCATCGCCAACAGCACATTCAGCTGGTGGGGCGCCTGGCTAAATCCCAATAAAGATAAAATCATTATTGCCCCGGAAACCTGGTTCCCAGAGAATTTCTCGCGAAAGGAAGAATGGAAAGACTTGATCCCAGAAAGCTGGATTAAAATAAAAAACAGTTAATTATTCTGATAGTTCTTTTCTTTTGATAGGCAGAAATCTTCCTTTTCCAATGACTGAATAAAGCTTAACTTTATTTTATAGGATTGCAGGAGAAAAGAATGAAAAAATGATTGCTTTTTCTATTCATCATAATTGCATCTTGCCGTCAGAATATTCCCATAAAAAAATCTATGGACATATTCTTTCAATGCTCTACAGTCTGGAGATATTGGCAAGGTAGAAGAAAAAATCCTTTTATCCAGAAACATTACAAAAAGACTGGTATTTTAATGTGTATTATCCACCTGGATATTCAAGTGAAAAATATTCTGTGATTTATCTGCTTCATGGAGCATAGGCAATATAAAGGATGGAAAGTCTTAGGCGAAGCACAAATGTACTTGATAGAGCAATTGCTGCCAAAAAACTGCCGTCGGTGATTGTCATTATACCCAATGGACTGGACAGCTGGTATGCCAATATTCTAGGTCCAAAGTGCCTTTGAAACAGAACTTTTTTCCCTATATTGAACAAAATTTTCCCTGCAAAATACAAAAGAATCGCGGGCTATTGGCGACTCGGCTTGTCTATGGGAGGATATGGAGTCCCTTGTTTTTGGCATGCGAAACCCCATGTATTTTGGCACTGTCTTTGCATTGTCGCCGGCAATCACAATTTTGGGCAAGGCATCCATCCCAGAATTATTGATCAATTTGGAAAAAGATTTCTCTCATCTCTTCGAGAAGGAATTTTCACAACCCAAATGGGACAATATCAGTTATATTCATACCTATAATTCATACAAAGAATCTGGCATCAAAGTACGTTTTTGTGGCTGTGGGCACTGATGACGTGATAACTCCCACCGAAGACACGAGGATTCTGACTAAAATTTGCATCAGTTGCCATATGCTCCTCCTTCACCATTGCT
>JAHHUI010000077.1 GCA_020024055.1 Spirochaetaceae bacterium | reverse complement strand
AGATATGTTGTGCCCGCGCATCTTTCAGGCTCAGCCGGCCCTGCCGGGCTTCTTTGGGAAAAACAAGAATATGATTCATGAGGAAAAGGAATTATTTCGCTGATTTTTTCTTTTTAGCGGTTTTCTTTTTTTGAGTTTTTTCCTGGGCATATGTCAATATTTCATTATTGGGCTTGGCAATATCGAAAACACTGACTAATTCACCGCCGGGGCCCATGGCCTGGAAGAAATTGTTCGGGTCGCGGATTCTTTGGCCATTGAAGAGGAAATTATAATAATATCTGCCGGGGCTCAGGGTTAAAGAGACTTTGTATAAACCGGGAGAAATCTCTTTCATAGGTGTCATGAAGGGGTCCCATTGATTAAAGCTGCCCATGATAAAGGCATAAACACCCGGCTGGCCGCGCAGATAAAAATCGATGCTGCCATCGGGGCGGAACTGGGGCCCAAGCTTTTCATCATCGGGCATATTTTGTGTTTCTGAAAGAATGAATTTGGACAGGCGCACACCCATCTGGTCATATTCAATGAGGGGATTGCTGGTGTCATGCTGCCACACGCTGTCAACCACCAGGCGATAGCGGAATTCTTTGATGCCTTCAGGGATTTGCCCATAAAAAACAAAAGTACCTTTTTTATTTTTCACAAAAGCATGAATGCGTGAATAGCCTTCATAGTCGAAGGCAATGCCCACAAGACGATAGGGCTTTTGGCTTCCGCGATAGGGAAAGACAAGATATCCGCCTATCATCACAGGCATGCTTTCGGCTGTTGCAGAGGCAATATGCCCATGCAAAGACAAAGTTTCGGGCGCGGGGGGAAGCACCACCTGGGCGTGCAGAAAAAAGACACCGGTAAATAGAAATGCCAATGCGGATAAACGAAATCTACAGATCATCTCTCCCTATAGATCGGTTTTTTTTAAGGCAGGATAAGTATTTTCTGCTTATTTCAGGTCATATTGACAGCTATTTTTGCTTTGATACTCTGATAATAATGCCATCACTTGTTCTTTTGTGAAAGCGGCCAGAAGATTTTCACGAATGTTTTTATTTTCCATCATTTCTGCCAGGGTGATGAGGGTGAGATGATGATCACCCTCATCTGTCACTGCCATAGAAAAAAACATATATACCGGTGCTGCTGTGTCTGGAAAGTGAACACCATTTTCCAGTCTGAGAAAAGACATGGCAGGCCGACGCACGCCGTCTTGCGGGTGGGCATGCGGAAGAGCAATGCTGTCATGCAGAATAAGATAAGGCCCCAGTTCTTCCACATTATTAATAATGGAATAAATATATCTTGGCTCGATACATTGATCTTTGAGCAAGCTTTGAAAAGAAAGCTGCAGGGCTTCTTTCCAGTCTTTTGCCTCTTTTTCAAAGTGGATTCTTTCTCCTAAAAGCTCTTTCAGCATGGCCTGTTTACTCCCCATATACTACGAATTAATTTCTTAACAAAGATAATCACTTTTCTATTCCTGCGGCAAAAAAAATTACGTATGAAGATAGAAAATAAAGTGTATTGCCCTCTGAAATTTTCTTCAGTATATTTACCCCTACTCTTATCAAGAGATGTAAAAAACTTTACCCCGGTTTTAAGGAGGCAGGGGAAAATTGTAGGAAAATAAAACAAAAAACAGGAGGAGAGTAAAAATTTTAGTCAGTTAGAATGGTTGTTAAGAATAAAGGGAATGGAAATAGTACAACTATTGACAGAAGGGGGGGTAAATAAAGATGTATGTTATTATTGAAAATCACTTTATCAAGGATCACTGTTTTGATTATTTTATGGAGCTGGCGGAAGAGATTATTGAATATTGCAGGAATGTGAAAGGTTGCTTGGCTTATAATGTTTTTGAGAGGAAAAGCGTTGGAAGTCAAGCTATCATGATTGCCTATTGGGATAAGGCACAGCAATATGTTCAATATTTGAAAACACAGAAAACTATTTATCTTAAAAATCGTTTACAGACTACATTGGAGAGAGCTCCGCATGTAGATTTGTATTACAGTCTTTCCAGTGCCAGCGGCGCTCATGCACATCATTTCAGGCGTGCCAGTCTGAATCATAAAGTTCAAAGTAATATTTATAGGCCAACATACAGCCACTATCCCTATGCAGCTGGGGCAGCTGTGAATAAAGGGAATGAAGTGGATGAAAATTTGGGTGAACATTCTCAATTTTTTATGCATCTCAGCCAGCGTTATGTCAATGTTTCTACATCTAGTGAATTGCTCATGCGTATGAGGGAAGAGGAAAGAGAGAGGAAAAGGCTTGAGATGTTGGAGGAACAGAGGAAAAACTATCGTAAGCATTTGATCAACAATGGGCATTTAAATGTAAAAGCGGAAGTTCAGGAATAATTTGTCCATTGGCAAATGCAAACAAAAAGGCCCAAGAACTCATAACGAGACTTGGGCTTTCTTTATAGGCAGAATAATAAAAAAGATTATTTTGTATATTGATAGAATTCATCAAAGCCGGTGATCATTTTGTCCAGGCTGGCCTGGTCGGCTGTGTGATAGCTGATGCAGAAGCGAATGGTGTCTTGGCTGATGAGATAACCAAAGCCATAGCGCGAAGGCACCGGCGGAGAGAATAAAAACATCGTGCACAGATCATTGAGCATGCCAATATTCGATGTGGAAAAATAATTGCCGCCCAGGCGAGTGGCCAAGGAATTTTGAAAGAATTCTATCGAGGCGGCAGCGCCATCAGACATCCAGGCCAAGCCGCTGAGATAGCGGGTGGGTGCCTGGCCTTGTTTGCACATTTTAATACGATTTTTATGTTCTAATAATGCGGCATCAAGCAATTCCTGATTGAATTGATGATTTTTTTCCAGGTCTTTCACAAAGGCTTGGGCCTGAGGGCTCACAGTGCGCAAAGCTTCTGTGCGGCCTTCGCGGAAATGCCCCATAGCACAGGCAGCATAGATAGACTGGGGCAACTCGATAATTTTATTCATGCCATACTGCATCACAATCTGGGCCAGGGCATCGCGCGATGTCTTGGCGAAATGAGGCGATGTGGCATGGAAATCGTAGATTTTGAGAGAATATGCAGAGACTTTTTTCTTATATTCATCGAGGTATTTGCCCAGCTGTGCATTTTGGGCATCGCTGTAATGCCATGAGAGGGCATGATAGTTTTTCTCATTTGCTATGGCCACAGCTGTTGATACAGGCTGCTGTAAAAATTGTGTTTTTGCTAATTGCAGGATACGCATCATCGTGATGCCATCAGCGCCGGTGTGCTCCATATGGGCCGAGATTTCATTATTTTTCCACATCAGGAAAGTCACCGGCTTATAACACCAGCGTGTGTGTGGCAGGGTGAAGAGAATATCCATCTGATTGGCCAGGGTATTGTTAAAATCTTCGTTTGTGAGCACGATGTGAAAAATTGTTTTATTCAATTCATCAAAGGCTTTTTTATTGCTTGCATCAGAGAGAAAATCTTTCATGAACGAGACACAAGCGTCACTTCCGGGAAAAGAAGAAGCCACAAAATCGCAAGAAGATTGGCCTTGTTCATTTTGCACAGCCTTCAGCTGTGCGGCGATTTGTTCATCGCTTAAAAGCTGATTGTTCTTGTCGAAAATGGGCATGATAAAACATTGATTTTTATAGAAGACAGCGATATTGGTGAGGAATTCGCTATAATTTTCCCATTTATCTTCATTTTCGCTGGGAATGCGCGCGCAGCCAAGAAGATTGCGCGTGTTCAGGTCACAAAAAATATGCCCAGCCTCTTCATAAGTGTTGTGCGGATGATTTTTAATTTGCTGATAGATATGGCCCACGGCAGAGAGCCAATGCGCGATGAATTGGGTATTCTCTGCCTGGGCTGCGTCTTTCAATGGAGTAAGATGCAAGGCATAATTGCTCTCTGTCAGCAGAGAATCACGGATGGACAAATACATTTTTGTCCAAAAAGGTGCCATCCAATTTTCATTATTTGGCAAAGAATCTACATATTTCTGCAGTTTTTGCGCCAAAGCCGGCCCCTCATTTTTGCCAAATTCCGTAGTGATTTTCTCCACCTGGGCAAATTCAGCGTCATTTAATAAAGGGCGAATCCACTCTTTATACACAGATAAAGCATTGTCTAAAGTGTTCAGGGGCAGCTTTGGCGCAAATTGTTCCATTTTTTAATCCTATAATAATTTATTTTTCCAGGGCCAGTTTCACAATCCAAACCCAATACACAATGCCCACCAGCACCACAATGGTTTCAAAGACATTGTAACCAGCAGACTGGCCTAAATATTTTCCTAATTCAGATAACATAGTATGCCTCCTTTACAGACTTCTCTCTCTGAAATCTCTGCGCACCATCTTCAGGAAGGCGGCGATGAGAATAAAGAAACAGAACATATATGGCGCCCCGGCCAACGAACCCACGGCCTTGATACCTTCAATGCGCCCAGAGAGCACAAAAGGCAGCGCAATGGCGGACATAAATGTTCCCCAAATAAGAATCTTCGGCTTTGAGGCATTGATGCCGTCTTTGCCGGTCATGATGCCCAAAGAGATACAGCCACTGACAATGGTGGTGGTGACAAATGCCAGGAATAAAATAGCTAGGACAGGCTTGGTCAGCCATGACAACGGGAACATATCCAGCATAGCATAAATAGTTTCCTGATAATTGCCCCCGGCAATTTCGGCCAATTTGCCGCTGCCTTTGACAGTTTCTAAAATTCCAAAGCCGGAGAAAATAGAGAACCACAGCAGGATGAAACCGGCAGGCACAAAAATGGAATACATCACCATCTCGCCGAATGTGCGTCCTTTAGATACTTTGGCAATGAAAATCCCCATGAAAGGTGTCCAGCCGATCCACCAGATCCAATAGCTCATAGAGAACCAGTTGATCCAATAGCGGTCTTCATCAAAAATGAACAGGCGAAAAGAATGTTCCACGCTGCCGATGGCGGCATTGTAAATGCTCTCGACGAAAGTCATCATGAAATATCGCGTGGGGCCTGTTAAAAAGACAAAAGCCATGATGAGCAAAGCCACAATGATTGTCCAGTCACTCAAAGTTTTCATTCCTTTGTTAATAGGTGTGACGGAAATGAGTGAGTAAGTGATGAAAATGGCCAAAAGAATCCACGGAGTGATCTGTAAAGTGGGCATGCCCAGAATATAGCGCAGACCGCCGTTAATCTGGCCCGCAGCCATGGCCAGCGAAGAGGCCAAAGAAATACCCACGGTGATAATCGTCAGACACATGGTCAGTTTTGAAACCCAATTATTCCATTTATGATTGGAAAAAGCCATCTGTATAGGGGCAGACATGGTAAAAGGTGTGTGCTTGTTATAGGCAAAATAGGCCACCACCACACCGCTGATGGTGTAGAAGGCCCAGGCGGGCACACCCCAAAGCCATACGGCGGTCGACATGGCGTTATGCGCGCGTTCTGTAGGGGTCAGATATTCCAGTTTAGATAAATTACCGTACATTAAATGCCAGATGCCTTCTAAGGGTCCGTAGAAAATGATTCCTACGCCGATACCGGCGGTGAAGAGCATGGAAATCCAGGAAAATAAAGAAAATTCAGGCTGGGCGTCTTCTCCGCCGAGTTTCTTTTTGCCCAAAGGGGAAAAAGCTACCCAAAAACATAAAATTAAAATCACACAAGGCACCCACATGATGAACCAGTCGCCCAGGGTGTAAATCACCTCACCGGCCGTGGCGAACATATTGGCCACCTGCGTCGGAAAAATCACGGACAGCACGGCGATAATGCCAACGACAGGCGCCGTAAACCAAAAGTACGTGCACGTACTCCAATCTTTATTCATACCATACCCTCCATATAATTATATATTATGGGTTTTATTTTTTAAGTCAATAATGTTCTGTGTTTTCTGATTTTTTTGTTTGATT
>JAHHUI010000076.1 GCA_020024055.1 Spirochaetaceae bacterium | reverse complement strand
CCGCAGCAGGGCATACAGCGCCGCAGCCTCTGTTTTGCTGAAATTGTGTGTGAACGCATCGCTCATGGGGTTTTATCCTGATGTATATTTTTTAGGGAAATCAGCGGATCCAAATGCCGCAATTCCTGAATTTTATCTATGTCTTCTTTGGTATACACCTTGCCGCCGCCAATGCCCGGGCAATGGCTTTTCTCTGCCTGCCAGGCTTTTTCATTCAAAAGCTGAGGCCAAAATGGATAGCTTTGACATTGCAGCGGGCGCGCCGCATAGATGCTGCATCCGTCTTGTTCTTCGCTCCAGAAAATACAGTCGAAATTTTCTTTTTCTGTTAAAGACACGCGTATATCATGCCCAAGGTCAACCTGGCGGCAATATTGAACAAGAAATTCTTCTTCCCTGATGCCCAAGTGCGCACTGGCGCGCAGAATATCATTTTTAGAAAGGAAAACATAGCCGCTGGAAAATCGACAGCAGCCCGAGCAGCGTGTGCAGGAGAATTGTAATCCATTATCGTAAAAACAAGGCATCATTAATCTTTCGGCATTTCTTCAAGCAGATTTTTCAAGAATTTCAAATCTTCCCACACCGGGCGCCGCAGGTCGGGGTTGCGCAGTACCCCCGCCGGATGATAGGTGATGACCAGCGGAATATCCTGATAGCTGTGAATCTTTTGGCGCAAAGCGACCAAGGCAGAGGTGCGGCCGGTCAATGTCTGGGCGGCGATGCGCCCGCAGGCAAAGATGATCTTTGGCTTCAGGAAAGCGATCTGCTGATTCAGATAGCCCACACAGGCTTCAATTTCATCTTTCATGGGGTCTCTGTTCTGCGGCGGCCGGCATTTCACAATATTGGCAATATAGCAATTTGTTGTGCGGCTGAGCCCGATGGAATCCAGCCATTTATCCAGATATTGCCCCCCGCGGCCGACAAATGGCAGTCCCTGTTCATCTTCATTGGCACCCGGGCCTTCGCCCACGACAAAGACATCGGGGGTTAAAATGCCCATGCCTGTCACCACATTTTTTCTTGTGTGACACAGTCGACAGCGATCGCAGCTTTTCGCCGTGTTGATTAATTCCTCTAAAGACGAAAAAACAGACACACCGGGCAGGGCATTTTCATCTTCAATCAGGTTTTGCTGTCTGGTGCTGGCGGGTTTTGCCTCCGGCGCTGCTTGCTCGTGTTTTTTGGCGGGCATCAATTTTGTAAAATCACCTTTCTCGGGGTGCCGGCAGGCAAAGCCGCCATGTGTGCTGTCGTGAAGCTGATTGACAATGTTATAATATTTCTGCAGATGCTGTTCATTCATAAATTATCTTTGTTCCAGGGCAGCGCCCTCTATGGTGATTTCGTCGATTAAGTCCCAGTTAATCAAAGCTTTGCTGGAGAAAAGCTTGATATAAACGCTGATAGGGCATGCCAGCAGCAATTTCTGCAGCAGATTCTGAGGGCTGGGATAAGACAAGGAATGCATTTTAGCCACAGGCACGCGTATTTCCACCTCAATTTTGTGTTTCAGATTCCATTCGGCAAAGGAAAAAATAAATATGCCGTCTTTAATTTCTTCGCTGTGCTTGTCTTGCTTGGCATAAATGGTGTGGGAGAATTCATATACAGTGCCGTTGAGCACCAGAACAAGATAATATTTTTTGCCCAGGGCATAATCCCACAGCACCGGGGCGTGACAGAGCATGACAAATGTGGATTTTTCGGGTGAAAGCTCTTGTGTGGCGCTGCGCATGCGCCCGCCATAGATCTTGATATGAGAGTCGCTGAAACGGCTGCCCCAGGTTTTGTCTCTAAATCCATAGCCGCATTCATTGGCTTTCACCACAAATTCTTCTTCATTCATCACCACATGTCCGTCATATTGGCTGATAAGATCGGGCGTATTCCAATAGGTTTGATAGCCGCCCAGCGCATAGGGCAGGAAAGAAGGAAATGTCTGCTGATGGGTGAAGATGGGAGAGATTTTTAATTCAAAGCTGATGCTGCCCCAATGGCCCACACCCAGGCGCCCCAGATGATGCTGGCCGTCTTGAATAATATTGCCGATCAGGCTGTCTTCCAGACACACATTGCTGCCAAAGCGAATGCTGAGCGTGCGTTTGCTGTACGAGACATCATTGCCCGTAAAGACCTCGCCGGAAAATTGAAGATCACCATCCATTTTGCCCACATACACCACGCCCGCCTGTTTGCTTCCAAACAATGATGTCTCATCGTCTTTGGGGATATTAAGCAGAATAAAATCAACAAAAAAGTAAACAATTTCTCCCGTATTTTTGTTTTTCGCAGGGAAATAATGATGCCATAATTCAAAGCCGCAGCGATCCAGCGGCGAGCGATTGAGCAGGCTGCCTGAAAAATTATTCACGAAGGCAGTGAGATGATTTTTGCTGAATTCTAAAAATTGCATATTACCTCTTGGGGCGAATCTTCCACAAATAGTGTGGAATTTGTCGGCCAGTGCAGTCTTCATCCAGGCTTTTTTCCGTGATATTCTCTACATAATACTGTTTTTCCAGGGATGGATCCATTGTAAACTTCTTAAAATGCGTGGAAAAATATATCCATCCTTTTTTGTTCAGCAAAGCCGCACAGCGATGCAGCAAAGAAATATGATCTCTTTGTATATCAAAATTCCTACGCCCGGTTCCATTGCTGTATGTCGGCGGATCGACGTAGATAATATCCCATTTTTGTTCATTTTGAGCTAAAAATTCCTGCACATCGGCACGCACCCACTGCATCGATGCATTCTCCAGTTTATTCAGGCGCGCATTTTTCTGTGCCATGTTCAAATAGGTTTTTGACGTATCCACCGAGCATACATGCGATGCCCCGCAGGAAGCGGCCACAATGCTCATCGAGGCTGTATAGCAGAAAAGATTCAAAAAAGATTTTCCTTGTGCTTCCTGTTCAATCCATCTGCGCAATGGGCGATGATCGAGATAAAAACCCGTGTCAATATAAGTTGAAAGATTCGCAAAATAACGATATTTTCCTTCAAAGATCACTTTTTCCAGGGGAATAGTCTGTTTTTCGGCCATATATTGATCATCAGCGGAAATGCGACGTCTTTTTTTCATCAATGTGTTGGGCCGGCTGATGCCGCAAATCTCCTGGCACACACGCGTCAGCTCTTTGATCTCGGGTGTCGAGGCAAAGGCCTGCACAATCAGCGTGTCATCATAAATATCGCATAAGGCAGGATAGGCACTGTGCGTGTTGTTGTATAGGCGATAGACATTCGTTTTCCATTTTTCTTTGGCCAGGGCAGTGATTTTTTGATATTGTTTTTCCAGGCCGGTCTTCAGAGCCAGGGCCCCCTTGGTCAGCGGGACAGCCTCTCTGGGTTTGTCATAAAGCATAAAGCGCGCCAAATAGCATTTATCCGCGCCGTGATAAAATGTGTTCAATCGCTCTGTGCGCACGTCAAGCTCACGCAGAAGCTCTTCGCTGGGCAGAATCACACCAATATCCCATCCGCCGAATTTTTCTTTTAAATGAACACCTATGTTTTGATACAGGCCGCGCACTTTCTGTGGGTCTTTAAAAATATCTCCATAGAGTGGCATGAGTATCATCAGGCCTTTTTGAGATGGCGCATCTGATGCAAAGAGCTCGCCCTTTTGGATTTGAATTTTTTGCCCAAAGGCAGATTTTTCCAAAGAGCGCTGTGCCGTTTTCAATTTATTTTCATGTGTATATCCGCACAGCGGCGGGCATTTTTCTATGCCTTGCTGAAATCTTTGCGTTGCCTGGTCTTTCTCCGCCTGCCAGGCGTCTTTGTCGAATTGTCGCCAATATTCAAACCCCACAAAGGCTTTATGCAGGGCAGGGGCATAATCACATGCCATCGCAGCCGCCTCCATCAGAAACACCCCTTGTGCGCAATAGGGGTCAAAAAATGTTTTGCCTTCCTCTGCGGCTTTGGGCCATTGCATGCGATAGAGCAAAGCGGCGGCCAGATTCTCCTCAATCAAAGGAGTATGGCGTTTGAGCACAACCCCGTGCAAAGACACATCCGGATTCGAGCGCCAGGGTCTTTCATGAAGACTGCGCCCCAATTCCAAACTCAGCGTGGCTTTCTCGCCGTCCATATGCAATGCCACAATGATATTGGCACGCTCACTGCTGACATTGGGGCGGCTGGCGCCGATGCGGCGGAAAGAATCGACAATGCCGTCTTTCACCAGCAGGGTCAGGAAATTGGCCGGGGCAAAGGCTTTGCGCGAACAGGTAGTGCGGCAGGCAAATGTGTTTTCTGCACTCAGATGATCGAACCAGGGGTAGTTAAGTACTTGCTGATACAAGGTGTCTTTGCTGTCGGCACTGAAAATTTTAACGATCAGTTTAATCGAGCTGGGTGTGCGCGCCCACAGACAGGCACGGTATAAAAGATCAATATTGCCGCTGAAAAGCACACCAGCGGGGATCTTCTCAATGTTCTGTGCGCCCAGCTCACGCATTTCTTTTGAAAGCAGATCTTCAGCATTCAAGGGACAGCTGGCCAGGAAAAACAAGGGCATATCGGGGTGAATTTTCTGTGTCAGAGCATAATTTTCAGAATTTTTTTCATGCATAGTTTTTTTGTTTTTTTATAAAAATGTTGAAAATGAGGCTATCATACTCAGATTTTCTGGTCAATATCATTCTATGCCCTAGACGATCTTTTCCTTTTATATGTAGATTGGAAGGCTAAGGGAATTTTAATTCTCTTGCAAATGCGCAAGGATTGAACATGATTGTGTTATAATAGAGCGATCGTTTTCAAAATGGGTCTTTGCTAATTAATGTAAAAATGCTATTCTGACACGTATTGTATCGATTTTAAAAGTTTTCTTGGGAGATATTATGGCTAAACGCGATTGCTATGAAATCTTGGGGGTGGCAAAAACAGCCAGCGATGATGAAATTAAGAAAGCTTATCGGAAGCTGGCCATTCAATATCACCCCGATCGAAATCAGGGCAATAAAGAGGCAGAGGAAAAATTTAAGGAAGCCACCGAGGCTTATGAAATTCTCTCGAATGCCGAAAAGCGGCGTATTTATGATCAATTTGGCTATCCGGGGGTGAATAATGCCGGCGGGCCCACTTATGACCCCAATGCCTTTCGTGGTTTTGAAGATTTATTCTCGGGCGGATTTGGCGACTTTTTCGGCTCTTTTTTTGGCGGGGGCGGCATGGGCGGCCGGGGGCCGCACAGCCACGGTGCCGATTTGCGTTATGATGTTCTCATTGATCTTAAGCAGGCCAATACAGGCCATAAATTTAATTTAAATCTCTCTTGTTTGGTTCAGTGTGATGTGTGTCATGGAACCGGAGCCAAAGATGAAAGTAGCCGCAAAGTGTGCCCCACCTGTCATGGCAGCGGCCAGGTGCAAAAAACAGCCGGATTCTTTTCCGTGGCCAGCACCTGCCCCACATGCCGAGGCGAAGGGCAGATTATTGAAAATCCCTGTGCAAATTGCCAAGGCCGCGGAGTGGTGAAGAAACAGCGCGAATTGAATGTCACCGTGCCCCCCGGAATCGCCGACGGACAGAATCTGCGCCTTGAAGGACGAGGCGATGCCGCCCCGCACGGAGGCACGCCAGGCGATCTCTATATCCATGTGCGCGTGAAGCCGCATGAGTTTTTTGAAAGACATCAAGATGATTTATACTGCCTGATCCCCGTGCAGATCACCACCGCCTCTTTGGGCGGCGAAATCGTTGTGCGCACCCTGACTGACGAAAAAGTGAAAGTTAAAGTGCCCGCCGGTATTCAGGATGGCGAGCTTTTGCGTCTGCGCGGCAAAGGTATTTCTGTGCTAAATGGTGGTGGACGATGTGGCGATATGTATGTTAAAATCAAGATCGTTGTACCTAAAAAGCTCTCCAGTAATGCCAAGCGCCTGCTGGAACAGCTCAGCAATGAATTGGGCAAGGATATTGAACCAGCTCCGATATC
>JAHHUI010000075.1 GCA_020024055.1 Spirochaetaceae bacterium | reverse complement strand
TATCTTTTCAGCAAAGCCAATAAAGTATGTTATTCCCCTGGAAAAAAAGCCCATGACACTGGAAGAACTTAAAAGAATTGAGTATGTCTTAGCAAAACAAGACAAACTAGAAAAAGAGAACCAGTTGGATTTACTTCTAGATTTGATAATTAAAAATTAAGCAATTGCCCCTCAAATAATTTCTCCAGTCCTGGTCAAAGAGATGTTGACTAAAAACACTCTGCGATCACCTGGAAAATTATCCATCTTTCTTAAATAGTTTATCAATCTCATCGTTGGACATTGGCTGAAGATCGAAATTTGGATTATAATTAATATTTTTCCGGGAAGCACTTTAAGCACTTCAAAAATTTCTTCGTCAAAACAGCTGGAGATTAATATCTGATGATCATGTTTAAATAACATATCTATACATAGGGAATTTATCTTGATATATTTTGTTTTTTAGATATTCTACATCAAATAAAATTTCTAAATCATCTACAGATTCAATGATTTGTGAATGGCAAAAGAATCTCCCAATTATATCTTTGTCAATTTGAGTTAAATTCTTCACAAATCTCTCAAAATCTTCGGCTGCTTCAGGCCTGGAATCTCGTGGGGCATATAAAACAGCATAAGTTGCTTAATATTTTTCTTGTGTTTTTCAATTAACTCCTGTCTGGGTTTTTGCTGTGCTTTCGTTCTTATTTCGATATAGGCATAACCGGCAATGACACCCAGACCCGCCCCTGAAAGCTGGCTGATAAATTCTAAAAAAAATTGCAACCACATAATATTTTCCTTGATATACACTAATTTATAGGCTGATGAATTTATAAGTGTTTAAATATCAGGCATATAGATTTTTATAACAAAAAATAAAATTTTATTATAAAAAGAGTTAAAAATACTGGAATGCTCCGAAGCAGATTCGAACTGCTGGCCTACCGCTTAGGAGGCGGTTGCTCTATCCCCTGAGCTATCGGAGCAGATAAGGTCTATAGTAAAATAAAACAGCCTCTTAGGTCAACTTCACCAAACAACACTCATCTTCTTGCTTTACTAAATATTTATTACTGTCTATAATATAAAAAAATCTAGATTGGGAGGTGGGGATTCGTGGATACGAATATTCTTCTTACACTGGCAAATTTAGCCATGTTTATTGCTGCGTTGATAATTTTAAGAGTAATGGCGGTGAAATTTGTTAAATTTTCTATCCGTGCTGCCGTGGGCTTGGGCTTGGGCTTGGCTTTAGGCATTGCCCTCCAGCATATCTATGGGGTTCACTCTCCCATTATTGCCATGACAATTGACTGGGTCAGACTGGTGGGCACCGGTTACGTACATTTCCTGCAAATGATGGTAACACCGCTTATTATTGTATCGATTTTGGGCGCTGTTTTGAAAATGGATCATTCCGAGACCCTGGGGAAAAAGGGCGGTTCCATTGTCTTTTTACTGATCACCACCACAATGATTGCTGCAGCGATTGGTATTGTGATAACCTGGCTGTTCCATATTTCCATTCCTGATATTCAGACAGATTCCACCATTGCGCGCTCTACATATCTCAGTCATCTTGCTTCAGATATGAAGCCTAAATCTCTGCCCCAGCAGTTGATGGGATTTTTCCCTGCAAATCCCTTTGCCGATATGGCCGGACTGCGTACATCATCTATTTTGGGCGTGGTGATTTTCTTTGTGATGTTTGCCGTGAGCGCTATGCAGATTGCCAAGAAAAAACCTGAAGATTTTGAAACAGTGAAAAGAGGCTGCATTGCTATTCAGACTGTTGTGATGCGCATGGTGACGATTATCTTGCGCTGGACACCTTATGGCATTATGTCTTTGATGCTGGTGATGATGGCCACCAGCCCCTGGCAGGAGATTTACAAGCTGGTCACCTTTGTCCTTGCCAGCTATGCCGCGATGCTGCTGATGTTTATTGTTCATCTGCTGCTGGTAATGTTTAGCGGCCTGAATCCTATCACCTATATCCGCAAGGCCTGGCCTGTTCTTATTTTTGCCTTTGCCAGCCGCTCCAGCGCGGGGGCCATTCCTTTAAACACAAAAACACAATCCAAACAAATGGGTGTGGATGAAGCCTCTGCCAGCCTGTCTGCCAGCCTGGGTGCCTCTATGGGGCAAAATGGATGTGCGGGGATTTATCCGGCGATGCTGGCGATGATGCTTTTCACTTCAGAGGGTATCAGCGTGACATGGATGTTGATTGTTAAATTGTTATTTGTCATTGCCATTTCCAGCTTTGGCGTAGCCGGTGTGGGCGGCGGAGCCACTTTTGCCGCAATTATTGTGCTTTCCATCATGGGCCTGCCTGTGGAGATTGCCGGACTGCTGATTTCTATCGAGCCGCTGATTGACATGGGCCGCACAGCCTTGAATGTCTCGGGATCGATGACAGCAGGATTGCTGACCAGCCGCTTCCAGAAGAACCTGGATACTAAAACCTATAATAATATGAATATTCCTGATGAAGACCAGGAGGCTGAATAAATGCGTATTATCGTGATTGGGGCCACCGCGGCGGGAACTACAGCCGCCGCCAAAGCCAGACGCATGCTGAAAGAGGGCGAAATTATTATGTATGATAAGGGCAAAACCACAAGTTTCGGTGCTTGTGGCCTGCCCTTTTATGTGGGAAAATTTTTTGATGACCCTAATGAAATGATTGCCCGTACGCCCGATCAATTTGAAAAAAACGGTATTCAGGTGAAACTTTCTCACGAAGTGATTGCTGTGAATGCCATGGACAAAACAGTGACCGTACGCAATCTGGGCGACGGAAACGAATTTGTGGACAAATATGACAAATTGCTCATTGCCACGGGGGCCGAACCTGCCCTTCCCCCCTTTGCCAAACCTTTGCCTGAGGGTGTTTTTTTGCTGCGCACATTGGAAGACGGGCAGAATCTTCGCCGTGCCCTCGAACGCAGCACTGTGCGTCATGTGGTGATCATCGGAGCCGGGTTCATTGGCCTGGAAGTTGCCGAAGCAGTACATAAACTGGGTAAAAAATGTACTGTGATTGAAATGAAAGAGCGTGTGATGGCTGACAACTTTGACCCAGAGCTGACAAAGCTGATGGAAGAAGAGCTGAAAAAACACAATGTCCAGCTGAATTTGGGCTGCAAGGTGCAGTCATTTTTGGGCACGCCTGTGAATAAAGTGGTGACTGATCAGGGAGAGATTGCCTGTGATTTAGTGGTTCTCTCGGCTGGGGTGAAGCCCTCAACAGCATTTGTGCAGAATCTGGGCCTTAATCTCCATGCCAATGGCGCTATTGTGGTGAATAATCAGGGAAAAACCAATCTGCCTGATATTTATGCCGCCGGAGACTGCGCCACAGTGCAGCATCTGCTGAAGAAAGAGCCTGCCTATATTCCCTTGGCCACCGTGGCCAATAAATTGGGCCGCATTTCCGGAGAAAATATGGCCGGGGCCGAGTCTGTTCTGCCGCCGATGCTGGGCGCAGCCAGCCTGAAAGTGATGGATTTAGAAGCCGCACGCGTGGGCCTGGGCGAACAGGAAGCCAAAGACGCCGGATATGATATTTCCACTGTATTTATCACAGACCCTGACCACACCAGCTATTATCCCCCGCGATATGACCTGCATGTAAAGCTGATTTATGAGAAAAGCTCGAAAGTGCTGCTGGGCGGGCAGATTGTGGGCCAGATGGGCGCCGCCTTGCGTGCACATGCTCTTTCTGTGGCCATTATGAAAAAAGTGACCACAAATGAATTGGGCCTGATGGACCTGGGGTATTCGCCGGCGTTTACACGCACATGGGATACACTCAATGTCGCAGGAAATGTGGCTAAATAAGATTTTGTCTTTATAATTAAGGGGCTTGATGCAGTAAATGTCATCAAGCCTTTTTTACGCTCTTCAGCTTATTAAATAACTGTGTATATATGGAAGAACACCCCGGGCAAAGGCACAGCCAGAAACAATAACGGGAATAAAAATATTATCAAAATTACCCAAGGGCAATGCTTCCACACAACAGGCCACCAAAGCCAGAGCACAGGCGGCTGGACAGGAAAGCCCCATAACAAGAAAAGCAGCACAGGTGGCCACAAAACAAGCCAGGCTGCCTTCCAGGCTTTTTCCCATGAGAAACCTTGGCCGCACCCTGCCCCACAGGCGCCCAATCAGGCTGGCAGCCCCGTCGCCAAGGGTCAGCGCAATGATGCCCAGCTGGGCAGGAAAAAGAGGAAAAAGAACCAAAACAAAAATCACCCCCATAGCCAATGTCACCGGGCCAAGCACAATGCCCTTGTCCTCTTCATTGCGGCTGGCCAAGATCAGCACGGCGCGCGCCAGGGGAAGGCCTTTGCCGTTCAGGCGCAGCAATTCCTGACCAATATAAAAAATGACAGCCACATACAGCAAAAAAATGGTGAATAATGTGTTATATGAGGCAAGGGGAACACACAGCACGCCGCTGATATGCAACAGCTTTCTCACAAGCTCGCTGCGCAATAAATTTTTGCGATTTTGATGCATCATCTGTTGCCAGATTCTATTGTATTCTATCAGGAATTTCTAGTCTGTTTTCTCTTTGTTTTTTTTCCCAAATAGAGTATGGTATGAACATCATCACATAAAAAGCTATGGCCCTTAATCATCAGGCATATCATATTCATGCACTCGTTCTCCATAAAAAGGATATCAGCCAAAGACATCGCCGTGTGCTGATGAGCAGTGATACTGTTCCCTTTTTCTGGGCAAAGGCCTATGGCGCGGCTCATTCTTCCCGCCTGTCTTCTCTCACCAGCCCTTTCACCCTGATACAGGCAAAAATTGTCGACTCGCCCTATGGCTGGCAGATTGAAGATTGTCATGGGATAGAATTTTTTTCACACATTAATGAAAGTTTGGATTATTTCCACATGGTGTGCAATTGGGTAAAACATCTGATTAAAACATCGGGTGCCGGGGAAGACAACAGGCTTTTCCAAAGCATATTGCCCCTGATGCAGGCCACACATCAAGAAAGAAATATTGATATGCTGGATGTTCTTTTCTATGCACGATTTCTGCATCTGCAGGGATTGCTGCCTGAATTTGTAAAAGGCCAGGCCAGTGCCAGCCTGCTGCATCATGAAATTGAGCATTACGAAAATTGGGATTTTAATTGGTCAGCCCTTAAAACAGAGCTTAAAGATTATGTGAAAAGGAATAATTTTTAAAAAAATCATTTCAGGTGATCTTGCTTTAAGCGGTCTTTTATCTATACAATGGATAAGAGAAAGATCATGAGAAGGTTTAGAAAAGGAATTAACCTAAAAAAACATCCCAGCTCTCCAGTGGGGGTTTCACTCACTTATTCTGCTTTGCCCACGATCGCCAGAGTGTCTTTATTACAGCACAGCGGCACAGAGGCCGATCCTCTGGTGAATCCGGGAGACAGAGTGACTGAAGGACAGCTGATTGCCGAAAGAAATGGCAATGCTTCTATTCGCCTGCATTCGCCGGTGCCCGGCGTGGTGTCCGGATTTTCAAATATTATTCTTCCCAGCGGGCAAAAAACACGCACGATTGATATCGAAACAGGCGGCCTGTTTCGCAAAAACAGACAGACTTTATCACGCAATCTAGATTCATTTAGCAAAGTGCGCCTGCTGAATGAGCTTTCCGACCGCGGCATTGTCGATCATAATTTTAATGCTCTGCCGGCACATGTGAAATATAACAGAGAAGGCACAGTGCATTATTTAGTGGTGGTGCTTTCAGATTCAGACCCCTACAGCGCTATTCAAGAGCAAATACTGCGTGAACATACAGAATCTGTGATTCAGGGACTGAGTGTGGCTTGCAAGCTTTTAGAACCACAAGTGATCACTTTATGCACCAGTGCTCAGGATCAGCATCTGGTGTCGGAATTTATAGACGCTATTGGGGGCAGATTTCTTAATATCCAGCCCCTGGTTGTGCCCAATACATATCCTTTTGCCAGCGACGAGATGATCAAGATTCAGCTATATGATCAGGCCAAAAATACGCATCAGGGCAATCCCTCTTGCGTTGTTGTGCGTCCCACTTTTCTCTATCAGATTCAGCAAAGCGTTCTTTTTGGCACACCCTGCCTGGACAGACCCATCACTATTGCTGGAGGAGCATTGGCAAAACCTGCAAATATGTTTGTGCGTATCGGCACGCC
>JAHHUI010000074.1 GCA_020024055.1 Spirochaetaceae bacterium | reverse complement strand
ATGATGTTTGGTCTTCCTGCCGCCGCTATTGCGATGTATCAATGCGCAGATAAAGAAAATAAAAATCAGGTCAAGGGTTTGTATTTTTCCGCCGCGCTGACATCTTTCCTGACAGGAATCACCGAGCCCCTGGAATTCACTTTCCTGTTTGTGGCATTTCCTCTTTATGTCATTCATGCCATTTTAGAGGGCCTGGCCTATATGCTCACCTATTTGATGAATGTCACCATCGGCATCACATTCAGCCGCGGAATTATCGACTTCACATTCTTTGGCCTGATGCAGGGCAATGCCAAGACGGGATTTGTATGGATTTTGATCATTGGCCCGCTGTATGCTCTGGCCTATTATTTCATTTTCCGCTTCATGATTTTAAAATTCAAATATGCCACGCCCGGCCGAGGCGGCGCCGAGCATAAGCTGTATACCCGATCGGATTATGAAAGCAAGAAAAATCAGGCCAAAGGGCAGACAGCCAGCCAGGCGCTTGGCGATGCAGATGAAGCGCTTTTGAAAGATATTATGGATGCCTTTGGCGGGCCGCAGAATATTGCCGGCATCGATGCCTGTATCACGCGATTGCGCATGAGCGTGAAAAATCCTGATCTGGTGGCGCCAGATGAGCGGTGGAAAGAATTGGGTGCCCAGGGTGTGATTCGCAGCGGCCAGGGGGTTCAGGTCATTTATGGCGCCAATGCCGAGGTGTATAAAAACGCCTTGAGAAAAATGTATAATTTATAATTAGAGATCATAATTTTTGGGAGGAAGAGAATGATTATTCTCACTTTGAACTGTGGAAGTTCTTCTGTAAAATATCAGGTGTATGACTGGGACAAAAAAGATGTTCTGGGCAAGGGCGTGCTTGAGCGTGTGGGCCAGGCGCAAAGCGACCTGGAACATGAAAGCATGGGCAAAAAAGAGTATAAAGGCCAGCGTGCCTGCCCTACGCATAAAGAAGCTGTCGCCTGGGTCATGGAGATTTTGCTGGATAAGGAATTCGGCTGCCTGAGCGACATCAATGAAGTGAAGGCTGTGGGCCACCGCGTGGTGCATGGGGGTTCGAAATTCACTCAGTCCGTCAAGATTAACCCCCAGGTGCTCTCCGAGTTCAAAAGCGTGGAGGCCCTGGCCCCACTGCACAACCCCGCCAATTTCCATGGCATTGAAGCCGCCATGGCCGTGCTGCCCAATGTGCCTCATTGTGCTGTGCTGGATACAGCCTGGCATCAGACCATGCCCGAAGTGGCCTATAGCTATGCTGTGCCTTTTGAATGGCAGGAAAAGCATAATGTGCGCCGCTATGGTTTTCATGGAACCAGCTTTTTATACACATCTAAAAGAGCCGCTGTCCTGCTGGGCAAGCCGGCTACACAGTGTAATCTCATCATTTGCCATATTGGCAATGGGGCCAGCATGTGTGCTGTGAAGAATGGCATTTCTGTGGACACCAGCATGGGCATGACACCCCTGGAAGGCCTGGTAATGGGCACGCGTTCGGGCGATGTGGACCCGGCTGTGATGTCTTATATGTGCAGGGAAACAGGCAAAAGCGTGGCCGAAATTGACAGTGAGCTGAATAAAAAGAGCGGCCTGCTGGGCGTCACTGGGAAATTCTCGGATCGCCGTGATGTGGAAAAAGGAATGAAGGAAGGCGATGCGCGCTGTAAGCTGGCGCATGAACTGGAAACATATCGCCTGCGCAAATATATTGGCGCCTATGTCGGGGCTTTGGGCGTGATGCCCGATGCTTTGGTGTTCACCGCCGGCGTGGGTGAATTTGATGCGGCTGTGCGTGCACGTGCCCTCTCTGGTTTGGAATGCATGGGAATTAAGATCGACAGTGCCAAGAATAATCTGGCCCGCACGCGCAACACCGAGACATGTATCTCGGCTGATGATAGTAAAGTGAAGATTTTTGTCATTCCCACAGACGAAGAGCTGGTGATGACTGAGGATACTTATGCCTTGCTGACGGGAACCTATGATGTGCATACCAAATACACATACACATTTGCGCAAAGCAATTATGTGAATAAAGCTCGCCAGGCCGGTTTGCCCAAAGACTTGCAGCGCCTGCCTGGCCTGGAAAATATCATTGCCAAGCCGCGCGGATAGAGATTTACCCCGCTGTAAAAAATATAGCTCTGTGAAGTTGAATATTATCGGCAGTCTGTGCTAAAATATTTTCTTCAGAGGGCTATTTTTTTAGCCGATGGGGGTAGTATGTCTGTGGAATTTTTTCAGCCACGCCGTAAACGACGCCAAAGTGGTGCTTTATTTGCTTTTCAGCCTCAAGAAGTGATGATGCATGAAACAAAAACATCGTCTGTATCCAGGATTTTTGTCCTGCAAGGCAACAAACAAGGCAGGCGAGGTCCCATCAAGGGCATGCACACAGCCAGGCGTATGCAGCGCAGCAAATTCCTTGATTTTTTCCACAGCCCGTTTTTTCGTCTGCGCGCGGGGTTACTGGCGCACAGCACTTTATTTTTAATTTTGATTGTTTTGGGCGGTTTAGTTTTTTCTTCTTTCCGGCTGATGAGCGCCCGCCCCAACAAATTGCCGGCCAGACCACCGATGCCCGTGGTGCAGACAGAGCAGCTTTCGGGAGAAAGAGTGTCTTTGAACCCGGGAGAAAGCCTGTCTAATGCCCTTTATCGCACGGTGAAAGACCCTTCAGGCGTGGCTTCGGCAGTGCGTATCTTTTCCGATTTTATCAATTTGAAATATCTTCGTGCCGGCCAGGTTTTTGATGTGGGCTATGTCACAATTGACGGCAAGCAATATCTGCGATCGGTTGTCATGGAGCGCGGCCGCGTGGATCGTATTGTTGCCTTTGCGGATAAAAACGGGCGTTTTCACGGCCAGCAGACTAAAAATTTCCTGAAGTCTGAATTGGCAGATATTTCAGGCGTGATTGAAAGCAGTCTGTATGGCGACGGCCTGGCTGCGGGGGCTGCCTCGAATAAGCTGGCCCAGCTTTTTGATGTTTTTGCTTTCACAATAGATTTTCAAAGAGATCTGCATCCTGGCGATACATTCCGTCTGATTTATGAAACTGAAAAGGACAGCTTTGGCGAAGTGGCCTCGGTGGGCAGCCTTTTGGCCGCGCGCCTGACCGCCGCAGGCAGAGAGCACACAGTGTTTCGCTATGAAGACAAGGACGGAAAGGTGGGATATTACTCGGAGAACGGTAAAGGTATCCGTAAAGCCTTGCTGCTCATGCCTGTGCATGGCGGCCGACTGACCAGCACTTTTGGCACGCGACGCAACCCTGTCTATGGCTATACGGAAAATCATCCTGCTTTAGACTTTGGCGCACCTATTGGCACGCCCGTGATGGCCGGTGGCGATGGCGTGATTATTCATCGCGGATGGGACCCCAACGGCTATGGGAATTATCTGAAAATACAGCATAATAATGGTTATGTCACCCTCTATGCTCATATGTCGCGCATCGCGCGCAGCAGTGTGAAGGGTGCCTCCGTGCGCCAGGGACAGACGATTGGCTATGTGGGTTCCACAGGAATGTCTACCGGGCCGCATCTGCATTATGAGATTCATGTGAACAATCGCGCCATGAACCCCGCCATCGTTGTGCGCAGCATGAACAGCAATCGTAACCTTAAAGAAGAAGAAATGGCCGATTTCCGCAGAACAATTCAGCCGTATCTGGATAAATTTAGAGAACAGTAGATTCTTGACAAAACAAGACAAACCTTTTACTCTCAAGAAGAGGTAAATCAGGTCGCTTAGCTCAGCTGGGAGAGCGTCTGCCTTACAAGCAGAATGTCGGCGGTTCGATCCCGTCAGCGACCAGGCTTTATTAAGAACATGGAAACAATCAGCAGACGTATACGCAGCTATGTGTGCCGCGGGGGCAACACCACCAAGGGCCAGCGTCAGGCATTTCTGCAATATGCTGATAAATGGGTTATTCCGTACAATCCCCATCAGCTTTTAGATTTCACACAGGTTTTTTCTCGATCTGCTCCCATCACATTGGAAATCGGCTTTGGATCGGGCGACGCCACCGCGCAAATTGCACAAAATAACCCCCATCATGATTATCTGGGTATCGAGGTATATCCTTCGGGCGTGGGCCGCTTACTGATGCGTATTGAAGAGAAGAATATTGGCAATATACGTATTATCCAGCATGATGTCGTGGAGGTTTTGCAGCATATGATTGGCAATCGCAGCCTGGATGCTGTGCATGTCTTTTTCCCCGACCCCTGGCCCAAAAAACGGCATCACAAACGCCGCCTGCTGCAGCCAAATCTGCTGCGCCAGCTGGCCAAAAAGCTTAAGCCAGGCGGATATTTTTATTTTGTAAGTGACTGGGAGGAATATGCGCAGCAAGTGCTGGAAACATGTGAAAGAGAGTCATTGCTAGAGAATGCCTATGAAGGCTATGCTCCAGCGCAAAGCTGGCGCCCGAAAACACGTTTTCAGCAAAAGGGCGAAGAGGCCCGGCGTGGCATTTTTGAAATTTATTTTAATCGTGTTTAACTTAATTATTGACTTTTCTAATGTAAATATAATACAATCGATTGCGGATTGTGAAATTATGCTGACCATAGAGGAAATAAAATGTACGCAGTAGTAGAGATTTTAGGCAAGCAATATAAGGCAGAAAAGGGCAAGGAATTAACTGTAGACCTGTGCCATGCAAAGCAGGGCGATGTGCTCGAATTTCCTGTTTTGCTTTTGTCTGATGAGAAAGCCTGCAAAGTGGGTGCGCCCTATGTGGAAGGCGCTAAAGTGAAAGTAGAAGTGGGTGATTCGCTGCGCGGCAAAAAAATTACAATCTTTAAATACCGCCGCCGCAAGGCTTATCACAAGACGATCGGCCATCGTCAGTCTTATACGAAGGTGACGGTGAAAGAGATAGTTGGTTAACATTGATCAGCGCAAAGGCAGTCTTTGAAAAAGAACGATGGGTATTGTTCGAGGCCCATGGCCATGCTGATTATGATGATCAGGGAAATGATATTGTCTGCGCGGCGTTCAGCTGCCTGACACGCACAATTGCCCGTTATTGTCAGAAACGAGATTTGCTGGAGAACATTAAGGTGTGTGAAGATGGTATTTATTTCCGTCTCGACCCCTTGGCCGAAAGCAAATCAGTGGCCATTGCGGCAGAGATTTTGATATTAGGTTTAAAAGATTTAGAAAAGGAATTTCCGGAAAATATGAAACTGGAAATAAAGGGAAGAGAATAATATGGCAACGAAAAAGGGTGGCGGTAATGCCAAAAATGGTCGCGACGGAAATGCAAAATATCTGGGCGTGAAGAGATATGGTGGCCAGGTGGTGAAGGCGGGCGAAATCATCGTGCGCCAGAGAGGCACTAAATTCCATGTGGGCGAAAATGTTGGCCTGGGCCGTGATCACACGCTTTTTGCTTTGAAGGCCGGCACTGTGCGATTTCATTTTTCCAAGGGTAAAAAACGTGTCAGCATTGTTGAAGCAGCAGCCAAGGGTAAAAAATAGACTTTTTGTGTTTTGCTTTTTATGAGTCATTTTATTGATGAAACTCGTTTAGAAGTGTACAGCGGCGCCGGAGGAAATGGCGCCGTGTCTTTTCGCAGGGAAAAATATGTCGAGCGCGGCGGGCCTGATGGCGGCGACGGCGGCGACGGCGGCAATGTTGTTTTTGAAGTCAGGCGCAATCTGAAAACATTTACCCATTTACAAAACAGACATAAATTCATGGCCGAAAATGGACAAAACGGCGCAGGTCGCAAAAAAACAGGCGCCAGAGGCAAGGATATGATTATTCTTGTACCGCCGGGCACGCGTGTGCTCGATTATGCCAGCCGGCGCATTTTGCTGGATTTGGGTCAAGAGGAGAGTTCTTACACATTTCTGCAAGGCGGCCATGGCGGGCGAGGCAATTGGCATTTTCGAAGTAGTTCGCGCCAGGCACCCGATTATGCCGAAAAGGGCCAGAGCGGGGCCTATATGGAGATTTTGCTGGAGATGTCGCTGATTGCCGATCTGGGCTTGGTGGGCCTGCCCAATGCAGGCAAGAGCACTTTGCTGAATGTGCTGACCGATGCGCATTCCAAAGTGGGTGATTATCCTTTCACCACGCGCATTCCCCAGCTGGGCCTGATTCGTCGCGGCGATCAAGAAGTGGTGATTGCCGATATCCCGGGCATATTAAAAGGCGCCAGCGAAGGCGTTGGCCTGGGCCTCAGGTTTTTGAAACATATTCGGCGCACGGCCGGCTTGGCATTTCTGCTCGACCTGAGTGAAGACAGCGTGCCTGTTTTTCGTATTTTGCTGGATGAAATGGCCTCTTATGATGAAGAATTGGCCGACAAGCCCAGGATTCTGG
>JAHHUI010000073.1 GCA_020024055.1 Spirochaetaceae bacterium | reverse complement strand
GAATCTATGGTGCCCTCACTGCAGGTGGGCGATCGCGTTTTTGTAAACAAACTGATCGCAGGACCGGAATTACTGCCCGGGTTCAAAAAACTGCCCCCTATCAAAAAACCCAAGCGCGGAGAGATTATCATTTTCAGCAATCCCGAACTTTCAGCCGGACATCCTGTTTTCCAGGTGGTGCATCGGCTGGTTTATATGCTCAGCCTCTCAATGATTGACCTGGGCGGACGGGGCAATTTGCCCCAGCTTTTGGTCAAGCGCGCCGTGGGCGCCAATGGAGACCATATTTATTTCCGCGACGGCAATCTGTTTATCAAGCCCAGAGGCACGAATCAATTTTTTAGTGAATTAGAATTTCAAAGCCTTAGTGGTATTAATTATCCTGTACAGCGCATAGTTCCCGCGGAATTGGTTGCCCAAAGCCAGGGCAGAGCCACTTTCAGTGCCTATCAGCTGGCTTTATCCACCAGTTCATATCCTCAGGATATCAATCCGCCTGTGGAATTTGTGCGCCTGCAACAGAATTATGAAGGTTTTATCAGCAGCAGCCTATACGACCTGGGCGAATATGCCGCACGATACACTTTTCTTTCCACCCTATACAGCCTGATGCCTTATGACAAAAGCGCAAAAGAACAATTTCTGCGCGAGGATATGGGCTATTATGTGGGCCCGGATGAATTTCTTCCCCTGGGAGACAACAGGGACAACAGCCGTGACGGACGCTATTTTGGCTCCATTCGCATATCAGATGTTTTAGGCTACTCCTTGTGGCGTTTCTATCCGTTCAAAAGATTGGGAGGGGTGAAATAAATGTCTGTACCTTGGCGCCTGCGCAGCTATCAGGAAAGGCAATATGTTATTAAAACACTGCGTTTTTATAGCATTTTTTTCCTAAGTTTATTTGTGATGTATCAAATTGTTACAGGGTTTTTTGCCCGGCCTTATACTTTAGACAGCCCTGGCATGTCGCCGGCCATCGAACAAGGAGATCTGTTCATCATTGGACCGCTTCCCTGGTGGCTTCAAGGTAAAGACCGTAATATGCCCAAGCGCGGGGAAATTGTGCTCTTTGAAAGCCCAGGCAAAGACAAGGTCTCGGCAGGAAAATTTATCTTCGAACCCTTTATCCGTTTCATTACATTACAGCAATGGGGCGGGTTTCGCTCTGCCAAGCGCAAGCAAGGCATGCCTGATTTACTGATGAAAAGGGTGATTGCCCTGCCCGGTGACTGGGTGAAAATCGATCATAATCAGATTTATGTGCGCCCGCGCGGCAGCCGGTATTTCATTTCTGAATTTGAAGCAAGCACCCAGATTTATGAAGTGAAACAGGACGATGCGGCGCTTGGTTGGAAAAATATCACTGCTTTTTCGTCTGAATTTCCTGCATTCCAGCTAGCTAAAGAGCAGGTCTTTGTTGTGGGTGACAATCGTGGGCATATGAATGACAGCCGTACATTTGGCCCGATTTCCCTGGGCCAAATAAAAGGTAGAGTGCTTAGTCTTTACTGGCCACCAAAGAAAATGGGCACAATTGAGAAAAAACATCAATTAGAAATGCAAGAAAAAGAGGAAGACTAAAATCCTCCTCTTTTTCATTTTTATTTGCCTTTCTTTTGCTTGGCCGGCTGATGATGCGTGCCAATATCAACCGGCTGCAAAGTGCTTTCTAGCACATCACGCCACAGGCTTGACTCCGGATTCAATGTGCTGCGTCCCGTTGTCACCAAGCGCGCAGGCACATGCGTGAATGCCCCATTCCAAAAACTGATTAATAACTTTGTGCGCCCAGACATAGCTGCATGCACAGCATTGGAACCCAGGCGTGCGCAATACAGCGCATCGCTGGAAACAGGAACACTGGCGCGAATAATGTAGCTGGGGTCGATATAGCGCACTGTGGTGTCCATAGATAACTCTTTAAAATAATCTACAATTTTGTCTTTCAAATAACTGCCAATATCCTGAAGTTTTTTATTGCCGCCGGCATCGCGTTCGTCTTTCTTGCCAAATTCCTGCTCTAAAATATCTTGCCCGGCGCCCTCGGCCACAACAACAAGGGCATGGCCCTTGCGGTTCAGGCGCTGCTCCAGCAGTTTCAACAGTCCATTGGGCCCATACAGCCTGAAAGGCACTTCGGGGATCAAGACAAAATTAGCCTCATGGCTGGCCAAAGCCGTTTGCGCAGCAATGAACCCCGAATCACGACCCATCAATTTCACCAGGCCAACACCATTGAAAGAGCTTTTTGCTTCCGTATGCGCGGCGCTCACCGCTTCCTGTGCTTTCGCCACAGCCGTTTCAAAACCAAAGCTTTTCTGTACAAACATCAGATCATTATCAATCGTTTTGGGAATGCCCACCACGGCAATCTCATAGCCGCGTTTTTGGGCTGTTTCCGCCAGACGCTGCCCGCCTTTCTGCGTGCCGTCGCCGCCAATGACAAAAAGCATATTAATTTTATAACGCATTAAAGTATCAACAATTTCATCCGGATATTCCCCACCTCCGCGTGCGCTGCCTAAAACGGTGCCGCCGACCTTGTGAATCTCATCAACAATATCTGTATCAAGGCGCATGGGAGGGGCAGGAGGTGTCTTCAGCATGCCCTTGAATCCATAGCGGAAGCCCCATACATTTTTTACCTTATATCCCAACATTAGAGAGCGAACAACAGAGCGAATCACATCATTCAGGCCGGGGCATAACCCGCCACATGTACAGATGCCCGCCGTGACACGCGCAGGATCAAAATAGATTTTTTTACGTGGGCCAGCTTTTTCCATTAAATTGGAATCTGCTGCAAAGTCACCGTTTTTCTCTCTGGACATGCTTTGATCATAGCGTGTGTCAAAAAGGATTTTATCTGTATCGGGAACAAAATTTGCCCTTGCATCCCCGTACACGCTGGAATATAAAAAAGGACTTTCAAATTTCGCTTCGCCAAGTGTTTCTATGGTGAAATCTAAATTTTTTACCCCCGACAGGTTCAACTCCAGATTACGTCTCTCCTCTGTCATTATTCAGCCACCTCCCCTCTTAAATATCAATACCATAGTAATATATATGTTGATTTTCGCATAGTAGAGATGATAGTTAAGGGGAAAAAATTCAGGATAATTAAGAGCCAATAATGGCAATTTTAAAATTATCTTCCATTTATATAAAATAACACTTGTCATTTTATCAAATTTGATTTAGAATATTTTTCGTTGTGAATATGCGTGAGTAGCTCAGTGGTAGAGCTCCACCTTGCCAAGGTGGATGTCGTGGGTTCAAGTCCCATCTCACGCTTGGTTTCTTTTCATTCCAATGCCATATCTTCGGTTTTGTTTTCTGCCTCGTTAAGGAGAAATGAATGAATATCAGCGAACGTCTGGCTGCCGTGCGAGCAGTGATGAGGATAAACAGTCTGGATTGCTGTATCATTCCTTCTGCAGATCCGCATCAAAGCGAATATACAGCGGAATATTTTCAATTCCGCACTTATCTGACAGGCTTTACCGGATCGGCGGGCACATTGATCATTATGAATGATCGCAGCCTGTTATGGACAGACGGCCGCTATGCGCTTCAAGCCGAAAAAGAATTAGCTAATACAGAAATCTCTGTCATGATCTATGAAACTATGCAGCCGCCTATTATTCCCTGGCTGTGTCAAAATCTGCGCAGCGGCCAGGTGGTGGGCGTGGATAGCTGCCTGTTTCCCCTGCGCTGGTTTGTAGACGCCAAAAAAGAACTGGCCCTGCATCAAATCAGACTCAGCGACATACACACATTGCTTGACAGCATTTTCGACCCAAGGCCGCCTTTCCCCGCCAATCCGATTTATCCTCTGCCCAAGGAATACACAGGCTATACAACCGATGATAAAATCTCGTTGATCCGCGCGAAAATGAAAGAACGCGAATTGCAGAATTATCTTATCGCCAGCCTGGATGATATTGCCTGGCTGTGCAATCTGCGCGGCAGTGATGTTTTACATATGCCTGTTTTTTACGCCTACTTTTTAATGGAAAGAGAAAATGTCACTTTATTTGTTCAGCTGAATGCTATGACGCCAGAGGCCTTGCAGAGCATGAAAAAAAGCGGTATTCAGGTATTAGAATATCATGAATTAGAAAGCCATTTTTCACATATCACCCTGGGGCCCATCTATCTGTGTCCAGATCGCGTGAACGCACATATCTGCCATATGCTTGAACGAAATAATCGCCTGATTAAGGGCGAGGACATTGTGATGAAAGCCAAGGCTATCAAGCATCCGGACGAAATCGCCAGCAGCCGCGAGGCGCATCATCAGGACGGAGCCGCCATGATCCGGGTGCTGCGCTATATTCAAGAGCATGAAACCGCCCTGACAGAGCTGAAAATTGCCCAGGCATTGTGGGATGAACGCAAAAAAGAGTCTTTATTCAAAGATTTCAGCTTTGCGCCGATTGTGGGCCATGGGCCGCATGGGGCCATTGTGCATTATTCAGCCACAGAGGAAACAGATATTCCTATCAAAAACGGCCTGACCGTGATAGATTCAGGCGGCCAATTCATGGGCGCGACTACAGATATCACGCGCACTTTGTGCACAGGCAGTCTGACGGAAGAAGAACGCACAGACTATACTTTAACCCTGAAGGCACATATTGCCTTGGCCAGCAGTCTATTCTGTGCGGGGGCCACTGGCGCGCAATTAGATGGAATCGCCCGTCATATCATGTGGGCCCATGCCCTGGACTATAAACATGGCACAGGCCATGGCGTTGGGGCTATGCTCAGCGTGCATGAAGGCCCGCAGGCATTGCGCGCAACGAATTTCACACGCTTTGTTCCCGGAATGACCATCACGATAGAGCCGGGCGTGTATAAAGAGAACAAACACGGTGTGCGCATTGAAAATCTTTATGTCGTCGTGGAAAAAGTGAAAAATGAAACAACATTTTTGGCTTTTGAATGCTTGACTTTATGCCCTATCGACACCACTCCTTTGCGAAGAGAATTGCTGAGCGAGGAAGAAGTGACCTGGCTGAACACATATCATCAGAAAGTGCGCAAAGAGCTCTCGCCAAGACTCTCTTCAAAAGACCTGGCCTTTTTAGAGATGACAACGCGGCCTATTTAACCCCCCCCCCGGGATGGGAATTAAAGAGCGTTATTCCTGTTTTCTCTCTTGTGTCTCTTTGCCCTGCAAGGAAATAGAATCTGGATCAGAAAAGATCTTCTGTGCTTTATATGTGCTCAAAGACTCATTGATATAACTGAGGACAACCTGGCCCAGTTGAGAAGCATAAGAGCTGCTTCGCGCGTGGAAGCCCGCGGCAATATCATCATGATTTATCTGAGAAAATAATGTTTCTGGCTGAATATTCAACACTTTCACAATCTTTTCCATTGTGTCTGCTGAAGGAAATTTTCTTCCTATTTCAATCTCGCCAATATAATTCGCGGTCAGTCCGCATGCTTCGGCCAGCTGGCTTTGTGAAAGATTACGCAGACGGCGGAAATATTTTAAATTTTTGACAAGTCTTTCATGAAAAATAGTCACGTCACAATCTCCTGCATCCTAGACTGATCATTAAATGATTAAAATTAAATATGAAGATCAGGGATGCTCATCTTCTATTTTTTTTCCGGCATAATAACCCAGAGATTCATTAATATAACCAATCAGTGCTTGACTGAGCTGAGAGGCATAGGCAGAATTCTGATTTTGAAAACCGCCGAGGGGGTTTTGTTCTTTCATTTCCAAAAATAAACTTTCGGGCTGAATCTCTAAAACCTTCACCATGCGTTCCATAGTATCGGCAGAGGGAAACTTTCTCCCCATCTCAATTTCACCCACATAATTTGCAGACAAAGAACATGCTGCGGCCAATTGGCTTTGAGACAAGCCTCTTAATCTTCGATAATATTTCAAATTTTTAACAAGTCTCTGATGAAAAATCGTCATTGCACACCTCTTCTCTTTCTTTAAAAATTGATTGCATTGCAACAAAAATATATCAACCAAAACTTAATAAGGCATATGCCCAACAACATGCCCCTGAAAAAAAGATAAACACATTTCTTTCTCCAGACAAACTTATAGTGAAGAAAAAACCATCTTTAAGACAATATTGACTTTTCAGCGCAAGTCCTTTATACTCGTCTGTAAATGATATTGGGTCACTTAACTCAGCGGGAGAGTGCTACCTTCACACGGTAGAAGTCACTGGTTCAATCCCAGTAGTGACCATAAAATAGCCCGGGAAATCCGGGCTGTTTTTTATTTCTTAGAATAATATTCAACCACCATCTGCTCATTGCCCATTGTTGGGATTTCTGTTCGAGCGGGGTTGCGATCTACTTTGCCCTTCAAATTATCAGGGTCAAAGCTGATC
>JAHHUI010000072.1 GCA_020024055.1 Spirochaetaceae bacterium | reverse complement strand
TTATTAAACAGCAATATTCTGTGCAAATACCGCTGCATCAAGGCCTCGAAAACGAGATTTCTGCCCTGGGCCGGGCCATTTCCCAGGCCATTGACGAAATACAGAGTGTGCTTTCACAAAAACGTGAAGAACTCTCTCAGCTGCTGTGCACAACGCAACATTATTTTCGGGGCCATAAAAAAGCATTGTGTCAAAATCACAGCGCACCCCGTATGCTGGATATAAGTTTATGAGTGAAAATACATTATTTATTCTTGATGGCTATGGAATGATTTACCGATGCTATCATGCTTTTTCTTCCAATCGGCCTTTATACAACAGTCGAGGAGAAAATATTGCCGCCGTGCTGGCATTTTTCCGTTCGCTTTTTTCTTTGTTTCGCCAATATACGCCAGAGGAATTTATTGTGGCGATGGACAGCAAAACTCGCAGCTTTCGCTTTGATCTGTATGACCAATACAAGGCCAACAGAGAAAAAACCCCTCAAGATCTGCATGCCCAGACAGCTATTATCGAAAATATCCTGCAGGCCATGGATATTGTCAGTCTGCGTGTAAATGGCTATGAAGCAGATGATTTGATCGCCACCATTTGCCGGATGCGCACAGCAAAAAAACAAAAAACCTGCATTATCACTGCGGATAAAGATCTGATGCAGCTGGTGGATGACTGTGTCAGCATGCTGCGCCCGGGCAAGGATAATTTTGTGATGCTGGACACACAGGGGGTGATGGACAGCAAAGGCGTATGGCCGCATCAGGTGCGCGATTATTTGGCCATGGTCGGCGACAGCAGCGACAATATCCCCGGCATTAAGGGTGTGGGCGAGAAAACTGCCTTGAAATTGCTTGATACCTATGGCACCTTAGACAAAATCTATGAAAATATCTCTGATGTCAAGCCGGCTTCTTTACAGGAAAGACTGAAAAACGGAGAAGAGTATGCCCGCCTGAGCGCCAAACTGGTTGACCTGGCCTATGATGTGCCCATTGATCAAGGCATATTGGAAACACATATTCCCATTAATTTTTATCGAGGCATCAAGCCCTTTGAACATTATGAGCTGCCCAGCCTGGCAAATTATTGCCGACGTATGGTGGCTGACAGCCAAGAGTATTTAGAGCAGCAGGCCATGGAAAAAAGCGCCCTGGCAGGACAGCCTGATCTTTTCGCAGAACCCACTTTCCGTTCGCAAAGGAAAAAATTCCATTATAAAACATTAATCAGCCGCCAGGAAATTGAAGACTTTATGCAGATTCTGTGCGAGAAACAGATCTTTGCATTCGACTGTGAAACTGACGGCCTGGATACATTGACATGCCATTTAGTGGGCCTCTCTTTTTCCTATCAGGAAGATCATGCCGTGTACATCCCAGTGATGGCCCCTGAACCTTTAAAACTGAGTACAGAAGAGGTCTTGGATATTGTGCGGCCCGTGCTGATGAATCGAGAGCACAAAATCATTGGGCAGAATTTGAAATTTGACATGAAGGTGCTGCACAAATACGGCATTGATTTTATTCCCTATTTCGACACCATGATTGCCGGCTGGCTGCTGGACAGCGAAGCAAGAGTGAATTTGGATTTTTTGGCTAAATCTTATCTCAACCACGAAACAATGTCTTTTACCAGCATTGTGGGAAAAAATCAGAATTTTTCGCATGTTCTCCTTGATCAAGCGGTGGCCTATGCCTGTGAAGACGCCGACCTGGCCTTGAAACTGTATCATCTTTTCGAGCCGAAACTGAAAGAGAAATCGCTTGATCAATTGTTGCATCAGCTGGAAATGCCGCTGATTCCTATCCTGGCGCGCATGGAAATTGCCGGCATTTTGGTGAACACAGACAAGCTGCGCAGCTTTTCGAATGAACTGGGCACCATGATGCAGGCGGCAGAGAAAGAAATCTATGACCTGGCGGGCTTTCCTTTCAATCTTAATTCCACCAAGCAATTACAGGAAGTGCTGTTCACTACATTGAAGCTGCCCACAGGCAAGAAAAATCGCAACGGCTTCACCACAGATGCAGCCACTTTGGAATATCTGTCTCAATTTCATCCCATTCCACAAAAAATGCTGGACTATCGCCAGCTGACCAAGCTGAAATCGACCTATACAGATGCCTTGATTCAGCAATGTGCCGCCGATCATCGCATTCATTGTGATTTTATCCAGGTGGGTGCCAGCACCGGGCGCCTGGCCTGTCAAAATCCGAATCTGCAGAATCTGCCTGTGCGTACAAAAGAGGGACGCAAGATCCGCAGTGCCTTTGAAAGCGGCGAAGGCTGGTCGCTGATCAGCGCCGACTACAGCCAGATTGAGTTGGTGATTCTGGCATATCTGGCCAAAGACAGCCATATGCTGGAGATCTTTGAAACAGGGCGCGACCTGCATCAGGAAACAGCTGCATTCATTTTTTCTGTGCCCAGCGAAGAGGTGACGCCCGAGCAGCGCCGAGCAGCCAAAAGCGTGAATTTCGGTGTGTTGTATGGCATGAGTGCCTTTCGATTAAGCAATGAATTAAAAATCCCCAGAAGCCAGGCCGAAAGCTTTATCAATGCCTATTTCCGGCGCTATCACGATGTGCAGAAATTTATTCAAGATACCGTAGCCAGGGCAGAAACAGAAGGCGGCGTGCACACCATTCTTGGGCGATGGCGCCCTATTCGCCATATCACCAGCCTGAACAAAAATGAAAAAGCAGCCGCCGCGCGTATGGCCATCAATACCATTATCCAGGGCAGTGCAGCTGATATTATCAAGCAAGCCATGCTGAACATTGATGCAGCCCTTGCGCGCGAGAAATTGCAGGCACATCTTTTGCTTCAGGTGCATGACGAATTGATTATGGAAGCCCCCGAGCATGAAGCTGCACAATGCCGCACCCTGCTGTACACTAATATGGAACAAGCCTCGCTGAATCTTCCTGTGCCCATGAAAATTCAGATTCATGTGGAAGAAGGTAAAAACTGGGGGCTGTTCCATTAGAACGGCGATTCTTTATCTTCAGGTTTGTAAAATTCAGCACGATAAACTCGATAAAAGAAAGAGTTATTATCAATTATGAACAGACAGCAGCGCGGAAATCGAGGCCACCAGGAAAAAGACAGCTACTCTTCTCTGATTATGTTTTTGTTGCTCTTTTCCGGCTTTGTTGCCATCATCGGCCTTATTTATATCTATGGTGATTTTTCCCAGCGCAAAGGCCCCCAGCTGGCGGGCTTTGTGGAAGTGCGCAGAAAAACTCCCATCACCAATACACCCATTGAAGACGCATCCAAATTCATTGACCAAGGCCGCAGCAGCCAGGCAGAAGAACAAAATGAACAATCACAAAATACTCAAAATGAAGAGGGTGAAAATATCGTTGAGCAGCTGCTGAGCCAAGTGACTTCGTCAGAAAGCAAGGAAAATAAACAAGAGAGCGAAACAGAAAAAGAAGAAGAGATGATTACAGAAACCGTCCAGACCGAGATTATTACGCCCATAGCGGAAAAGAAAGAAGAGAAAAAACAACAGCCAAAGAAGAAAGCGCCCAAAACAAAGAAACGCACCACGCGTGTCTTTTTCATTCGCGCCACAGACTCAGGATATCTAAGCCTGCGCGGAGCAGCGATAGAAATTGACGACACAAAATCGCCGCTGACCTTCACGATAGAATCTCTGTTGAAAGGCCCCTCGCTCTCAGAGCGCAGTCATGGCATGTATAGCCTGATTCCCGAAGGCTCGCGCCTCATTTCGGCCACAGTGAAAGACGGCGTGGCCTATTTAGACTTCAGTGAAGATTTCCAGTTCAACCCCCTGGGCACAGACGGCTATCAGGCCCAGCTGCAGCAGATTGTCTATACAGCCACCGAATTTCCTTCTGTTCAGTCTGTGCAAATCCTGCTGGAAGGCAAAAAAATAGATTATCTGCATGAGGGGATTTACGTTGGAAATCCTCTCTCTCGAGAATCTTTCCGCACATCCTAGAAAGAACTTTTTAAAAGCTTTCAGGATGGCATCACGCCGCGCGGAATGAGTGTGATCACAATACCCACAATACACACAGCCATGGATAAAGTGGCCACAAAGATTTGAAATTTACTGGCATTGCGCATGGCCAAAATAGACAACAGCACACCCACCACCGGTACCACAGCGATGAGAGCAGGGTAAAATCTGGCCAGGATGGTCAGAATGCCTATTGTAAAAGATAAAACACTTTTTAACATGATAATTCTTTTTCTCCTTTTTTATGGCTGGGCCAGCAAAACAGCACATGTATTGACCACATCTGTCACTGTGGCGCCGCGAGAAAGGTCGCTGATAGGCTTGGCAAAACCCTGCATAAAGGGACCATAAGCGCCGGCATTGCCAAAGCGCTGGACTAATTTATAGCCAATATTGGCGGCCTGCAAATCAGGGAAAATCAGCACATTAGCTTTGCCGGCCACGCTGCTGCCGGGGGCCTTTTTCTTGCCCACCTCTTCCACCACAGCCGCATCCAGCTGCAATTCGCCATCCACATTCAAATCAGGGCGTTTTTCTTTCACAATCTTTAAAGCCTCAACTACTTTATCTACATTCGGATGACTGGCTGAGCCCTTGGTGGAAAAAGACAGCATGGCACACACAGGCTCTGCATCCAAGAATTTTTTACAGCTTTCGCATGAAGCAATGGCAATTTCAGCCAGCTGTTGCACATCCGGGTCGGGAATGGTGGCACAGTCAGAGAAAATCATATTCCCGTCTTTGCCCCATTTTTTATCGGGCAAATCCATCACCATACAGCTGGAAGCATATTTCACGCCCGGGGCGGTTTTCACAATGGTGAACCCGGCCACCAGCACATCGCCGGTGGTGCGCTCGGCCCCAGCCACCATGGCATCCACCTTATCATTGCGCAGCAAAAGGGCACCAAACCTTAATGTATCTAAAATATCTTCTTTCGCGCTTTCCAAAGTGGCACCCTTATGTTTGCGCAGTTCATAATAATCCCGGGCAAAAGCCTCACGCAGATCGCTTGTGGCAGGATCGATGAGCGTGAAACGGCTGACATCAATATTCTCTTTTTTGCCGGCGGCTTCAATAGCCTCTTTTTTTCCCAGCAATACCACTTCTTTTGCCAGTTCCTCATCCATCAATATCTTGGCTGCCTGCACAATTCTGGGCTCTGTGCCTTCGGGCAAAACAATTTTTTTCTGCTTCTGCTTTGCCAGCTGCCTTTGGCGTTCAACAAAATTCATCTATCTCATCCTCCCTTGTTTCTTGTAAAGCTCTTTACGCTAAATATAACCTTATTTCTTTGCTTCGGCACCGGCCACCGGGCGCGGAGTATAATGTGTATGCAGCAATTCATGCGAATGATGGCCGCCGGGTTCCTTCAGGAAATTGGCATACAATTCCTGAATTGCCGGATTATCATGGCTGCATCGGCGCGGCATGGCGCGGTCTTCCGTATATAAAGAAGCAATGCGCTCTTCGCGGGTCTCTTTTTTCATGCTGTAAATCTGGCCCCCGCCGGAAATGCAGCCGCCAGCACAGGCCATCACCTCAATGAAATGCCAAGGCAGCTTTTCGCCTTTTTCCTTGGCGTCGCGGATACGATCGAGCACACCAGCCACATGCTTAATGCCATGGGCCACAGCGATTTTAATCTCTTTGCCACCCATATTCACCACAGTTTCTTTCACGCCTTTCAGGCCGCGCAGATCCTCAAATTCCAGGCTGTCCAGCTTCTCTCCTGCCAAATGCGCCGCCGTGCGCAAGCTGGCCTCCAGCACGCCGCCGGTGGCCCCAAAAATTACCCCCGCGCCTGTATACTCGCCGGCAAATTCATCCGGCTGTTGTGCAGGCAGATTGACAAAATCAATCCCCGTTTCCTGAATCATCCGTGCCAGCTCTCTTGTGGTCAGCACTAAATCCATATCATTACCATAATCATGCTTGCCTGTCATCTCCGGGCGGCGAATTTCCTCTTTCTTGCTGGTGCAGGGCATAATGGCCACATTGAAGATTTTCTTGGGATCCAGGCCCTTTTTCTTGGCATAATATGTTTTAATCATCGCCCCCGTCATCATCATGGGAGACTTGCAGCTGGAAAAATGCGGAATCATATCATAATAAAAACGCTCCATATATTCCACCCAGCTGGGGCAGCATGTAGTAATCATCGGCAACACGGCATCGGGATTGTTCATGCGCTGCAGAAATTCCGTTGCCTCTTCCATCACGGTCAAATCAGCACCAAAACTGGTATCGAACACAGCATCAAAGCCCAGCATGCGCAAAGCTGTGAACAGCTTGCCCGTGACCAGTGAGCCCACCGGCATACCAAATGCCTCGCCAATACTCACGCGGACAGCCGGCGCTATTTGCACAGTGACAAAATGCTCCTTTGCGGCAATCACCTTTTGCAAAGGCACAATATCATCATTTTCACGAATGGCATTCACGGGGCAATGCGCTGCGCATTGTCCACATTTAATACAAGGGCTCTGGGCCAAAGCGCCGCCGCCGACAGGGCGAATACGGCTGTTTTCCCCCGTGCCCACCAATTCCAGCGCGCCAATGCCCTGTATTTTGGAACACACCTGCACACAGCGCGTGCAATGCACACAATAGCGTGTATCAAACACCACAGCACAGCTGTCATCCACTTTGTCTTCTTTCACAGATCTTTGGCCCGCCACCGCATCGCGCAGCTTGAACTCAATCGCCAGATTTTGTAATTCACAATTTCCGCTTCTTCGGCAATGCAGACAGTCTTCGGGGTGCTCTGCCAAAATCTCTTTCAGCACGGTGCGCCGCACTTCCAGCACTTCAGGCGAATGCGTGAGATAATTCTTGCCCGGCTGCACTTTTGTGTTGCAGGCACGCAGCATGCGTCCCCCTTCCACCTGCACCACACAGATGCCGCAGCTGCCCGTCTGGGGCACATCGGGGTGATAGCACAATGTAGGAATCACCCAGCCAGCCTGCTTTGCCGCATGATAAATCATTGTGCCGGTTTCCACTTCAATTTCTTTGCCGTTAATCTTAATTGCGATCATTTCTTTCTCTGCCATTTTATGCCCCCACAGCCCAGAAATTTTTCAGCGCGAACAGAACAGGAT
>JAHHUI010000071.1 GCA_020024055.1 Spirochaetaceae bacterium | reverse complement strand
CCGGCAGCTAAACCCAAAAGCACATACATAAGGGCAATCTTTGTGCCAAATATGGCCCAGATCGCTGCCAGCGCAATTTCATTTACCAAGGGCGCAGTGATGAGAAAAGAAAACTCAATACCTGGGGATATGCCTGCCTTTAAAAGGCCTGTAAATACGGGAACGCTGGAACATGTGCAAAAAAGCGTAGCCACCCCAAAAAATGCCGCCAGAAAATGCGCAAGTACAGGATGAACTTTTTTTCATCGCCTTTCGAATTTTTTCCACAGATATATAAGACAACAGCCATTGAATAGCAAAAAGAATGAGAAAAAATAAAATTAAAACTTCTATCACAGAGAGCAAAAATTTAAACAGGAAAACATTCCAGATTTCAGAAGAATTTTCATTCAGGCCCAAATAGGACAAAAACCGGGCCACAGAGCTTTCCGGGATTTTCATTAAACAACCTCTGTTTTATATATTTAAATATTGACAACATTAAATAATAAACATAGACATCTGCCAATACAAAAATTGTGTGTGTTTGTTATTTAAAATTGAAAAACTGCCCAGCCTGTTTAAGGACACTTTTATCCAATGTGTACCACATCCATGTGCCCTGTTTGCGCGCATGGATCAGCCCGGCCTCCAGCAGTATTTTCATATGATAAGACAATGTAGGCTGGCTAATTGTCAATGTCTCTAAAATTTGGCATGCACAATGCTCTTTTCCCGATTTTAAAAAAGTAATGATTTTCAGTCGTGTTTCATCAGAAAGAGCCCTAAACAGCAAAGAATAGTCTTTATTCGTCATAAGTTGATGTATTATCGGTGTTTCAAAGCAGTTCTTTTATTGACAAATAAAAACTTTTTGTCTATATTTTGAAATAGGGTCCTATGCCTTTATTTTTCTCAATATTTACAGGAGATATCTGCCATAGTCAATTTATTCACTTCTCAGATGGATCGCATTTTTCATATTTCAGAGCGATCAGGCTCTTTGCGCAAGGAATTTATTGGCGGATTCACCACTTTCCTGGCCATGGCCTATATCATTTTTGTGAACCCTGCCATTCTCAGTCTTTCGGGCATGGACAAGGGCGCGCTAATCACTGTGACATGTATTTCTGCGGCATTGGGCAGCATGCTGATGGGTCTTTTTAGCAATGTGCCCATTGCGCTGGCTCCGGGCATGGGCCTGAATGTCTTTTTCACTTTCAACCTTGTTCAGGGCAGCAATATCCCCTGGCCCCAGGTTTTGGGCATCGTCTTTGTTTCCAGCATTGTCTTTCTCATTTTGACAATCTCAGGATTCAGAAAACATATTGCCAAAGCCATTCCCCCCGTCATCATCATCAGCTCAACTGCGGGCATTGGCCTGTTCATTGCCCTCATTGGCATGAAAAATATGAATCTCATCATTCCCGATGCAAACACTCTGGTGGCCATGGGCAGCTTCAACATGAGCGTGATCCTGGGCATTATGACTTTAATTGTCATGATGATTTTAGAAATTAGAAAAGTGCCCGGCAGTCTGCTCATTGGAATATTTTTTGGCACGGTGATGGGCTTGGTCACCGAAAAAACAACTCTTCCCCAGACCATATTTTCCATGCCGCCCAGCATGATACCTATTGTATTTAAACTGGATATTTTGGGTGCCCTAAAATGGTCTTTCTTCCCTGCGATTTTCTCATTTATGTTTCTTGCATTTTTCGACTCTTTGGCCACGCTTCTGGCCTGCAGCAAGGAAATCGGCATACAGAATCACAGCGGTGAAGTGCCTTCTTTAGGCCGCATGCTGTATTATGACGCCATTGCCTCGACATTTGGTGCCTTGCTGGGCACCAGCACAGTCACGGCCTTTATCGAATCGAGCACAGGAATCGCCGCCGGCGCGCGCACGGGCCTGGCAGCCATCGTCACGGGGATATTTTTTCTGCTGGCTTTATTATTCACTCCGCTTGTGGCCATGGTACCTGCCTTTGCGGTGGCCCCTGCGCTGATTATGGTGGGCGTGCTGATGTTCCGTTCTCTGGCCCTGCTGGATTTCAACGACCCCAAAACTGCCATCGTGGCTTTTCTCACCACAGTCATGATGCCTTTTACATACAGCATCAGCAATGGCTTGATTTTTGGGTTTTTAAGCTATATCCTGCTTCATGTTGTCACGGCAGATTTCAAAAAAATTCACCCGGTGCTCTGGGTCATTGGGGCATTATGTGTGCTGAATATAGTTCTGCGATAAGTCTTTGATTATCGTGGGGGCTTATTAAAAATCTCACTCAAGGCCTGCCGGTAAAAACTTAGACGCCACTGTGCATAATCAGCATATCCGGATGAGAGGAAGGCACGGCTTTTTCCTCGGGCAGCCCCCGGTGAAGGTGAGGGCAGCAAAATACAGCGCAGCTCTTTACAGAAATACACATCATCGCGCAATGTGAAGATTTCCCCCGAGCCTATATTTTTAGGAAACACAGCCGGTGCACTCAATCCTGCTTTACGCACAGTTTCTGTGTATAAACTGCGAAAAATATCCAAAACTTTTTTGCCGGTGAAAAAAATACTCTCCAGGGCCGCAGCCTGGCATATCTGCTGTATCAATTCATAGTGATACTGTGTGCCCGGCAGGAAACGATCGGCCGAGGGTTCATGTTCAGGGCGTATAGCCACTTTTACTGTGTCGGAAATCGCTATGTGATATTCACGCAGCATGCGCTTAATCTTCCCGGCGGACTGAACAGGACAGGCAACCTGATCTTTGGCATCAATAGGCAAATGAGGAAAAACTTCTTTGAAAATGCCCCATAGACTGTACTTATTGCCATAAAAAAATCGGCACAAAAAATTCTCGGCTGCCTGCGGAGCATAGGGGTGAATCGTGCCCAGAATCAGCGCCCGCGAATCTGCTTGCAGAGGTACTTCTTCAAGAAATTGATGCTCTGTTATCAAAGGCATTGCACATATCCTTTGAAAATTATTCCAAGCCTGTTTTTTCTCATTGATTTATCATAGCATTTTATGATAAAAATGTTTATGGATCTTTTTCCAACTCTGCAAGAAGCCCTGACATTGATTCTTGGGCATACGCTGAATTTTCCCCTTGAAAATATATTCATCACCACTGCGCCGAACCGCATTATTCATCAAGACATCATCACGCATTTTCCCCAGCCCCCTTTTGATAAATCCGCCATGGATAGCCTTGCCTATCACAGCGATGATCTCTCCTCTTCTGTCGGCAAATCCTTTCACGTGCATGCCCAAACTATCAGCACCGGAGACAGGTCTTTTCGGGTAAATTAGCCGCCGATGAATGCCTGCGCATCATGACAGGGGCCCAAATCCCCTCTGGCTGTAATGCCGTGCATCACCTGGAATTCACCAGGGCAAATGCGGATGGCACAGTCACATTCACAAAAAATGAAACCTCATCCAATATCATTTTCAAAGGCCAGTCAAGCAGCCGGCAGCGTGCTGCTTGGGCCCTAGAATGCTCAAATGGATATTGCCCTTCTCGCCTCGGCGGGAATTGAGAGTGTTGATGTTGTTCAACAGCCTAAAGTGGGTATCATCAGGTACAGGAGACGAGCTTTTGCCGGCAGGACAAGCCTGGAAAGAAGGCTTTTTCTGAATGCGATATTGTGTTGTTTTCAGGTGAGGTTTCAATGGGAGATTTTGACCTTGTACCGGGGATTTAGTCGATCTTCATGTGAGGCAGATTCTGCATAAAGTGTGCCTGAAGCCGGGCAAGCCCCTGTATTTTGACCGACTGGAAAAGCAAGTCGTCTTTGGGTTTCCGGGCAATCCTGTCTCTAATTTTGTCTGCTTTGAACTATTTATCAGGCCTTATCTCTATCAATGTATGGGGATTGACTACAGGGCACAAGAATTTATGATTCCCATGGCACAGGAATACACCCGAAAAGAAACCGATCGCGAAGAATATCTGTGTGCCCGCCCGGGCAAAGACCAAGACGGACAATTGGCTGCAGAAACCTTGACTCATCGCGGCTCATCTATGCAAAATCTGCGTTGTCAATATTGCATGCCTGAAGAGGGTTTTCCCGCACTGGACCCATCAAAAATCTTCTCCTTTGAACAGATTCTTGCCGTGGCGAAAGGCGCAGTATCCATCGGGATTTTTAAATACAGACTCACAGGCGGCGAGCCACTTGTTCGCCCGAATGTGCCTGACTTGGTGGGCCGCATGAATGAGATTGAAGGCATGAAAATCATTGCTATGACGACCAATAGGTTTTGCTGGCCCCCTTGCCAAGAAACTCAAAGACAATGGTCTGCAATCTGTTAATATATCACTAGACACTTTAGATCCTAACTTTTACACACTGATTACCCGCGGCGGCATAATACAAAAAGCCCTGGAGGGCATCGATGCAGCAATTCAAGCCGGCCTGGATGTGAAAATTAATATGGTGTGATGGTCGAAAAAAGTCGCAAAGAGTTGCCCTTGCTGCAAGATTTGCACAAAAAAGGGCATCAAAATGTAAACCATTGCGCAATATGACCTCAGAGAAATGAAAAGTGACAATCATCCTTATGACAGGCCGCTTCCCTGTTCCACCTGCAATCGCATCCGCCTGATGACTGATGGGCATATCCGTACCTGCCTGCACAGCAATGACGATCATTTTATTGTCTTTAACGATATTGTCGGCATATTGAAAAAAGCCATTTTAGCTAAACCCGAACGCGGCACATTCAGCACAGACGCGAATGTGAATTTGATTGGAGGATAATCTTGAGCCAATTAACACATATTGACACAGAAGGCAAAGCCTCGACGGTGAATGCGGCAGACAAGTCTATCTTGAAAAGATCGGCCATTGCCCGGGGCAAAATCTTTCTTGCCAAAGAGACTCTGCGCCTGATTCAAGAAAATAATATCGCCAAGGGCGATGTACTTGCCTGTGCGCGCATTGCCGGCATCAGTGGCGCCAAGCAGACATCAGCCATGATACCATTATGTCATAATATCTTTATTGATTAGATTCAGGTGGATTTCAGCATAGAAAATGATGGCATTACGATTCAGGCAGCAGCGCGATGCAGCGGGAAAATAGGCATAGAAATGGAAGCACTGACAGCCGTTTCCATTGCGGCGATGACAATTGGGGATATGTGCAAAGCTGTGGATAAAAACATGCAGAGTAGCAATATTATACTGATTGAAAACTGATTGACAAGAAAAAAGAGGAATAAATGAAGCACGAATTTCAAATTATTTCATTCAATGTCTTGGAAAAAACAGGCACCAGAAAGCATCCTGTTTCTGAGATTACATTTGTGGACAATCATGGCATTGAAGGCGATACGCATGCAGGAAAACCGGAAAAGAGGCAAGTGTCTCTTGTATCTATGGACGAGATGGAATCCTCTCGTGCCTATAAATTCGCGGCTCCCAAAGGCGTGCAGCTTCAGCCGGGGGGGGATTTTGCTGAGAATATCACCACAAGAGGCGTGGTGCTGCACGAGCCTGCCTATTGGCACGAAGATGTACGTTGGCGAGAGTGTTTTAGAGGTTTCGCAGATTGGAAAAGAATGCCATACCGGCTGTGAAATTACCAAATTGATTGGTCAATGTATTATGCCCACCAAGGGCATTTTCGTGCGTGTGCTTAAAGGCGGCACAGTGAACAATGAAGATCGCTGTTATTACGAGCTCGGATAGGGCCTATCACAATATTTACAGCGACCAATCCGGGCCGGCGATACAAGAGCTTTTCAAGCAACACAATCCCTCATGGCAGATTGAATACCGCCTTCTGCCTGATGATTTTGATCTTTTATGCGCGGCTTTTCATGATGCCTCATCCTGCGACTGGATTATCACCACAGGAGGCACGGGCATTTCCCCAAGAGACTGCACTACCGAAGCAACAAGACAATTCTGCACCCATGAAATACCCGGCATTGCCGAATATCTGCGTCAGGAATCGCGCAAAGAAACTCTATTCGCCGTATTTTCGCATAGCTTTGCCGGATATCGCGGCAAATGTATTCTGGTCAATTTTCCCGGTTCTCTTGCCGCAGCCACATATTGCACAAAGCTCCTTTTACCTCTTTTAGAACATGGCAGCAAAATGATTCACGGAGGAGATCATTGATGAGGGCTCTGAAAAAAGCATGGGCCATGGCCGTCATCAGCTTGCTGTTTAACATGGTAATTGGTGTTTTATTTTCCTGGAGCGTCTATGCCCAGAAATTGCCCCGATCGCTCTCAGAGGGCGACTATGACTGCTCGCATACCATGGCAATTCTGCTCTACACTATCACAATTTTAGTGCGGGCTTTTTGTATGTATCCCACGGACAGACTGCAAATTACCCTTGGGCCAAGAATCACAGCTTGGATTGGCGTTCTGTGCTTGGGCGGCGGTTTTTTTCTGTCCAGCCTTTCTAGTCCTGTCTCGAATCTATTCATGATTCTGGGTTTTGGGCTTTTGGAGGGGGTCTTGGGGTTGGCTTTTGCTACAGTGCCATTTTACCGGTAGTGATTAAATGGTTTCCCAGCAATATGGTCGGCCGTGCATCGGGCATGGCGATGTTTGATATGGCGATTGGCACCGTGTATGTCTCTCTGCTGAGCAATTACATTGCGAATTCTGGCCACATATATCATGATTTGCGGCGGATTTTTGGCATTATTTTTAGAACCCCCTCTGAAGAAAAGGCCTCTGAAAGCTTTGCCACACCTTCATGGCGGCAATTTTCCATAAATGAAATGCTGACTAATCCTTTGTTTTATATTAACTGGTTCCAATTTTTCACTTTGGCCTGTGTGAGCCTGATGCTCACTGGGCATCTGGCACAGATTGTCTCGTTTCAATCGGCAGGCACGCTTCAGTGCAGCTATCTGATGGTGGTGCTTTTAGTCATTTTCAATTCTTTCGGGTGACCCTTTGCTGGGATATTATTTGATCTGTACGGCAAGGAAACCCGTGTATCACTTTGAACTCTTTGTTGATGGTGTGTCTTCTTAATTTTGCCATACATTACCTATTTTCCTCATTATTATCATTGTGATGGGATTAAATTATAGCAGCTGTATTAATTTATTTCCCAGTATAACTGCCGCTCTTTGGGGCAAGTAGAATTTCAGTGCGAATTATGGCATTATGTATACGGCATGGGGCATTGTGGGAATTATCGGGCCCAATATTGCCTCATTAAGCATTGATCGTTTTCAGACATATTCCTGGGGATATACATCTTTTGTCATTCTGCTTATAATAAGTTTTTATCTGTTGTAAAATCAAAATCCTGTATAATTACAGTATTTTGCGTTGATTTTCATCATTAGGTTAGAGAGTTTTTTAAGCCAATGATGAAAATATATATAATTTTCAAAAGGAGCATCTCTATAAAACAACGCAGACGACGTGTAATGATTGTTC
>JAHHUI010000070.1 GCA_020024055.1 Spirochaetaceae bacterium | reverse complement strand
GTTCAGGAAGGCTGGTACCAAATGCCACAAGCGTGGCACCGATGACACTGGCGGGGATTTTGATGCGCACAGCTAATTCTGTCAGGGCAGGAATCAGGGTTTTGCTGGAGATCACCACAAATGCCACAGAGAGGATAAGCTGGAAAAATATCAGTACAGAGGGTGCTTTGCTCAGCACTGTCAGATCGGTGGAAGGGACTGCCTGGGATTTTTTGCTGCTGTAAATGGAATAGAGAATATAAAAGACAAGAAGCGCCACAAGCAAAAAGCCAAAGCCCTGTGGCAGGAAGCCGCCCTGACCAAAGGGATTAACACCTTTTTTGGTGAAAATGAAGCTGGCGGCCACAAGGAGAATGGCAGAGCCAATCTGGAACAGGCCTTGTTTTTTCATCAGTGTTCTGTCAATGATGGTGGGGTGGATGAGCAAGGCGATGCCCAGGATCAAGCTGCTGTCAGTGATGATCGAGCCTACGGCATTGCCAAGGGCCAGACCCGGATCGCCCTCCAGGGCTGCAGAGACAGAGACGCTGATTTCGGGCAATGTGGTGCCCAGGCTGACAATAGTGGCGCTGACAATCATGCTGGGAATGCCCCATTGCAGGCTCAGCGCCACGGTTTTTTCCACCAAGACATCAGCGGAAAAGGCCAAAATAAAAAAACTGCCTAAAATTGCCAAGGCAATCATCCATAAAGAGGCAGTCTGAAAATATTGATGCAGAAAATCTTCCATAATAAGAACGAATAGTAGTCACTTTTTTTTAAAAGGGCAAGTGAGCAAGAGGATGTAATGTAATAAAATTTTGAGAAGAAAAATAGCAAAGAGCTTGGTTAAAGCCTTGATTTTTAAAGAAGAAATCTTATATAATCCTCTCTGAGCTGTTTTTTGGAGAGGAGTTTACAAAAAGAAAATGGATAATTTGCTATTGATTGCCGAGCCGCGGACAGAGTTTGGAAAAAATGTCGTCGGCCGCATGCGCCGTTGCGGGAAGATTCCTGCTGTTGTTTACGGAGTGTCTAAAACTCAGCATATTTTATTGAATGCCGACGATTTCAACAAAAAATTTCGCTATATGTCGGACAAGACCATTGTTCCCTTGGAAATTGCAGGGAAGAAACATGATGTTTTAGTTAAAGATTATCATTATGATATTGTGCGCGATAAGATTTTGCATGTGGATCTGTATGAAATTAAGCGCGTGAAAGAGGTGCGCACGGCAGTGCCCGTGGTGCTTTCTGGCCAGGCCGTGGGCGAACGCGACGGCGGTGTGGTGAATCAGATGCTGGACAAAGTGGAAGTGGAAAGCATGCCGATGTTCACTCCCAAAGAAGTAAAAATTGATATTTCCAGCCTGAAAATAGGCGACAGCCTGACCGTGGCAAGTTTGATTGCCATTGAAAATGTCAAATTTGTGACCAAGACTGATACAATAGTTGTCTCTTTGGTGATGCCCAAAGCCAGCGCGCCTGCCGAGGGTGAAGAATAAAATTTGGGAGACAATCAATTGAAAGTGTTGCTGATTGGCCTGGGAAATCCCGGCAGGCAATATGAAAAGAGCCGGCATAATGCCGGCTTTTGTTTTGTAGATGCTGTGCTCAATTCAGCCGATGCTGAAAAAATACGCCAGAACAGTCATTATATTCTTTGGCAGGTTAAAAATCCCGGATGTACTTTTTTTTTGGCAAAGCCGTTGACGTATATGAATCTTTCGGGAAAATGTCTGGCCGATCTGCAAAGGCGCACAGGCATTGGCCTGGTGCATACATGTGTCATTTGTGATAATATGGATTTAGCCTGTGGCCGTGCCAAGATGAAATTTTCAGGCGGCTCTGGCGGCCAAAAGGGGTTGCAGAATATTATTGATCTTAGCGGCAGCAGGGATTTTTGGCGGCTGTTTATTGGCGTGGGTCGTCCTGTGTTGCCGCAGGATGTGCCCGGCTATGTTTTGGGCAGGTTTCCCTCAGAGCAGGAGTCAGTCTTTCTGAAATTATGTGCAGATCTGGCACAGATTTTTTTAGAAAAAATACATGAAAAATCTTTTACAGGTCTTCAGCAAATCATTAACAGTTTATGATAGAACATTTTCTTGAGTCTTTGAATCAATTTTCTATACAAGGCGGCCAGAGTGTCTTGCTGACCTGTTCGGGAGGGTGTGACAGCATGGCCATGGCGGCGCTTTTTGCCAAGACACTGTCTCATCATCAATGTACATTGCGTCTGCTTCATGTGCAGCATGGCCTGCGGCCCAAAGAAGAAACGGATCAGGATATTATGGTTATCCAAAATCTTTGCGAAAAATATCATCTGCCATTGGATATTGTGCATGCCGATCCGCAGACTTGGAGGAAAGATGCAGGCCTTGAGGCTGATGCCCGGCATCTTCGTTATAAGATTTTCAGCCAGGTGGCCTCGCAATATCGCTGTGATGCCATTGCCACGGCGCATACATGGGATGATCATTTGGAAACGGTGTATATGCGCCTGATGCAGAAATACAGCGCCGAGGGCCTGGCGGGAATTCCAGCGCGCAGGGGCAGCCTGATTCGGCCTGTGCTGTGTTTTCGCAAGCAGGAGTTAAAAGACTTCCTGAGACAGAATCATATCTCCTGGCATGAAGACAGCACGAATAATGACCAGAGGATTCTGCGCAATCGCCTGCGTAGAGAGCTGAAAAAAATGCAGGAAAGTGTGCCTGAGTTTTCGGCCCAGCTGGTGTATCTGGCCCAAGAAAGCAAAAAATTAGAGAAAAAGCTCAATATTTATATGCAGGGATTGTTTCAGCACGAGCAGTATCATGATCAAAGTATTCAATTTCCATTGCCGCTTTTTTTGAAGCAGCCGCCGCTGTTTCAGCAAAAATTGATTTATCATTGGTTTGATACATTAATGCGCGGTGATTGTCCGCAGGATTTCAGATTGCCTCGGCGTTTTGTCATTTCCATGAGATTCACCGCGGGCCCGATTGTGCTGCGCGGATATGGAATCATTTTGAGAAAAAAGAAAAATTGTTTATTTTTCAGTAAAGAGGCAAAAAATGAATATAAACTATCAACAAAATAAAAGGATTTTCCGTACCTTTTGAGGTAGTAATGGCAATTCCTAATCATATTATTAAACGTATAGAAGATCAAATCGATATTGTCGAGCTGGTGAGCCGTTATGTTGCCTTGGAACGCAGGGGTGATCGTTTCTGGGGCTGCTGTCCTTTTCATCTGGAAAAGACGCCCAGTTTCAGTGTGACTCCTAGCAGAGGGTCTTTTTATTGTTTCGGCTGTAAAAAATCCGGCGGTATTTTTCAGTTTCTCATGGAAATAGACAAAATCGGCTTTGTCGAGGCTGTGCATCAATTTGCGAATCAGCTGGGAATTATTATTGACAAAAATGATGAGCGCGGAGAGGAAAATCTTCAGGAAAAAAAGGCTTTGCTTCTGCTGTATCAGCGCATTGTTAAAACCTTTGAGCATTATTTGTGGAATACCGCTGATGGAGAATCCGCTTTGCAGTATTTACATCAGCGCGGCCTGGGTGAGAAGACAATACGGCATTATCAAATAGGCTATGCCCCCAAGGATAAATACTTTCTATACAGTTTTTTACAAAAAAAAGGCTATAGCGATAAAATCCTGGACAAGAGTGGATTGTTTTCCAAGAAATATCCCCAGTTTCCTTTTTTTCTAGACAGGATATTATTCCCTGTATTTCAAAATACCGGAGAAATTGTGGCTTTTTCCGGGCGCCTGATTACAGAGCCTTTGAATGCGCATTCGCCCAAATATCTCAACAGCCCTGATACGCTTATTTATAATAAAAAACAGAATCTATTCGGTTTTTATCAGGCAAAAAAGGCTATTGCTGAGCAGGGGTTTATGCTGTGTGAAGGGGCGATGGATGTGTGTGCCATGTATGAAATGGGGTTTCCACAGGCAGTGGCATCGCTGGGCACGGGGTTCACACAAGAGCAAGCCAAGCTTCTGCGGCGCAATACAGAGAAGGGCTATATCATTTTTGACAATGATGAAGCAGGAGAAAAAGCTAAAAAGTCGGCGATTTTCATTTTAGAAAAGCTGAATATGCAGATGAAAATCGTGGATCTTGAGGAAGAAAAAGATCCTGGTGAAATTTTACAGAAAAAAAATCTAAAGGGCTTGCAAAAATCTATCGATAGTGCTAGGATCCCGATTGAATTTCTTATAGATATTACGGCAAGGCCGGTTCCGCAAAACGCCGCAGAGGCTGTGGGCGTGTGCCAGGCAATTTTCCCGTATATTCAGAGTATATCATCGCCTGTGATTCAAGATGAAATGTTGCGAATCCTGGCCACCAGACTGAATCTGAAAGAGGGAGTGGTCGTTGATGAATTTCAACGTTTCGATAAGAAATCCATACGCAGGTTAACCGTAGGAGAAGATGTAGAAACACAAGACTTGCACAGCAAAAGTCTTTATCAGTTTAATGGGACAATCTATGAATTGTTAAGGATTTTTTTGGAACACCCCCACTGTTATGCACAGCATGGCCGGGCGCTTCAAAAGAGATGGTTGGATTCCCATGAAAGTCAGCTGGTGGCAAGTTATTTAGAAAACAACCTTGATAAGATCAGTTTTTCACTATGGCTGGAAGAACAAAGCCCTTTTGATAAGGATATCAAGTGCTATTTGCTTCAACCTTCGCATTTTGAGCCCGATGACGACATAGGGCAATATGTTCAAATCATGCTGAAGCAGTTGGAAGTGAGGGAATTAGAAAGGGAATGTTTAAATTTGGCAGATATGATAAAACGAGCAGAAAAACGAGGGGACAGCGACGAGTCTGTGAATGATCTGATGAAGGATTATATCCTTGTAGTACAAGAGTTGCAGCAACTAAAGGCGGGACTGTAAAATTGAGCAATGAATTGGAAAATGATGCCAGCATTCAAAAGCTGGTGGAGTACAGCAAAGGAAGAAAAAATTCAATTACCTATGATGAATTAAGTGAATTATTGCCAGAAGATATGATTCAGGGCGACAAAATTGATAATATTTTGGCCTATTTAGAAGCAAATCATATTCATATTGAAGATGCACAGATTTTTCCCGGCGATGTGGATGTGGATGATATTCGCCTGGAAGAAGATCTCAGCGTGATGGTTTCGGGGGGAAATGGAAAGGGAAAAAAATGCCTGATTCATTCTGATTTGGACGGCAGCATCGATGATCCTATTCGTTTATACCTGCGCGAAATCGGGCGCGAGGGCTTGCTGAGCGCGGAAGATGAAGTAGCCTTGTCCAAGCAGATGGAAGAAGGTGAGAACACCGTGACCAATACACTCAGAAATTCGGGCATGGTGATTCACAGTTTTTATGAATTGGCCAATCGTGCTTTCATGCGTCGTGAGGAAGTGGAAGAGCTGGATCGCAAAGACAATACAGATATTCTAAGCGAAAGACGGCGACTGAATCAATTTTATCGTGATTCTTTGAAGCCTTTATATCCGGCTTTGAAAGCGCATATTGAATTTAAACACAAAGTGGTGGCGCAGGATGGCAATGTGCTGACTGACCCCAGACTGGTGTCCAGACGGCAGGCCTTGCTGGAGGAATTGGCCAAGGTGCCTATTCATCAGGAAGAGATTTTTGCTTTTTCTGATGAATTTCTGCATGTGGCGCGCCATATTCGCGAATGCCAGAAAGAAATTGCGGCGATGCAGGCGGATTTGCGCGTGGGCAGCATGCGGGAATTGCGTCAACTTGGCCGACAGTTGGCCAGTTCCAGCGAGCGTGAAATTATTGAAAAGCGCCTGGGCCTGGGCAGCGATGAAATTAAAGAAAAGATTCGCCAGATTCAGCTGACAGACAAGAAGCTGTCTGAGATTGAATTTGAATATGAATTAGGCTGCCAGGATATTTTAGCAAAGAGCCAAGAGATTGAACGCGGAAAGAATCTGATGAAGTCGACCAAAGATCGCCTGACTGAGGCGAATCTGCGCCTGGTGGTGTCGATTGCGAAGAAATATACCAATCGCGGTCTGCACTTTTTCGATCTGGTTCAGGAAGGCAATGTGGGTCTGATTAAGGCTGTGGAGAAATTTGAATATCGCAAGGGGTATAAATTTTCCACTTATGCCACATGGTGGATTCGCCAGGCCATCACGCGCAGTATCAGCGATCAGGCCAGGACTATTCGCGTGCCTGTGCATATGATCGAGCAGATTAACAAAGTCTCTCGCGAAAGCCGCCAGCTGATGCAGCTGTTGGGCCGCGAGCCTAGCGATGAGGAAATTGCCAAACGTCTGGGCTGGACCGTGCAAAGAGTGAAGTCAGCCAAGAGCGTGGCGCGTGAGCCGATCAGCCTGGAAACACCGGTGGGCGAGGAAGAAGATTCATTGCTGGGTGATTTTATTGATGATAAAGACGCTGAAAACCCTGCCGTGCAGACCTCGTTCAAAATCTTGCAGGAGAAGCTGCGTGAAGCACTCTCTTCACTGAATCCGCGTGAGCAGGAAGTATTGAAGATGAGATATGGCTTGGAAGACGGCTATTCTCTGACCTTGGAAGAAGTGGGCTTATATTTTGATGTCACACGTGAGCGCATTCGCCAGATTGAGGCCAAAGCTCTCAAGCGCCTGAAGCATCCGCGCAGAAAGGCAATTCTGAAAGATTTTATTGAAAACTAAAAAAGAAAACCTTCCTTGATAGGAGGGTTTTTATTGCTTTGTTGAATTAAGCGCGCAGCACGCGGCTGACAGATTGTTCTGTCATGGTGTCTTGGCTCTGTACCACTTTTTGACAGGCTTCATAAGCGCGGTTGATTGAAATCATATTCACCATTTCTGTGATCGCATTTACGGCAGAGGTTTCTAAAAACCCCTGTAATACCTGTGGACGCTGGGGGCCGGGCTCTAAAATCACTGCCGGGCCGGATAATTCAGTGGCTTTCCACATGCTGTTGCCCTGTTTTTCAAGATAGCGCTCTGCGGACTGATCCATCATGTCAAAGAAATGCACAATTTTCAGACGATCTAACACTTCATTCTGAGACCAGTCATTGTCCTTCTGGCTGGTTAATTGTGCAGGGTCTTCTTTGTTATAGGCGGCATTGTGCCACACCACGCCCTCAGAATCAACGCGGAAATTATGCAGCTTTGTTTGGATCGGGCCATTTTCGCCCATCACGCGATAGCCGTCTTTGGTGACAAGATAGCCCTCTTTGCCCAGGATGAAACTGCCGTTTCTGGTATAGCGTTCGCCATAAGGGGTCTCAATCACGAAAAAGCCCATGGCGCGATCGCTTTGATTGTTGGCCAAGGCCAGGTCGAAGTCATTTTCAGTCTGTTTCAGACTGCCCTGCTCGAAAGCTGTGAAAGTTTCATTATGTTCCACACCTGTGCCCAGTTTTCCCACAATGGGACTGGTGTCCATGCTACCGATAGGAAGCTTGAAGACACCTGTATCATGAGAACGGCGGATCAGCATTTCGGGGAAAGATTTATTAATTGCCATATCGCGTTTATAGCCTGTCAGGTCTACGTTAG
>JAHHUI010000007.1 GCA_020024055.1 Spirochaetaceae bacterium | reverse complement strand
TTAGAGAAAACTTCCAAAATAAAGAGAAAAAAAAAAAAAAAAGAAAAACAAGCTAATAAAAAGTATGAAGAGGAATTAAAAAAATTAACTGAAGATTTTTCAAATTCCATTAACGAAGAAATGAAATCCTTAGGTTTTCACTATTTTAAAGTTAGTATTGATGCTCCCCAAACCAGAAATGCAACAGGTAAATCAAAAGAAATTAATTTAACTCTGCCTTTCACAATTGAAAGAATACAAAATGAAAAATCTATATCGATCGACTCATCTAAATTGAAATATCAGATGAGTGAAGGCGAACGCAATGCCTTGGGATTGAGTTTTTTCTTTACCCAATTGGAAAAAAATAAAGTCAAAGATTCTTTGATTATTTTTGATGATCCTGTCACAAGTTTTGATATCCGGCGAGAGAGAAACACATTAGATCGGATTAAAAAATTAAATAATTCTAATACAATTATTATTCTCACTCATTTACATAGCTTTGTAAGTAATCTTATACAAGATCTCGATCAAAATTCGACTATATATACAATCAATGACAATGGTATAAAGTTGTGTGAAAATTATATCCCACGAAACGAAAATTTAAAGACATTGTTATTTAAACATAAACATCTTGATGATGATTTAGAGGCGAAAATGATTAATACAAGGAAAATTATTGAAGAAATCCTTATCTGTACACTTTTAATACACGAAAACGAAAAAGAAAATCTAAAAAAATATCTTTGGAATTCGCATAGTTTTACCAGAAAAATGAACGACTCTAAACAAAAAGAAAAATTTTCCATATCTTCACGCATAGCAAAACATGAATTTGATACATTGTCAAAATTCTTGCATGTTCGGAATGAGCCCTATGGAGAGGAACAAAAAGAATCTGACTTAAAAGCAGCTTGGCAGATTCTAGAGAGATTGTTCCTAGGTACTGCTGCACCTATTGTTGGTGCAATCAGTCAGTAAATATTCCCTCTTCTCCTACTGCATTGTGTTCTTTCCCCAGGCATGTTATAGTATGATCAAGAAAAACACGGGGTGTAATGATGTCTGAGATTGATATTTCGACGCTGCGGCATTCTTGCGCGCATATCATGGCGTCAGCGATTCAAAACCTTTATGGCAAAGAGGTTCAATTTGCCATTGGACCTGCCATCGAAGAGGGATTTTATTATGATATGGAATGCACACATACCTTCACCGCCGAAGATTTTGCCAAGATTGAAGCCGAAATGGCCCGTCTGGTGAAAAAGCATGATGATTTTATCCGCAAAGAGATTTCTCGGGAAGAAGCGCTGAAAATTTTCGCCGATCAGAAATATAAAATAGAAATTATTAACGACCTGCCCGCGGATGCGGTGATTTCAACATATCAAGTGGGTGATTTTCTGGATCTGTGCAAGGGGCCGCATATCAACAACACAAAGCAAATCGCGGCCGGCGGATTCAAATTGATGTCTGTGGCGGGGGCCTATTGGCGCGGGGATGAAAAACGCCCCATGCTCCAGCGCATTTATGCTACAGCCTTTCCCAATAAAAAAGAATTAAAAGAATTCATTGCCTACAAAGAAGAAATGGAAAAGCGTGATCATCGTAAATTAGGACGCGAGCTGAATCTCTTTTCTTTTCACGAGGATATTGGCCCCGGATTAGCCTGTTGGCAGCCTAACGGCGGGCGTCTGCGCATCGCGCTGGAGGAATTCTGGCGCGATCAGCACAAGGAAAACGGCTACGAATTTGTCTTCAGTCCGCATATCGGCAAGCAGATCCTCTGGCAGACCAGCGGGCATTTAGACTTCTATCAAGACAGCATGTACAGTCCTATGCAGATTGATGAGGACAAGTATTTTGTTAAACCAATGAATTGTCCTTTTCATGTGCTGATTTATAAAAATAATCAGCACAGCTATCGGGATCTGCCCTGCCGCTGGGCCGAGCTGGGCACAGTGTATCGATATGAACGCGCTGGGGCTTTGCACGGGCTGCCGCGCGTGCGCGGCTTTACGCAGGATGACGCGCATATCATCTGCACGCCCGATCAGGTCGAAGACGAGATTCAGGAAGTGATTCGTTTCAGTCTTTTCATGCTGGGTACATTTGGATTCAAAGACATCAGTGCCTATCTTTCCACAAAGCCTGCAGAATCTGTGGGGGCAAAATCCGACTGGGATGTGGCTGAAGCTTCGCTGCGCAAGGCCCTGGATAAAGCGGGCATGAGCTATAAAGTGGACGAGGGCGGGGGCGCATTTTACGGACCCAAGATTGACCTGAAAGTGAAAGACAGCATGAATCGCGAATGGCAGCTGTCGACTATTCAATTCGACTTCAATCTGCCTGAACGCTTTGACATGGCCTTCATCGACAAAGACGGCCAGACCAAGCGGCCCTATATGGTGCATCGTGCTCTTTTCGGCAGCATCGAGCGTTTCTTCGGTGTGCTGATCGAGCATTTTGGGGGGGCGTTTCCCGTGTGGCTGTCGCCTTATCAGGTGTGTGTGGTGCCGGTGGCTCCTGCTTTTTACGACTATGCTGACGAGGTGAACAGCCTGCTGAAAAAGGCCAAGATTCGCAGCATGGCAGACTTGAGCGACAATCGTATGAATGCTAAGATACGCACAGCTGCGGCGCAGAAGATTCCCTATATTCTGGTGGTGGGCGGCCGGGATATGCAAGCAAAAACTGCCTCGATCCGAGTGCGCAGCGGAGAGCAGAGCGCCGATGTGCCCCTGGAGAAATTTATTGCGCAGATACAAGAGAAAATCGCGACGCGAAGCCTTGAAAATTAAATCATAAAAGGAGTTTAATTATGCCAGAGAAAAAACAAATACACACAGACAAAGCCCCTGCGGCCATTGGGCCATACAGTCAGGCCATCAATGTCGGGCCGTTTTTATACACCAGCGGCCAGCTGGGTATTGACGGCACAGGAGAGATTACAGGAGATGTGAAACAGCAGACCAAGCAGGCCTTGGAAAATCTGAAAGCTATCCTGGAAGAGGGCGGCAGCAGCATGTGTAAAGTGATTAAAACAACAGTGTTCTTGGCCGATATGAATGACTTTGCAGCTGTGAACGAGGTGTATGCTTCGTATTTCTGTGAACCTTATCCTGCGCGCAGCGCATATCAAGTGGCCAAGCTGCCCAAGGGCGGCCTGGTGGAAATTGAAGCTGTGGCCTTGGTGAAGCATGATTGCGGATGTAAAAAATAAAATTATAAAAAGAAGTTTTCGTGCCTGATACTTTCCCCGTCGGATTTCATTCGGCGGGGTTTTTATTTTTTCCAGCTGGGGGTCAGCAGCCCCTGGGAGGCAACACTGGCGACCAGGCGCAGATTCATATAAGTGATGCTGTAGAGATCGGGAATATGCTTTGCGCTCACCAATTCTGTGATGGCATCGATCACATTATCGGATATAGCAAAATTGAGAAAGTCTTCATTTTGAAAATAATCGTGTAAATCACGCGGGGGAAAATGCGTGCCATCTGTGCCTTTTTCAGACAAATAAAAATCCAAAGTTTTATTATCCAAATATCCCTGAAGACCGCGCACATCAAATTCTCTCATCTGCGTGTTTTTCAATATTTTTGCCATCAGTTTATCCTTGGGCTTTTTCTCATAAAAGGCAGAAACGGCGAGCTGTACATTATCCTGAAAAAAGATAATGGTAATCAGCTTGACCGGGCTGTTTTTCATATTCACACGATAACCGGCCATAGACACTTCCATTTTTTCGGGAATGCCCTGAATCATGACTCCGGTATAAATAAGAAAACCCGGGCGGCCAAGAATACGCTCGACATCAGAACGAGACATCTGAGGCTCTATGGGCAAAGACAAAGAGGCATAAGCGTGCAATTGAAGCGGCAGAATCAGCAGGCACAGCATCAAAGCCATGCTGCCTTTGGGCATATATATGCTCATGGTGCGTCCTCCTGTTCTTCATTGGGCATTGTTTGGGGATTTGGCAGGCCGGGGTTATTGGGGAAATCAGGCGGCACACCCTGATCTTCTCTCTCTTGCCCTTGTTCTTTGTCGCCGGGGCTCTGCTGTTTCATTAAATCTTTAAAAATCTCTGAAAAAAGATTCAAATCTTTAATCGACTGATAGAGCAATTCAAACATTGGCTCATCATGATAGAAAATAATATTAAAATAGGGCATATTTGTTGTTTGAAAAATCAGGTCTTTCATTTGTGAATTGAGAATACTGTTTTTGTCGGCGGGCCGCACGCGCTGAAGAATATAATAGGCAAAGTAATCCTTTTGCAGATAATATTCAATATTGCCCCGCCGGCCGGCGCGCAAGGAGGGTTGATTGGCGATATTCCAGGCTGTTTTCTGATAGGCCTGGTCCTGATAAATGCCAATCAGGCGCATGGTATAGCCCTCAAGGAAAAATGCCAGAATATATGAAGGCAAAGAATCATTCCATTCGGGCACTTTATACAGGGCATAGGCAATAGCCGGGCTGGCCTTGCTCTTTTGCGCATGAAATACCTTGGCATAAGAAAACAAAGGCGCGTGCAGAATTTCTTCTATCTCTGCTCTTTCCATGCCCAAATGCACCGGCAAATCTAAGAGATCTGTTGTGCCAAATAAATGACAAATCTGAAAGAAAAGAAGAATAAGAGCAAAACCGATGCGCCTCAAAATATTGTCTCCTTTATTTATGATGGCCCATAGCCTAAAGCTTTTGCCACATTATAGTCAACATGCATAATGGCATAGGCTGAGGAAGCAGGAAGATAGCGCATCAGCAAGGTTCGTTCGGCCAGACCTTCGCTTAATTCTTTGCCATTCATCAATGCTGTGGACAGCCGATAGGCATATTGGCCATTCTGGGAAATGAAAGAAAGCATATAGGGGCCGTCCGGGCGCTGTGTCATCTCTGGATTGGCCTGAAGGCGCGCCATCACTCTCATATATCCGTCTTCGGAAACAAAAAATATCGGCATCAGCAATCTTTTGTTAATGTATAAAGCCAGAAATGGTATCTGCCCTGTGTGCCCCTGCCCGGCATATAAAACCTGATGCACCTGCGCGGTATGGGCGGGATTTTCCTCTTCCCATAAAATCACACCGCTGTGCATCTCAACATCTCTGCGGCTTTGCCCGGGAACGATCTGCGCCCGTAAGGCGGCGGAAAAACACAGCGTGAAGGACAAAATACACAGTGATAAAAACGAATTTCTTAACATGAGTTTTTTAAATATCGGCAAAACTGCGCTTTTAAGTCCAGTCTTTTCTCTTCTTGCTTTTATCATAAACATTTTGCTATGCTCTTTGGCATGCTTGCACAGATCAAATCATATTTTCAAGAAATTAATTTAATAAGAAAAACCCCCAATGCTAATGAAACAACATATCGTACTCCTTTAGAAAATTTAGTCAATATAATATGGGGAAAAAACTTTACAGTTCGGCAGGAAGCCTCTTCAGAAACAGGAATCCCTGATTTTACCATTTGGAATAAATCAGCCCATATTATTGGATGTATTGAATGTAAAAAACCTGACTTTGATCTTAATCATGTTCTAGAGCATAAAAAATCTAAAGAATATGAACAATTATGTAAATATTTTACCTGGGCAAAAGTCATTCTTTTTACCAATTATTTTAGTTTTTACCTATTGGAATGGAATAACGAAGAAAAAGATATTAATGTCTTAGACAAAGTTTTATATCGAGATGTCAAAAACTTACTTTGTGATGATATTCTGCGATTATTAAATCTATTTGTACAAGCCAGGCCAATGCCTGTCAAAAATCGTGATTCTCTTATCAGAATGCTAGCAGACAAAACAAAATATTTACGCGATATGATTTTAGATGAATTGGAAAATTCAGAATCTTATCTTGCAAAATCAGAAATTCAAACCTTATTCAGCAAGACCTTATATCGCGATTTAGACAAGCAGGACTTTGCTGATGCTTTTGCCCAGATTATCACATTCAGTCAGATCTTTTGCCGCCTGACCAAACATACGGATATATCACGTCAGGACTTTGCAAATATACCTGCTTTCATTCCCATTCTCAAAGAGATTTTAGGGAAATTCAATTTAGAGGAAATGTCTAGAGGCATATTATATTTAATTGACAGTATTATTGATACAGTAAATATTTATGATGAAGCCATCTTTTTCCCACAGGGTAAAAGCTATAAAGACGATCATGATATTGAAGATCCGTTTATCTATTTATATGAACAATTCTTAAAAGAATTCAATCCACAGGCACGCAATGCGCGCGGTGTGTTTTACACACCGATTCAAATTGTTAGATATTTAATTAAAAGCACGGATGAGATTCTTAAAACACGTCTAAGTTCTGCCAAAGGAATCATTGATAATAATATTCATATTTTAGATTTTGCCACAGGAACAGGAACATTTCTGCTTTCTGCGATTGAATATGCTTATAAAGAACTTATAGAACAAGAAAACAAAGGCATGTGGAAAACCTTGGTACAAGACTTTATTTTAAAAAACCTCTACGGGTTTGAATATTTAATTGTGCCTTATATTCTGGCGCATTTCCGTATCTACGAATATTTGAAAGACTGTGATTATAAATATCAAAATAAAGAAAGATTAAAACTCTATCTGACCAACACACTGGACCAGTCTGAACCTGAAAAATTTCCTTTATTCACTGAGTTCAATGATGAAGCGGACGCTGCGCAAAAAGTGAAAACCAGTACACCTATTTTAGTCGTAATGGGCAATCCACCCTATAATTCGAAGTCTGATCCGATGAACTCGAAAAAATGGATACAAGATGAACTGAAAATCTATCAAGAAGATGGGGATAAGAAATTAACCGGTACTGAAAAACAGAAATTAAATGATGATTACATTAAATTTCTACGCTTTGCCCAATGGAAAATTGATACGCAAGAAAAAGGACTGGTCAGTGTGATTGTCAACAATAGTTTCTTAGACGGCGTCTCTCACAGACTGATGCGAAAAAGCCTGATGGAATCCTTTGATGAGATTTATATTTTCAATCTGCACGGCAATGGCAACAAAGGAGAGAAAACACTCGATGGAGAAATAGACGCCAATGTCTTTCCCATTCAAAGCGCGGGGGTATGTATGCTGTTGCTGGTGAAAACAGGGAAAAAGAGCAATCCCTATCAGGGTGTATACTACCAAGAATTATTTGCCCCCAAAAGAGAAGCTAAACTGAGTTATCTTAATGAATTATCTTGGCAGACAGACCTGGACAGTAATCGCTGGATAAAATTGGAAGATACACCCCAGTGGCATTGGTTTATTCCGCGGGCGGCACAGAACAAATATTGGGATGAATTTAGGGGTCTGGCGGAAATATTTTCTGTGTACAACAGTGGCATCGAAACAGGCAAAGATGAATTAATTATTCATTTCAGCGAAAAAGAATTACACAAAGCTTTAGAAGCCATTAAAACCCAAAGCCCAGAAGAAATTGCAAAGCTTTATTACCTTAAAGAATCACAATCCAAGACAGAACAGCTGATGCGAGCGAAAAAAGAAGTTGAAAATAATCAGGGAAATATTACATCAATTCATTATCGCCCATTTGATTTTCGCAAGATTTATTACGCGAAAAAAAGTGGCGGGATTACTAGACGACCTGTATATGACACGATGCGGCATCTCATTGATAATGATAATATCGGACTAATGTTTGTACGCTATGTCGTTGCTGATATACCATTTGAGCATATTTTAATTTCTTCAAATATAATCGATAAAAATTTTACAGCTTATCAAACCTATTTTGCCCCCCTGTATTGCTATGATAAACAAAAAGAACTGGAACTATCTGAAGATGATAAAAATCCGAATTGGACAGACGACTTTAAAAAATTCCTGGAAGCTTATCATACCAAAACTCCTGAAGATATTCTCTCTTATATTTACGCGATTCTTTACGCGCCTTCATATCGCGAAAAATACGCCGACGATCTTTCTTATGATTATCCCCGCATACCTTTCACCACAGACAAAAAGCAATTTGATGACCTCTTTGCTTTAGGGCAAAAATTAATTGATTTGCATCTGATGAAAGCACCTCCTTCCTCTAAGCCCTCTTTTCCCATTGAAGGAGATAGGCGCATTACCTGTATTGAATATCGAGACAACAAAATCTATATCAATCAAGACCAATATTTCGATCATATCAGCCCAGACGTATGGAATTATACCATCGGCGGGTATCAGGTTCTGCACAAATGGATATCCTCCCGAAAAGATCGTATATTGGATTTTTCTGACATTCAGCATGTGCAGCAAGTGGCAGAACTATTGAAAGAAACTATTTCCATTCAGAAAGAAATTGATAAATATAAAAGTGTATGGGATGAGTAGCGTTCTTGTAGCTATCAGGTATTTTTGTTATGCTCTTTGGCATGGACGACTTAGCGCAGACTCTGGGGGAATTTACGCCGATAGACACACATTTTCACTATTTTCACTGCATGGACCAGGGCCAAAACAGCCAGGCCGACGTGGAATTTGCCTTTGCGCACGGCCTGCGCGCCGCCGTGGAGGCCGGCACCCCTTATCATTCATTTGACAAACGCAAAGAGCTTTCTTTGGCCTATCCCCATCTTTATCTCATCTGCGGCCATCACCCGCAAGACTGCATTGACCCTGCGGCGATTGACATAGCTGCCCTGAAAGAAGAGCTGAACTTTGAGAAAACCATTGCCCTGGGCGAAGTGGGCCTGGACTATATGCGCGAAGTGAATAAAAAAGCGCAGCAGGAATGCTTCATTATTCAGCTGAATTTGGCGAAAGAAATGAACAAGCCTGTGGTGCTGCATGTGAGAGAGGCCCATGAAGATGCGCTGGCCGTCATCCGCGAACAGAATATTCATCATGGCATTGTGCATTGTTTCACCGGCAATAAAAACATTGCACGCGCCTGGCTGGATCAGGGCTTTCATCTTTCATATTCAGGCATTGTCACATTCAAAAATGCGCCCGAAGTGCAAGAGAGCGCGCTGTACACGCCCATAGACAGGCTGCTGTGTGAAACAGATGCACCGTTTCTGACACCTGTGCCCTATCGCGGCCGGCCAAATCAGCTGGGCTATGTGGCTTTTGTCTATCGCTATATCAGCGCTCTGCGCGGCATGAAGGGGCAGGAATTTTCACAGCAAATGGCCGAAAATTTTAAAAAATTTGTGCCACACTTCTAATGCTGTGTATATAAAACGGGGATCAGATTAATGGGCATGGCATCCCAGGCGGAAAGAATATAGGCGTCTTTGATGGGCCGATAGGGATTTTCAGCCGCGGGGGGATACAAGGCACTTTTACCCAGCCAATATTCCTGCAAAATGTCTCTGCCGGCCTGGATTTCGTTTTTCTTGGCCAGGGCCAAGGCCAGCAATGCCATCTCTATAGCTGAGAGATTATCATGATTCTGATTCATTTGGGGAAGAAAAAAATATCTTCTATCGGGCAAATCACCCAGCACAGCTAGCGCCGCGCCGGTCTGTGTCTGGGGGAAAAGCCAAAATTCCTCGCGCGCAACCAAAAATCGTTCAATTTTAACAAATTGCTCCATCCAGTCCAGATGAAAAACTAAATGCTTGATGACACCCAGCACCCAGAATAAAGTGGTCTGCTGTGCCATCAATATCTCTTCAGAATCTGAGGCAAAAATTCTTCCCCACAGGCTCTCATCAGGTTCACTGGGGCATTGAATACGCCCATTATTGCGACAGCTGTGCAGCAATGCGTCTAACTTGTCTTTAATGCGCGGCCCGTGCTGGGCAAAAAAATCATCGTCCTTTGTGTGCTGATGATATTCGCCCAGGCACAGAAAAAACCACAGCGAGGACATTGGCGAATCGTCCAGCCATTCTTTTCGATCGTATTGCGTAAGAAGATCTCTCAAATTATCTTTCCAGTCCTGCACCACACCGGCCAGAAGGAAAACAGCTGGACCCAGGACCCATACGCTGTAAACATCTGCCGCCGCACGCAGGCTTGGCACAAGCCACAGGCCTTCCTGCCAGCAAAAAGAAACAACAGAACACGCATTCAGCCACATGCCCTCCATGCGTTCATTCGAAACCGGACAGGCAGGAAAGAGAGGATCGGCGCGCGACCAGAGAGATAAATTCATCAAAAAACAAGGTTTGTGCACTCTCAGGCGAATAAAACGCAACACCTGTTGCCCCAGCATCATCGGGTACTTGCCCTGGCCTTTATATTCATGCTCTTCAGTCTGTTCATCTTGAAGGGCCCACAAAGTTTCTGCAGCGCACATATCCACGCGGCATATTTCCTCACAAGAAAAATGCAGCTCGACCAGGCCATAGAGCACCTGGCCCACATCAAGATACAATTCCTGCCCCGGATGCAAGGCCACAGGCAGGCTGATATCGGCCCAGGCCGTATTCTCAGCAGACCAAAAAGAAAGAGGCAAAACTCGTATACTCCAAAGCCTTCGATTCCCTTGCATTTTCATATCCGGGCATTTATGCAAAATAATATGACCGTAGACAAATTTTTGCATAAATTATTATAATTAAATAATGGCAGAGACGATTTTCCAGCTGAGAAACCTGACATTTTCTTATAAAACGGTGCCAGTCCTCTTTTTCAGGATTTCTCTCTCAGTCTGAATATGGGGCACTCTCTTTCTATTATCGGGCGATCTGGCTGTGGAAAAAGTACTCTGTTAAAACTGATTTTCGGCATTTTGCCTGCCACATCGGGCATTGTATCCCTGAATGCACAACAAGCTGTATACTTGAGTCAGGAAGAGGCCAGCATCCCCTCTGATACAGTGTACAGCAATCTGCTTTTGCCTTTTCACCTCAAGGGCACACCCATCAGTGAAAGCATCAAGACCCAGGCAACACAGATTTTACGCGAGGTGGGTCTTGAGGCCTGGACCCATCACAGGGCATGTGAATTGTCAGGGGGCATGCGCAAGAGACTGGAGCTGGCCAGAACCTTGCTGCAAGACCCTGATCTGCTTCTTATGGACGAGCCCTTTGCCTTATTAGATGTCTTTATATGCCGGTAAATGATTGCCCTGTGCAAAACATTGCAGCGTCAGCGCTTTGGGTTTATTTTATCATCTTCTGATTTATTCTCTGGAAAAACTATCGATAAAAAAGCACGAATCATGATTCACAAAATCTGGCGCAGCGTATTATTTTTTCTCTATTATTTTATCTTCCTTTTTGGTCCCTCGGTCGCAAAAATGATACAGAATCCCCCCGCTATGCGCATCAATTTTAACAATGTGCATCTGCTTTTGGCCATGGCCCTCAACAGTATCCTGATGTTGGTCTTTGCCCTGTTACTTTCGCAAAAAAAAGAAATGATTCATCAGAAAAAAACACAACGGCATGCGGGTCTGTTTACCTGGTGCGTTTTGATATTATTTTGTTTATTCTTGGCCAATTCAGTCTTGTCCCTCTTGAGCAAAGTATTACATTGGCCGCATACAGGGGCCCAGGCAGTGACACAGCCGACTAAGGCTTTGTATTTGCCCATCGCGTTTTTATGCCTGCTGATTGGATATAGCGAAGAGGCATTGTTCCGAAGAGATACTGCAGATATTTTTCCATTTCTGAGCGTGCCGGCGGCACACATTACGATGAGCCTGCTCTTTGGCCTGGCACATATTGCCCAGGGATGGATCACTGTGTTGTTCAGCACAGTGGCGGGTGGGATTTTCGCTTTTTTCTATGTATTTTTAAGCAAAAAATATGGCCCTATAGGTTGGCATTGTCTTGCCATGACTCATGGGGCTTACAATTTTATCATGATTACCCTTGCAGGGCGCATTTAAAACTCTAGAAAGTGGCTGCCAAATTCTGCTTGGATTCCACCTCAGCGGCAATGCGAGCCAGGTCTCTGGGCAACAGAATTCTGTCCACATCCAGCAAAGAGAAGAATTTCTTGCCATAATGCGCCAGGCCAGCGACAAATTCCAAAGGAATCACACTTCCAAATTTTGGCTTTGGCTCAATGGCACTGTCGGGCATTTCAATGACCTCATGCACAGAGTCGGCCAAAACAATGAACAGCACGGGCTGGCCATTATGTTCTTGGTTGCTTTCCAAAACGATCATGGATGTATTTTTTGTGATAATCATAGGTTCCAGAGCAAATTTCACATGTAAATCGATCACGGCAATGCCCGCCCCGCGCAGATTCACCAGGCCTTTCATCGCAGCAATACTTTGCGGCAGGCGCGTCACGCGCATATAGGGCAGCACTTCCTGCACGCGTGAGACAGGAAACACACATTCTGTTTCGCCCACAAAGAAAGTTAAATAATGCTTCTGCGGCTCGCTGTGCATTTTTTCTTTGTGGCCATGGCCGCGCTTCATGGTATTCATGACAATTACTCCTCTTCTCGCTTGCGGGGCATTATATCTATGTGCCCGGGTGTGTGTCAATTTTTCCGGTTAAAATACCTGAAAAAGAAATTCTCGGCTAGGCTTTGTGCCGATTGCCTATACATCAGGAATTGCTGACGCATATTGCCCATATGATGCAGCATTTCCTGTGCCAGAGACGAGGAAATTTCCCCCGCCTGCCAGCGTTGTTGAATCTCTAAAGACAAATCGTATAAAAACTGCTTGAAATTCTCTTCGGCAGATTCGCCAGGATATACATCAGAAAATTTTGCACAATTCAGCATTCCTGCATAAAATTCTCTGGCAGCGTTGTGCAGATTGGCCCCCTGATGCGCACCAAAAAATGCCTCCAGGGTCAAATCATCCTGACTTTGGCGAAAAATCCTTTGCAAAATCTGTCTCTCATCTTCATGGCTGCGCTGTAAAAACTGATAGCTGCGAAGACGCGAGAACAATGTGGGCATAATGGTAGACTTTGAAGGCGCAATCAAAACAAAATACAGCCCCTCTGGCGGCTCTTCCAAAATCTTCAGCAAGGCATTGCGCGCACCTTCATTCATGTGATCCGCTTCTTCAATAATCACAATTTTCTTCTGCCATGATGTGGTGGTGCACCAATGCCGTAGCGCGCGTATCTGAGAAATAGAAACATGATAACCCCTCAGCACCGCAGCAAGCTTTGCCCCTTTGTCCACAATCAGCTGTATCTCTTTCGCTTTTTTCTTGGCCATCTGCTCATAGTCACTATGATCAAATTCAGACACCTGTTCGGCCAACTGAGTCAGAATGGGCTTTGCTTTGCGATAATGATTGTCATGCTCATCCCACAAAAAATTATCAAAACGGCGCAGCAACTTACGTAAAGAACGCAAAAATAAAAAAAATGTAGGCTTACAGGGTTCGCTCAAGAAAACATTTGCCGTGCGATGAATTTCCTGATCAAAATATCGATTGCCCAGCATGACTGTGTAAGGATAGGTCAACTCACGCTGCGCCTGGCAGGGGGCACAGGTGCATTCCCAATGTGCATTTTGCTCACAGGTCAGGCTGCGGGCCAATTCCAAAGCCGTGCTCAGTTTTCCCGCATAGGCAGGGCCCAGAAACAATAAAGCCGGCGGCAGATTTCCCCGGCCGACAGCAGAAGATAAAAGTTCAACATTATTTTTCTGTCCGATGATATTCTCAAACACAGCTACACAAGCGTCTTCAGGCTGCCAGACTGCAGCTGCTGCGCATAATCAGCAAGAATCTGCCCGATATACGAGCGGCTGAATGACGTGCTTAAATCAACAAAAGGCTGGCCCAGCAGAATGATGGTCAGCACCACACACAGCACAATGCCGCACACCGCGCCCAGAGTGAAGCCCATAATGCGATCCAAAGCTGTCATCTTAATGGCCTTAATCAGCGAGAGCAGCATGCCCTCAATAAACAATGTCAAAATCCATAAAGCAAAAAATACAATGGCAAAAGCAACAACCCAGCGCCACTGCTGATTTTCCACCATGCGCGAGACACTGGGAATCATGGCCGGCGCAAGCATGCTGGCCCCAATGATAGAGACAACAATACGCGCCACGGCCATTGTCTGGCGCACCAAGCCCGACGCAAGGCCACGCAGGGCAAAAAGCAGAATAATGCCGCCAAATATCAAATCAAGAATCATCAAATCCCCCATTACTACCTTATTGTCTATCGGCTAAGATGCAAGAGGGGGTTATTAAAAATTATTGCATACTTCATCAATAATACATTCGAATCTATTTTCACCATCACTTTCATAAAATCAAATATGTCTCATAAATCTCATGCGTGTCAGATTCAGCAGCATTATTCCTTTTTCATATTCAATCACATCCCCGCGCAGGCCGCGCGACTGATAGCTGGCAACAATATCAGCACTCAGGACATATGGCAGAAGAAAAAGTATAAATATCCATGCGAAGATTTTTGCAGCCACGCATCAAATATATTCAAGAAAACAGGCCATCGCCAAAAAATGACAGTGAGAAATACTAGTTTAATGAAGCCTATTAGAGCTATCAAACCTCTTAAACCGTAAAGGAGTTTAACAGTCTTTTACAAGGAAATTATTTTGTTAATTCAACAATGTTTGTAGACAATTTTATAAATTCTCTTTTAAATTTCTGAGCATTTTCGTACATCACAGTCCCGGCTTTGCCCTTAACATGTAAATCATCTTCCCTTAAAGTAAAAAAGGACTTACCCGGTTTGGCGCTTCTTACACGATATCTCTGATAAATCACTCCTAAAAACTTGGGTTGATTTCTAATTGCAAAATCTTCACCAAAATTATTTCGTTTTTTATAGTCATCTATTTCCCTATGCCAACTTGGAATAGTTTTGCTTAAAGAACTAATCGCCTGCAAACAAAAATAATCAGCAGCAGACGGAATAATAAAATAATCACTTGCCATTAAAATAATCTGATTTAATCCTCCGGCATTAGGACTTAAATCATAAATAACATAATCAATATCATTTTTCTCTGCAACAACCCTAATAAAGTCTGGCAGTCTGTGTGGTACATCTCTTGTTGCAGGTACACCCGGTGAAATTTTTAAAGCCCGCTGATATGTGTATCTAATTCGGAGACAACTAAATGCCCGGCTAATATAAAAAGGTTTTCATTTAAAGTCTGATAAAGTTTTTTATCTTTTATCGAAGTATCACTTGTTTTTCCAGAAATATAAGGTTCAATTTCTTTCATCGTTAAATTATGAGCATTGGCATAAAAGCTCTCCATCATATCATCATCAATCGCATTTTGTCCAAGAACAAGACCCGTCAAATTACACTGGGAATCAAGATCAACCATCAGAACTCTTTTGCCCAAATCTGCCAAGCTCCAGCCAAGGTTAAATGCAGTAGTTGTCTTGCTTACACCACCTTTATGATTAAAAAGACATATTGATTTCATCGTGCCCATTTGGATTATTCCTCTCTTTTAGTAAATTAGATTTTTATACCTTTTATTATTGTTTAAAGCCTATTTTGGATATTACTATATCATGATTTGATTTTTCCCCGGCAAACATCAGCATCAGGCTTCATATATTTCTTTCTTCTCGCCAGAGAAATAATGCCGCTTATAAATCACCTTCATATTGCTCATGTCTCGTATTGGCTCCAGTATTCCCCGGGTCAGCTTCTCAATACGTTTTCTGGCACTAGTTCCTTTGGCATAGACAAAGAGATTTATTTCTATCTTGAGTGTAAGGATGCCATTATCATGTTCTATTATTACAGAGCCAACAATGCCACGCGCTTGATGCCTGGCAATAAGCGCACATTCTTCAGCATGAATAAAGTATGAAAGTACTAATAGTATGGGGCCGGCAAGGCTTTCCCCTTTTCCTGGATGTCATTCTGAGAGTTTCATCTCCATGTATTTGCTTTTGTCATCATCGGGGCGAGAACTAACACGCACAGTAGTAGGAGTATTAAAGTCAAATGTATCTACCACTTTTTCCTTACTAAAAGAAAAGTTTACAGCATATATAATCTTATTACCTGACTTTTTATAATCACTGTTATTCCGTTCACCTCCTCATTTGTGTAAAGCTGTTCGCGCGATAGTGTGTAGACAGTAAATTTTCCGTCTTTCTGCTTAAATACGAATTCAGATTTATTCTTGCTAACATCTTCTGTTGTTCCATCTTCATACTTGATCTCCTGGTAATAATATTATTACCAGAGCAGGAAAATAAGATAAGCCCCAGAGATACACTTAACAAAAAGCATCTCATAACGGTTTCGCTCACATCATGTTATAGGTTTTACTTGCCCTGACAGTGTGAATAAATCAACAATTAGCCCAATACCAAGAAAGTCGCCAGTGAACATATATAATATACCTATGCCCTTCTTTCCAAGATAGAACTTGTGAGCTCCTGCCCAACCAATGAAGAACCACAATAGATATACAGGCGATGTTTGCTTTTCCATTTTCTTCTTCTATATATCTTGTCATCAAGGTTGATTTATAGAAGTCATTCTATCGTTTCCCGCCTATGTCAAGGGCAAAGAACAGAGATATTAAAAATTATTTAAAATATAGACTGAAAAATTAAAAGATTTCTGCTTTATTTTATTTCATTCACAATCTGCCGGGCCAGATACACGGCGGCATTGCCAATGGCAAGAGAGGCTATATTTTCTTTCATGGCTTCCCTTTTTTCCTCGTCTGAAAGTAGTTCAATCACTGTGCGGCGCAGATTTTCCACAGTGGCCCGGGCACCTGGAAGGCTGATGCAGGCCTGGCGATTTTCCAGCACGGCGGCATTGCGCACCTGGTCTCCCCTCTGGCCCAGGGGGATGAAAATTGCCGCAGCGTGCAGCATGGCTAATTCCCACACAGACCCCGCCCCCGATCGACTGATCACCAGTGTGCTGGCGGCAATACAGTCGGGCAGCTCTTCATTAATAAAGGGCACTGTAATATAATTTTCGCGCGTGCTTTCTTTATACAGCTTGTCACCCATTTGATGCAGAACAAAGCAGCCATGCGGCAGATCGGGCAAAATGGCCTGCACAAGATCATTCACCTGGGCAGAACCCAAAGAGCCGCCAAGCACCAAAATGAAAGGCTGATTCTCCGCAAGATTGTATTTCTTCCTGGCCCGACCGGCATCGGCATGAAAAAACTGTTCACGAATAGGGTTGCCGCTGACAAAGATGCGATCATGCAGTTTTAGGGGGAAAGTTTTCACTGTTTCCTGATAGGGCACAAAAATACGCTTGGCATGCGGGGCTGCCAAGCGATTGGCCAGGCCGCTGTCACTGTCGCTCTCATGCACAAAAACAGGAATTTTTAAGCATGAGGCCGCCCACACCACAGGCACGCTGACAAAGCCGCCTTTACTGAAAATAAGATCCGGCTTTTCTTTTCGCAGAATGCCCAAAGCCTGGAAAACCCCCTGGATCACCTTAAATATATCAAAAAAATTCTGCACGCTGAAATAGCGGCGCAGTTTGCCCGCAGCAATGCCCCGATAGGGCAGCTGGGCCCTCTCCACAATCGCTTTTTCCATGCCCTCATGCCGGCCTATCCACATTAGCTGCACATCAGGGCGCATTTTTTTCAGCTGCTCGATCACAGCCAGGGCCGGATACACATGCCCGGCGGTGCCTCCGCCGGTGAATACAATTTTTTTCACAGACATATTTTCCCTATCGGCGTGCTTAATAAAGGACTTGTCATTTTGGTCTAAATTGTCTATGATCGCCTGCGCAGCGAGTCTTCGCACAGGGGTATCCGCATTGAGCCAAAAGCATAGATCCACAACATCGCAGGCTTTTTCCTTTGTGAAATGGGCGGGGGGCAAACGCGGCATCATCCATGAAATCACACAGCGCATGCCTGTCTCATATGGCACATATTTCGAACCCTTTGTCGGCGGCGGCGCCTTATTCTTCGCTCTTGGCCCACAGAAATCTGTTATCTCTGATAAAAACTCTCAGCTGATTACTGCCTATCGCGTCATTCAAAACGACGCACAGAATCTTATGAGCGCATTAGACGAACATGAAAGGCATCACAGCCGCGACTATTATTATGAAATGCGTGCTATGAACCCGGACGACCTGAGCCCCTGCCAAAGCGCCGCGCGTTTTATTTATTTGAATAAAACCTGTTATAACGGCCTGTATCGCGTGAATAAAAATGGTGAATTCAATGTGCCCTACGGGCATCGCAAGCGGGTGAATTTGTATGACCGGGACAATTTGCTGCGCTGTCATATGGCCTTGCAGCATGCAGAAATTAAAGAGGGAGATTTCTGTGATATTCAGCCGAAAAAGGGAGACTTTGTCTATTTCGACCCCCCTTATTTCGAGACATTCACACAATACACACAAGACAATTTCGCCACGCAGGAACAGCAGCGCCTGTGCGAATTTTGCCGCTCTTTAGACAAACAGGGCGTGCATTTCATGCTTTCAAACAGCGATACGCCTTTCATCCGAGACCTTTATCAGCAATTTCACATTGATGTGATTCAAGCGCCAAGGCATATCAGCTGCAATGGCCGGCAAAGAGGCAAAATTCAAGAGGTGATTGTATATAATGGGTGAATCCAGCGGGGCAAAGGCGAATAAAACAGGAAATCTGCTTGAGCGCCTGATTAAAGAATCTTTGGAAAGCCGTCATTATGTCTATATTCCGGCGAAAGATTTTCAAGACGCCCGAAGCGGCGCATGGGCCCGGCGGGCGATTTACACCACACAGGCCCTCATCGGCAAAACCATTTATGACACAGATCGCAAATGCGATTTTCTGCTGCATCATCCACAGAAATTTCCCCAAAATCTGGTCATTGAATGCAAATGGCAGCAGACCGGCGGATCGGTGGATGAAAAATTTCCTTTTTTGATCGAAAATATTCGTCTTCTGGGTATCCCCACCATTATTGTGGCAGATGGCGGCGGACATAAACCAGGCGCCATCACCTGGATGAAAATGCAGGAAAATAATATTCTCTTAGGGGTGTATACTTTGCAGGAATTTATGATAAAAATGAATGATGGACTATGCGGATAGCACAGCCATGAACATGAAAAAAGAGGGCTTTTTTAATGATCACATTCTTCGGTCATGAATTATCTATTATCAATCTCATCCTATTGATGATTGCTGCGGCCAGCATCGGGGCCAATAAAGGCGGCGTTTATGGCATTGCCCTGGCAGCTATTCCTCTGTTTGCCGGGGTGCTGGGCGTGAAGGCAGCCAGCGGCTATGTGCTGCTGATGTATATTGCCAGCGACACCATGGCGGCTTTGCGCTATCGCCCGAAAAGCCCCAAATTGATCCTGCAATTGCTTCCAGTGGCCCTCATTGGCCTTGTTTTGGCGGCTTTTGTGGGCCGATATTTGAATGAAGAGGGCTTTAAAATCATGATGGGCATTATGCTCATCGGGCTCATCATTCTGCTTCTTTTGCCCGATCGCTATAAAAAAGTACTTCAGCAGCATAAATTCTTAGGCAGCATTTTCGGCTTTGTCGGCGGCTTCACCAGCATGGCAGGCAATATTGGCGGCCCGGTGATGTCGACCTATCTGCTGTCGCAGAAAATTGACAAGGATTTATATCTGTCCACCTATTCATGGTTTTTCTTCACCATCAATTCGATTAAAGTCCTTGTGATGGTATTTTATTGGCACACAATTACCTGGCGCGTGGTGGAATTTTCCATTGGCCTGTTGCCGGCATTAATTTTGGGATTCATCATCGGGGCCATTATTGTGAAAGTGATGGATCAGAAAAAATTTTACAATCTGGTCACAGCTTTGACCATTCTTTCATGTCTGTATTTATTTTGCAAAATGTTATTTTCTTAAGTTGCCTAGATTTTATACAGAAAATATGATAATAATCCCTTTCGGAGCTTATGACGTGAAAGAAAAAGAAATCAGCATTCAGGGCAAGCAGGCAGGAGAAGCATTTGCCCGCCTGTATGACATTATCGTGCAGCTGAGAGGCCCAGAGGGCTGTCCATGGGACAAAGAACAAACATTCGAAACTCTGCATCCGCATCTGGTGGAAGAATCTTATGAACTTTTAGAAGGCATTCGCCAAAACGACCAGAGCAATATGGCCGAAGAACTGGGCGACGTATATCTGGTGAATACGATGATTGCGCATGTTCTGGAAGAGCAAAACAGCGATATACATGTGCATGAAATACTCAATGCTTTATGTGAAAAACTTATTCGCAGACATCCGCATGTCTTTGGCGAAAATAAAGCCGCCACCGCCGAAGAAGGCCATGCCAGCTGGATGAAAGCCAAGGCAGAGGAAAAAAAGAACAAGGGCGAAGCTGTGCTCGAAGGCCTGTTGCACAGATGCGGGCGCGGCCTTCCCCCCTTGGAACAGGCCAAAAAAATCCAGCAGAAAATGGCTAAGGCCGGCTTTGAATGGCCAAATGTTCAATCTGTCTTGAACAAAGTGGAAGAAGAAATCAAAGAGTTGAAAACAGAAATCACCACAAATAATCTTCCCAAAATCCGTGAGGAATTGGGCGATGTTCTCTTTTCCCTGGTGGGCCTGTCCAGACAGCTGGGCATAGATGCCAGCGAGGCTGTTTATCACAGCAGCCATAAAGTCATCGATCGTGTGCATAAAGTGGAAGCCGAACTGAAAAAGAAAGGCCTGGCCCTGGCAAAAGAAAATCGCACAAAGATGGAAGAATTATGGCAGAAAATAAAAAATCAGAACAAATAGAATTTAGCTTGCTAAATTCTAGATAATAGTTTAGTCTGTGCGTTAGAGATTTGTTCCAAGAGGTTAAAAATGAAGGTTGACAAAGCACAGATCAAAGACTTAGTAGAAAAAATCCGTAACTCATACCTGGAATTAGTAGGTATGTCTGCCAAATTTAGTGCAGTCAGCGCTGCTTTTGAAGATCGATACCGATCAACAATTGTTAATAAATTAGATGAATTGTCTTTTCTTTCGGAAGAATACAATTATGTACGCACCATGATTGCGAAAGAAAAAATGAGCGAAGAAGAACGCGAGCAAAAAAGATTGGAAGCTGCTCAATCCAGCTCTGCTGTCGAGGCCGAGCTGAATCGCTATGCCCAGCGTATTGAATCCTATCCTGAATTAAAACTGCCTGGCAACGGCTCACATTCTGAACTTTCACGCCTTTTTGGTGCTCTATCTGTTATAGATCAACAATATTGGGGCAATATCGAAAGATATCTGCGCGAGCGCTATCCCGTGCGCGCAAAAAGCCCCATGGAGGCCTTAGGAAATCAGTTCATGCGCTTCATCGGTTCGGGTTCAAATAATATTCCTCCCGCGCTGACATATTACTGTGACGCCCTGGAACGCGGTGACCTGAACAAAGCCGATGACATTGCCTTTGCTGTCACAAAAGACGTAGCTTTTTTGCTTAATGAAGTCTTGACTATCCTGGACAAAGAAGGATACAGCAAAGAAAATGTGGCTTATGTTTATATCAGCAATGTATTAACAGACTTCCGCCTGACAGAAATTAAACGCCGCCAAGGATAAGTTTATGATGCGCCTTTTCATGGCGCATTTTTTTAGTGATATACACCGCCACCATAAAACGAAAACTCTCATGGCGAATCATCAGCGGATTATTCACAGCGCTGCGCATCGCTTCATCCACTTCGCTGGGCTTGGAGAAAACCTGCGGCCAGACAGTATTGCAAATATTCATGAATGTGCGCCCTTTGGTTTCCACATTAAACAGATTCACCGGCAGCTGTGTGCCTCTTTGATTCATCTGTGTCGAGGTTTGATATTGCTCCAGCAAAGACTGATAGGCCTCTTGCGGACTTTTCAGAAATGTGCAGTAAAACGGATAAAATGTATCCAGCATACCCAGCATGAAGGCCGCCGACAGCAATGCTTCGCGCCCCAGCTCCGGCTGCACCTTGTGCCAATACATTGGGCGGAAAAAAAGCCTGATCTTTGATGTGGGCAATAGGCGCTCCATAGAGGCGAACAATTTCACCAGGACATAGGGGTTTGTTTCCGGGCGCAATAAATTTAACATAGCCGGCAGGCTTTTTTGATCTTTCATCTGGGCCAGGGCAAAAATCGCCTCTGCCTGCAGGCGATAATCCGGGCTGCTAATGCACAAACGCATCTCGGGGATGCTACGCGTAATTTTCATGCGGCCCAAAATGCGCGCAGCGATATAAGCCGTGGTGTAGAGAGAACAATGCAGTTCATTGATTAAAGCCATAATCAGATTTTTGTCTTTCAGTGTGGGCATAGATTCAATAGCATACAAAGCCTGATGACGAATTTCCTCGCGCGGAGAGGAGAGGGTTTCCACCAAAAAATCTTCTGAAACGTCAGACTCGCTGCGTGTCATTTCATGCAGAATATGTATCTGCTCAGCAGGGCTGCTGCTTTCTTCCAGCTTATTCGCCAGCGACAGCGCTTTCATATCGCGCATGCTGAAAATATAGCCCAGGCTCTCTGTCACAGAATGCTTGCCTGTGTTTTGAAGCCGGGCCAAAAGGAAAAGAAGCAAAACAAAAAGACTGAAAACCAAAAGGAAAAATGCACGATAGCTATCGAGCGTACTCAGGCCGATTTTATGCGCCATATTCAGCAGTTCACCCGCCAGCATGGCCCCAATGCCACCAGCCAAACCGTAAATCATATAATAAAAAGTGAAAACTTCAGAGACTTCTGTAGGGCGTATCACACCAAAAAGATATGTCTGTGAATTAGATTCCACCCCCTGCATGCCCAGATTCGAAAGAAAATGAAACAAAAGCAGAAATATCACCAAAGACACACCCGTGAGCGCGGGAGAAATGATGGCAGGTACCAGGCTGATAATCGCCATAGACATATAAAAAATGTACAATGCCTTTGTGCCCACAAAATTCACTGTCAAGCGACTGAAGGCACCCATCAGCAAAGAGCCCAGAAACCCAATCGAGGTGTATAAAATACTGGCGCTGTCACTTTGATTATACACTTCTTTTGTATACACAACGGCAAAGGGCCGCACCATGGACATGGTGAAAGAGATGCCAAAATACGTGATGATGAAGATGCGAAAAGACTGCCGCTTCATCACTTGCTGCACCACTTGAATCAGATTTTGCTTTGTTTCCACTTTGGGCGTTTCCGGAAAATAAAAGACATAGCAGCTGGCCCATACGCCGCTGACAATGCCCACAAAAAAAAGGCCCGCATAGGCCCAAATACTGTCTTTAGCAATTTTTAAAACAAAAACCAGGAATAAAGCCCCAATCATGCTGGCCAAAAATGTGAGCATGAAGACCAAGGCAATGTAGCGGCTGCGTTCTTTTTCGCTGGTCATTGTGGCGATAACAGGATTATTGCCCACCATGCCCACGCCGCGGAAAAGATTGAAGCCGATGCTGGAAATGAACATCAGCGTGATGGCTATATCATTTTTCCCGGCCACAAGAAAAAACGGCACGCCCAGAATGGGAATCATGGATAAATAACGCAGCAGCCAGGCCCAGGCATACACGCGCACAACACTGATGTATCGCGCGGCCAGATGCCCCAGGGGCACACACATAAAAGAAAAGAAATTCAAACTGGAAACCAAACCCAGAAACACCACCGGGGCCCCTGCCTTCAGGGCATAAAGAGTGACAATAGATCCGTTCACCAACAGAAAGGAAAAATTATTAATGAGCTGGAAGATATTGTGAACTCTTCGTGCCCTTTTCCTTTGCCCTGAGCTGAGTGTTGGTACGGCCTGCATTTATCTCTCCACATTAATACTGACTTGTTCAAATGTGGTGGACTTTGCTCCGTCTGTCACCACACCATAAATGTAAAGCTTTCCGGGCGTAATGACAAATGAACGTATCAGGCGGCCGCCTTCTCTGCGTTCGCTATTATTGAATTGATAAATATATCTGTCTTTCACGCGGCCGTTTTGATCGGTGGTGCGTGTTTCTAAAATATCCTGTTTGTTCACATGAAGAATGGCATAAGTGCCGTGCTCTTCATTGTCCTCTTCTTTTGTGTCGCGCATGGTGAAATTAGGATAGCTGAAAAAGAATTCTTTGCCGTCTGTCGAGCGATATGACCCGGCCAGCTCCATGCTGTTTGCCTGCAAAACCATATTCTGCTGTTCTATGGTGAAGTTGCGCTGCTGGCGCGTCATGCGGTCGTAGACACCGGTCCAGATCATATCACCTTGAAATCGAATCACAATGCGATCGGGGGTGAGGAATTGGATAATGGCACTTTGCATAATTTGTGAAACAAAACTGTTTTGCAAAGAAATCAGCAGGCCTGAGAGGACATTGGTCGAGCTTCGCCAGGAAAATATTTCTGCCATGTCATTCTGACTGAATATAACTTGTTTGCTCTCGGGCATAAAATTGACAAGTACGCGATCTTTATTCATATCCGCGGGGGTGAAAATACTGTCGGGCAGATTTTCGCGAAACACCCACGGGCCCCTCAGGCGGCTGATCGCATCAGAGCTGTGTGCAGCACTCTCTCCATAGCCCAGGGCCACTTTTCTGTCTAAAATGACAGGAGAAATTGAGACAAATTTACGTCCGTCATATTCATATTGTGTGCGGCGAATGCCTCCGGCTAAAGGTTCATCATTTTGAATCTGTACATCGTCGGGGTCAGTATGGGTGATATTGATCTGCCCCTTGCTGGCCAGAGAGAAAATCTCTGTGGGCTGATGATTGTCATTCAGGCGATAGATATAAAGATTCTGTGTGCCGTCTGTCCACACCACGCGCGCGGCGATCACCGGCTTTTTGCTGATGGACAGGTCTAAAATATCGACAAAGGCAGTGCCTATTTCGCCATTGGGTATGGGAATATAGGCTTCTCCTTCGGTGGGGTCTCCGCTGGTGTTGTCAAATCTGTCCCAAGCCAAGGGGAAAATACCCTGGGCGGTGGCAATTCTTTTCAAATATGCAGTGCTTTCAGAGCCTTCGGTGTTGAATAATGTGACAAGATCCCAATTTGTGATAAAAGCTGAACCTTCCACATTGGAAGAAAAATTTTTTTTATCAGCAATCTGCGATGCTCCAGGCATATCGGGCACAGAAGTACCACCAGGACCTTTGCGGCAGGAAAAAAAGGCGATGACAGCCAGGGTCAGCAGAAAACGTTTCATTTTATTACTTTCCTATTTTTACTTTAACTATGGAGAAACACAGATATTTTGGCAAGACCTTTAAACACGAATTCATCAGTAGATTTATTTACAAATTCATCAAAAATGTGTAGGATGCCCAGACCATGTGTGCTGATAGCCGTGCAAATTATATCTATAAGAATGTGCATGATTTATGTCTTGGGCGTGCTATGCCCCCAATCAGACTGCGCAGCCACCTGGAATTCGGGCGTCGTTATTTAGCCTCTTGTGTTGACCTGACCACCGATAAAAATCTTCCCGCAGAAAAACTTCATGATCAGATTTTAGAGCAAATGACTGTTTTAGAGGGCCTGCCGAATCATTACTTAAAAGAACTGCTGGTAACGATTTCTTTAGATGCACAGATCTGCCGCAGCGCCCAGGCTGTGGAAAAAGTGGTGCATCCTGTTTTTAAAAAAATGCAAGGCTGGCGCAGCAAGCGCATGCTGAAAACCGCGCTGGGCGTGCAATTATGTTTCAATCTTGATATGGATGCCAATTCATCTCATGAAGAATTGCTGGAGCAGATTATTCCGGTTGTGAACCATACGGCGGGCAATGGCGCCGACCTGGTCTGGCTGTGTATGGAAGATGAATGGCCCGGCTATCAAACATTCCTGCAAAACAAAAAAATTGTGCAAGCCCTGCATTCATATTATGAATACTATGAAAAAATCAGCATGCTGTATCTGGGTCTGGCTTGTCATTACCTGCATAGCACCTCTCCCTTGGCTTTACAGGCACCGACCTGGGGCCGAAGGAATCTGCCCCCCGATATAGAATCTGTCTATTCTTTGCTGCTGATGATGATTGAAGCAAAATTACAATGCCTGCCTTCGCTGTACAGCAGGCCTAATTGCCTGCAATTCCAGTCAGGGTCGGGGGCACTGGCCAAGGCAATGACAGGCGCGCCGCTGATTGCCCCGAATTCTTTTGAAAGCAAAGACAATGGAAATAATATTGCACGTGCCTTTGCCGACGCATTCTCCACCCGCCTGGACCTGCGCAAAGACGAAAAAAACCTCTCTCAGTTCAGGGTATTAAAACAAGCCGTAGATTATTTCAACACTTTGCATGAAAGCGGATCTATCTCGAATCAGGAAACACGCAATATTCTGATTAAAAGCGTTCATGAGCCCTCACCTCTGATGTATATTCTGTATTATCCGCAAATCTGTGAAATTGCACAGAATCTGATGTACAGCACGGGGGGATTTTTGGGGCTGATTCCTATTTTCCAAGAGGGATTAAATCATATACTGAAGGCGGAACAGACTGGCAGGCTGCATTTGAGCCAGGAAGAACAGGCCATGATTAATCTATGCCATCATCAATTATCTGCCCAGCTTTGAATGAAATTCTTAAGAGAGGGCAAGAGATACGCCGATGTATTAACCTGGGGGCAGGATGATGTTAAACCTAGGCAAAGAAAAAGAAAAGAATTCACAAATAGATTTTGTCTCTTTGTTTTATCATAAAATTTTGCCTCTGGCATTCATCATTTTCGGTGCCGGCTTGCTCTTTCTCATCATTGCGCCTATTTTAAGTCTGGGCAATGGCTTGCAGATTGGCGGCTTTTTCTTCCAGTCCTTTCACCTTGCCTCGCTGTATTTGCCTGTCTATTTCATCACGATTGGTCTTTTGGTGTATCACAGCCAGCTGACATATCGATTTTTGCATTTATTAAACTGGAGCTTTATTCCCTTTCTCACACTGGCCTTGGCGCTGAAGACTGCCTTTGCCACACAGCCAAGTGCGCTGGAGCTATTTCTTCTCTATTTATTTCCCGAACCAGGCGCCACGGTGATTATGCTGGCCCTTTTCGCATTGGAATTAGTCATTTTGGCGCGATATTGGCTGCTTTCGCCCTCAGAAAACATAGAAGATTCCTTTATTAAAGAAGAAGAGCCGGCAGAAGAAACAGCAGAACTGGCAGAAGAAGAGACCGCAGAAGCCGATCCGCAAACGGCCGAAAAACTCAGCAATCAGCTGAAACAGCATTTAGATGATATTGAAGACAAAGTGCCCGTGATGCACGGGGGGAAAAAGCTGAAAATGGACGTGGAAGCTGCCAATGTGGTGGACGAAGCCCTGGCCGAATTGGACGAAAAAATGGGCCCGGGTGAAAATTCCAAGAAAAAAACTGTCGAACCCAAAGCGCAAAATAATGATGTGATACAGCAGCAATTTGCCAGAAAAAAAGAATTGATGGAAGAGGCGCCCTCGCCCTTTGTGCGGCATCCTGTTTTGGATGAAGACGGATATATACCCCCGGCCAATCAAGCATATGACGAGAGCATGCAGGATTTGCCCCCGCATTTGCAGTATAAGCCCCTGCTGACAGACGAAGAACAGGAAGCCCTGAGCCAGATGGCGGATATGATTGCCGAAAACTCGGAAGAAGAAAGGCGCATGGCCGCCATGCTGCAAAGCGCCACGCATGAGCTGGATCATGTGCTCAGCAATCATCAAATGGGCCAGCCGACGCAGCCGCAGCATCGGCCCAATTATGATGATTATTACACAAGCGAATATGATCATTCCCCCACGGTCAGCCAGGCTATCAGTAAAAAAAAATTGCCCGAAAACACAGGCATGCATGCTCAAAACACACACCCTATGTATCACAATTCCGCCAGTGCTCAGGCGATGCCCCCCCAAAATCATAGAGTGCATACACATACAGAAACCCAAAGACCCGACTATAGCAATTATGAACCCGGCAATGCCGAAGAATTGCATCGCGAACCTTTCACATCACTCTTCAATGACCTGGTGGAAGCCGATGGTGTGCGCTCTTATGCGAATGCGCATGTCAAGCATATGTTCGATCCCTATCGCGATTTGACCAATTATCATCTGCCTGTGGGCTCTCTGCTGACAGATTATAAAACCAGTACTTATTGGGAAATCGACGAAGAGACCAATCGTGCAGCGGCTATTTTGGAAGAGACACTGAAAGAATTTAATATTGAAGCCCAAGTCACCGGCATTCAAAAGGGCCCTGTCATCACCATGTTTGAGCTTTTGCCGGCCCCGGGGGTGAAGCTCTCACGCATTGAGGCCTTGGCTGACAATATTGCCTTCCGCCTGGCGGCCAGCCGCGTGCGCATTGTGGCCCCGATTCCCGACAAGCAGGCCGTGGGCATTGAAGTGCCCAATAAAGAACGCTCTTTAGTCAGCTTTAAAGAAATGGTGCAAGACATACCAATGCACGAGCGCGGCGATCAGCTGCCGATTGTGCTGGGCAAGGACATTGGCGGCAATCCTCAGATTGTCGATTTGTCCAAAATGCCGCATCTTTTAATCGCAGGGTCAACCGGCTCGGGCAAATCTGTATGTGTCAACGGCATTATCTGTTCATTCCTTTTCGCGCGCAGCCCGCGCGATGTGCGCATGATTTTGATTGACCCGAAAGTGGTGGAATTGAAGCCTTATAATGATGTGCCGCATTTGCTGACGCCTGTCATTACCGAACCGGCCAAAGCCCTGCAGGCCATGCAGTGGGCCGTGGGCGAGATGGAACGCCGCTACAGCCTCCTGGACAGCATCGGTGTGCGCAATATCAAGTCATATAACAAAAAAGTGGCCGAGATGGACCTGGCGGCCGAACGCTTGTCTTATCTGGTGATTGTCATTGACGAATTCGCCGATTTGATGGCATCTTGCGGAAAAGAGCTGGAAGGCTTGATTGCGCGCCTGGCAGCCAAGAGCCGTGCGGCGGGCATTCATTTGATCATTGCGACACAGCGGCCCAGCGTCGACGTGATTACCGGATTGATCAAGGCGAATTTCCCCTGCCGCATTGCCTTTATGGTGGCAGGCAAAACTGACAGCCGCATCATTTTAGACGCCGGGGGCGCCGAGCAGCTTTTGGGCAAGGGCGATATGCTCTTTGTCAGCAGCTGGCATCCCTTCCCTGTGCGCATCCAGGGCGCATATCTGAGCGAAGAAGAGGTGGAAAATGTGGCCTCTTTTGTGAAGTCGCTGGCTAAACCGCATTATATTGATGATGAAATCTTCCGCGACGAGAGCGATGAATATGGCGAGCTGGATGATGAATATTCAGACGATCCGCTCTTTGACAAAGCGGTGGACATTGTGATGGAAACAGGCAAGGCCACAGCCAGCTATTTGC
>JAHHUI010000069.1 GCA_020024055.1 Spirochaetaceae bacterium | reverse complement strand
ATCCAGGGCATAGCGTATCAGGGCGGCCTCCATCAGCACGGCCTGATTTTTTAAAAAGTAAAATTTTGCTCCGCTGACGCGCGCGCCTGCTTCAAAGTCGACCAGATCCAGCTCTTCAGCCAGCTGCACATGATCTTTGGGTGTAAAGTCGAATGTTCGGGGTTTTCCCGCAATGTGCAGTTCTTTGTTATCTTCGTCTTGTGTGCCCTGGGGCGCATCCGGATGCGCATAATTAGGCAATTTCATTGCTTCTTCCTGAAGACGGCCGCTCAGTGTATTCAGGGCCTCTTCCTGCCGGGCAATTTGATCTTTTAACTGCTTGCCTTGCTCTATCAAGGCCGGCCGCTCATCGGCTTGGCACAATTTCATTTTATCTGCTGTTTCATTGCGCTCTTTGCGCAGGGCCTCCAGCTGTGTCTGCAGCTGATTTTTTTCTTCGTACAGCTTCAGGGTCAATTCCGCATCCGCTTCCACATGGCGATTGAGGATATTTTTTTTCATTGTTTCCAGGTTTTCGCGCAAAAGCCTTAAGTCGATCATGGGAATTGTCTCCTTGTGGAAATTATTGAATGATATTATAAAATCAGTACACAGAGTGTGGCAAGTGGGCATATCTAGGCGAAAAGACGATTTTTTTTTATAATTGGAAATAATGATGAATGCACAAAAATTACGACGATTATTTATTGATTTTTTTATCGAGCGCGGACATAAAGAGATCTCCGGGCGCTCTGTGATTCCCGAAAATGACCCCACAGTGCTGTTCACCACAGCGGGCATGCATCCCTTGGTGCCCTATTTATTGGGCAATGCGCATCCGGCGGGCACAAAATTGGTGAATGTGCAAAAATGTATTCGCACCGGTGATATCGACAGCGTAGGTGATGCCCATCATCTCACCTTTTTTGAAATGCTGGGTAATTGGAGCCTGGGCGATTTTTTCAAGAAAGAAATGATCCCTTTTTCCTATGAATTTATCACCAGCCCAAAATATCTTGGTTTTGACAAGCAGCATATTTACATCACTATTTTTGCTGGCGATGATGATGTTCCTCGCGACAGGGAGGCCGAGCAGCTGTGGCGCGCCTGCGGCATTGATGAGGATCATATTATTGTCCTGGGCAGAGAGGATAATTGGTGGGGCCCGGCGGGGAAAACAGGCCCTTGCGGCCCCGACAGCGAGATGTTTTTAGACACGCAAAAGAACCCCTGCAGCCCCGATTGCCGCCCCGGCTGCGACTGTGGCAAATATATTGAATTTTGGAATGATGTCTTCATGGAATATAATAAACTGGAAGACGGCCGCTATATTCCTCTTGAGCGAAAAAATATTGACACCGGCATGGGGGTGGAGCGCGTGCTGTGTCTGCTTTTGGGCAAGACCAGCGTGTATGAGACCGAATTGTTCCTGCCTTTGCTGGAGAAAATTGGCCAGCTGACAGGCAAGACCTATGTGCATGATGAGAGCGAGCAGGCGCATTGTTTTCGCATTATAGCCGATCATGCCAAGGCCGCGGTGATGATTCTGGGCGATGAAAAAATGATTCGCCCCAGCAATCTGGGCCAGGGATATATTCTGCGCCGCCTGATTCGCCGTGCAGTGCGTATGGCGCGCAAGCTGGGCCGCAGCGAGCCTTTCCTGGGGGAATTGGCCGATGTGGTGTTGGAGATGTATGCCCAGCCTTATCCCGAATTGCAGAAAAAGCGAGATTTTATCCTGGGTGAATTGAAAACTGAAGAAGAGATCTTTGGCCGCACGTTGCAGCAGGGCGAAAAAGAATTTGAAAAGCTTTTGCCCGGCCTGTTGAAAAACCCGCAGAAAATTGTCAGCGGACGCATGGCATTTCGTCTGTATGACACATATGGTTTTCCTTTGGAATTGACACAAGAGCTGGCTGGCGAGCATGGCCTGAGCGTGAATATAGAAGAATTCAATCAGGCCTTTGCCAAGCATCAGGAGCTGAGCAAGCAGGGTGCCGAAAAAACATTTAAGGGCGGCCTGGCCGACAACAGCGAGATGTCTACACGCTATCACACTGCCACGCATTTGCTGAATGCTGCGCTGCGCAGTGTGCTTGGCGATCATGTCTGCCAGCAGGGAAGCAATATCACCCCCGAGAGACTGCGCTTTGATTTCGCCCACGACGCGCCCATGACAAAAGAACAAATCCAAGCCGTGGAAGACTTGGTGAATGCCAAAATTCAGGAAGATTTGCCTATTCGTATGGAAACCATGAGCCTGGACGAGGCCAAAAAAATCGGCGCCCAGGCGATGTTTGAAAGCAAATATGACGAGGTGGTGAAAGTATATTTCATCGGCGATTTTTCCATTGAAGTGTGCGGTGGGCCGCATGTGCAGCATTTAAAGGATTTAGGGCGTTTCAAAATAGAAAAAGAGCAGTCGTCCAGCCGCGGGGTGCGCCGCATTCGCGCCGTCTTGGTGAATGAGGGCTAAAGTAAGTTTAAACCCAAGCAGCTTATTTTCTTTTATGATAAATTGGGAAACCTCTTTCTCTCGAATTTAAAATGTGCTATATTTTCGTAAAATTGTATTTTTGTAAAAAATGGGGAGCTTGGGTGAAAATGGTCAATGATTTGCCTACAAGTATTCAATTTTCTTCTTATATTTTACGATATGCCAGAAATGAAAACATTACCCCTAATTTAACTAAAATCCAGAAATGGACCTATATTTGTTATGGTTTGCATTTAGCTGTTTCTCAGGGGAAAGATTTTTTATTTGATGAAAAGCCATATTGCTGGCCCCATGGCCCTGTTTTTCCACAAGTTTTTTATGCACAAAAAGATCATCATGATTTTTTTATACAAGAATATAAAACATTCAATTTTGAGCCTTATATCCCTTTGGTTAAATTTGTATTTATAGAATGGGGAACATGGTCTGCCGCGGCTTTAAGCAAATGGTCTCATAATGAGAATGGAGCTTGGCGCAAGGCGAGCTGTAAAGATCCTCATGCGCCCCATCGTATTGCTTTAGATCCTGTGGATATTTATCAAGATTTTAGGGGGTATGTTCAAAATGAATGATTACAGTTCTTTAAATATTTTAAAAACTGATGGAAAACCTTCTTGTGATTCAGATAATGATCCAGATGAAGTTGATGCGGGTTTGGGTAATCCTGAACTTATTAATACATTAAGAGAATGTACATCGCGCCAGGATATTGATAATATTTTTGAACAATATAGTGTTTCTGATCTACAGCGCCGTGTAGAAATATTACGTGAAGCTATGAATTGCCTGATGATGCTGAATGCTTCGCTTGAAAATCCAAGGTTTAAAAGAGAAAAACTCTCTAAGGAACAACAACTAAAAATGATATATGAAGCTGAAAAGACTTCATTCCTAGATGATTTAGGTTTTTCATAATTGTATGGAGCAATATATACCCGCCTCTGAGGAGATAAATACATTTTTCACAGAAAAGATAAAACCCTATTATCTTTCCCATTATATACGTGTACTTTCTGATGATATCAATGAAGAATTAATAGAGGTTCTTAGTGCAAAAGAAGACGCGAAAGGCAAAACCGCGCGGAATCTGTATACGCATCATATATTAAGACGCTTTGAAATAAAACTTTTGCCTAATAAAGGCTTAGAATGTCCTGCCAGAGTCAGAATAATCTCTCTCGAGCGTGAAAAAGATGGGATGCTGTATGCGAATTACGTGGCTAAGGTAGAATATGATCCCGAAGCTTATGTAGATAAAGATGCTGAAAAAAAGCTGCGTTTTCTGATAGCTCATGAACTGGGACATATTTTTTACCGTAGAAAAAATCTTGTGGATATTCTCCAAGGCCGTATCAAAGCACCTCAACTAATTTTTGATTCGAGTAATTTGTCTCCTGACGATGAGGAGGAAATTTGGGCCTGGCAATTTGCTCTTGAAGTTATTCATCATAAAGATCGATTCTATCATCAGGCTCCTCAGTCGCTGTGTTATTGCTGTCAAATGAAAATCTTTAAGGTTTGCATTGAAGAATTAGTAGACAATACAGGGGCCAAAAATAAATTGCGGCAGTATTATCATACTTTAAGGAATAATAAGAAAATTGTCTCTTGTAAAAATTGTGAATGAATGAGAGCTAGGGTATTTCTAAGACTTTTTTATTGCCGTCTGCATAGGTCAGCGTGATAATGGGATTCAGGCAGACACAGTCTTGATGAATCAGCGAGGGGCCGTCTTCGTCATAATTCGAGCCGATGGCGATATGGCAGGTATGGCCGGCCTTTTCATCGATGAGCATATTGCCCATGACTCGGGCTTTAGGGTTCACGCCGATACCGATTTCACCCAAGTGGCGTGCGTTTTTGGCATACCGAGCGCCTTCACCTGTTTTTATTTTGCCTTCTTTTTCAAATTGATGCGCCAGATTTTCCCCATGCTGCAATGTTTCTTCCAGTTGTCTGGCTTCTTCCTGGCCGGTGATTTCTGTCACCAGGCCGTCCTTCACAATAAGAGCAACAGGGTTTTTGGCCATGATAGTACCGTCTTTAAGGGCCAATGAGCCGTCAAAGACAATGCGGCCATGGGCTTTATAGAGAGAAGGGCTGATAAAAGCCTCTCCTGCAGGGAGATTACCGCCCAGCCCTGGCGAAGCAAAATCACCATCGTCTACAAAGGCTGTACGGCCGCTGATGTCTACATGCAAATCCGTGCCCGCCGGCGTGGCAATATGCAAAGAAACAGCCGCATCCAGCTGCTCTTTGAGTTTTTGACAATCTGATTTCATTTGCCTATAGCCGACAGGGATAGCCGAGATGAAAATCTCACGCGTGATGCCCGGGGCCCAAAAGCCGCGTGATTGTTTGCTGGCCAGCAAATATTGAAAATGGCTGTCGACAGGCACATCATCAACGATATATGGATTTTTCATGGCTGCTTTGTCTTTGCCCAATTTATTCGCGCTCAGGCTGATGAGAATCTTGGGATTGCTGCGGATGGCCTGGGCCACGCTGTCTTCGCAAAAGTCTAATGTTGTTTTAATCGGCTGCACAATCATGCTGACACAGGCGCCCTGATCTATCAGAGCCTGATACATGGCCAGACTGATACAGTAAACCTCAATCTGGGGATTTGTGATGATCAGGGCCGTTTCCCCTTGCTGCACGCGCAGCACATCTTTACAGACAATGCGGCATGCGGATTTTAATGGCTGCAAATCAGGCAAAGAAAACGGCATTATTCGATGCTCTTAATCACATCCATCAGGATACCAGAGATCTGATTATTGGCAGCCTCCAGGGCTTCAATATGCTTATTGATTTCAGCGGGATTGTCTTGATTAATGGCTTGGCGCAGACCATCGATACTGTTATGAAAATCTTCATGCGGGCGTTCCAACTGTTGATAAATGGTCAGGTCAGAGAAAGCATTGGCACCTTTATTCTCGCGATACCAACGTCCCAGAGGGCAGTTGTGAGAATTGGGGATTTTATCTTCGCTTAAAGACTCACCTTTGAGAATGGCCTGATACACATTCACACGCAAAGAGGCATGCTCTGCACGCACATTGTCAATCAGGCGAATAGTATGGCTTTTCTTAATTTCATCACGCACTTTCACAGCCAGATTTTCTGCCGATTTGATATGTTCACCGGCGGTGCCCAGCTGATGATGCGTGCTGGTGACTGTGCTGACTGTAGACTGGATGCCCTCAACAACGCGTTCTACTGTCGAGGCCGAGTGGCGAATAAATTCACTAATTTCATCAACACGCTGGGCTGTAGAGCCCGCCAGGCTGCGGATTTCACTCGATACCACGGCAAAACCTTTACCGCGTTCGCCTGCGCGCGCTGCTTCAATAGCCGCGTTCAAGGAAAGAACATGCACTCTCTCGGCAATGTCGTTAATATTTTTCACCGAGTCACTGATCTGTGAAATAAAGTCACGCAGATCTTTTACTTCTTTTAATACTGAAGAGCCCACATCACCAGCGCCACGCACCGATTTCAAGGCTTCAGAGTGCACAGTTTCTAAAGAAGAAGTATGCTTCATTACTTCCTTGGCGCGCACCAGGGCTTCTTCCTCTTCAATATTGATGTTGGATAATTTTGACAGGCGGTCACGTTCGGTAATAAAATTACCCGAATAAATAAGCCAGATATTGTAAGCAATTTTGTTCAGCTGATCTTGAGACAGTTTGCTGACATCCAGGCCGCCCAGGCTGTTTTCTGATTGTAAATTCTCAGAGAAAAATTCCATATTTCCATGTCCTCTCAATATTCAGCGTGGTAATGACCGGCTTTAACCGGGTGCAGAGATAATAATAGTGTCCCTGATTAATCTAGGCAATACCCTTGCTCTGTAATATCGTCAACAATGCTCTATTAAGAAAGAGCTAAGAAATGATTTTTCCAATAGCAATTTTGCTGGCATATTGACGCACACGTGCATCTTTATATGTTTTCAGTGCTGTGCGGGCGATATTTTGATGATGCAGTCCTCCGGCTTTCAGTAATTCTTCTCGTGTGCCCGCGCGAAGAAATTCACTTGGTGCACCCAGATGCCGAAATAGGAAAGGATGGCGCATATGCACGGCAATCTGTGCAATCTGCTCGCCCACACCACCAATTTTAGATGCCTCTTCCACAACAATCACGGCTTTGTAATTACGCATAATTTCTCCCAGTTCTTCTTCGCCTAGGGGAGCAATGAAGCGTAGATTGAAAATATCACAGTTAATTTTATGTTTTTCTTTTAAAATATCTGTGGCAGATAAAACCTCTGACAAAACAGCACCCACAGAAATAAAAAGAATAGGCGCGCCTTTATGCTGGCGCACGAAAACGCCGCGACCCAGGTGAATAGCCTCTTCACAGCCAAGCTCTTCGGGCGGGATATGATCTTTAGGATAGCGAATCAGGGTAGATCGTTTCTGCCGCAGGGCCCAAAGAATCATTGCCTGCAATTCATTGCCCGTCGCCGGTGCCAAAACATTTAAATTTGGAATTCCACGGAAAAGAGAAATATCATATAAACCATGATGATTTTCCCCATCAGCAGGAACAAAGCCCGCTCTGTCCATCAAAAACACCACGCGTGAGGTACCCTGCATTGCCACATCATGGATCACTTGATCCACGGCACGCTGGATGAATGTGCTGTAAATGGCCACCACGGGCTTCATTCCCGAGAGAGCTAGGCCCGAGGCAAAAGTCACCGCATGTTCTTCGGCAATGCCCACATCAAAAAAACGAGAAGGAAAATGCCGCGCAAATGCAGAAAGGCCCGTGCCGTCGGGCATCGCCGCTGTAATCGCCACGATGCGATCGTCTTTTTGTGCCGCTTCAATTAATGTTTCGCTGACAATATTGGTAAATGTTTTTGCCGGCGAGGCTGAGCTTTTCATCAGACCCGTATGTGTGTCGAAAGGCGTGACCCCATGATATAAAGAAGGCTGCTGCATCGCAGGCGGATATCCATGGCCCTTTTCTGTCACTGTGTGCACCACCACCGGTCTGTCGATGATAGAGGCATTTTTCAATACTGAAATCAGGTCTTTGATATGATGCCCATGAATAGGCCCCACATATTCAAAACCCAAATCTGAAAAAAGAGTCTGCTTGAAAAATAATCCCTTGACACCGCGTT
>JAHHUI010000068.1 GCA_020024055.1 Spirochaetaceae bacterium | reverse complement strand
GCAAGATTTTCCCCTGCTGGAATTGGTGCGATCCAAGGTTTTGCCTTCTTTTTTGGCTAAATGGCTGATTAACTGGGATATTCTGCTGACTCTGCGCCCAGAGGGTTTTTTTGTCGATGGCCGCCGTTTCGACTTCAGCCAAACTGACAAGCGCATGATTTCTTCGTCTTTTGTCGTGGATAGTGACCAGGTGAATATTTCTAATCTGATGATTATCTGGGGAGGGTTTTTCACTCGCCTGACACTCAATACACAGCTCAATTCCTCACAGTTCAATGGTCTTTTAAATGTGAGTGACACGGATTATCAGATTCATGGCAAATATACCGCCAATTCTGTGCAGATTTTGGGCAATACGGGCGAATTGTCTGTGCAGTTTGATAAAAAAAGCCTGTATTTAAATGTGCAGGATCTGCTTTTGGGCCGCCATGGCGAAAAAGATGTGAAAGCCAGCCTTATAGGCAGTGCATCCTGGCAGAATGGCTTTACAGCTTTGTTCAATCGCCTGCATGTGCGCGGCAATGTCAGCGATTTGGAAATGCGCAATATTCAGATCGCAGCAGACGGAGGCAAGATTGAGAGCATCGTTTTCCAGGATAATATCTCCCGCCTGAGCGGGCAGATGGGCTATCGCCTGTATGAAAGTGATTCGGATATGCAGGTGGATGGTGTGATGGAATTGGCCGGTGATAATGGCGAGAATATTCTTCTTCAGGTGTATTATGATGAATTCTGGCAGGGCCAGCTGTCTTTATATCGCCTGCCTGTCCAGCGCCTGAGAGTGGAGGGTCTGGAGGGTATTTTATCCACCAATTTATCTTTTCAAATGCCGCAAAGCCGCCCACAGATCGATGGCTATATGCTTTTTGAGGGGTTTTATAAAAATCTTCGCCTGGCGGTGGACACCGGGCTGTCTGTGAATGAGAATGGATTTCAAATTCTCGGCAATCATATTCAATATGGAAAATGGAAATTCCTGGGACCGGTTGTTCTCTCCAATTTTGCCACAGGCGGCTTGGAAGTCAGTTCGCAGATACGCAATATTTCAGAAAGTATCCAAACAGGCATCACCATGTCGATCCAACCCTCTTCAGAGGCAAATAAAGGCTCGCTTGGAGAGATTTTTGCACATGATTTTTCTATGCTGCTGCAAACGCAGGATATTATTGTCAATGAAAGGGTTTTTCTTCCTACTTACAATATTGCCCTTGAGCGCGCAGACAAAGAAATTCGTGCCCAAAGCAAAGGTGATTTGAAGCTGGATTTTGTCTTTGGCCTGGAAAAGCGTGATTTTGCCTTGCATCTGGATGATGATGTCACCTCATTATTTGTGCAGGCCAAGGGCAGCCTGAGCGCAGATAATTTTTTCATTGATATCAGTCGTTTTTCCGGCCTGCTGGGTTTTCTCAATCCTTTATTGATTATGCCTGTTTCCGGCCAGCGCATTCTTGGCTTCACCAAGGGCCGATTCAATGGCAATCTGTTGATTGACAGCAATCATCTTATCAATGGCACTATTGATCTCACCGGCGGCATACGCAGTGCATTTTCCCCCGGGCATAATTTTAAGCTGGATCATCAAATTGTCATTCGCAACAGCGTGATGCGCATAGAAGACTGGGCTTTTAATTTGTCTCAGGGCACGCATATGCTGGTGAATACCACGGTGAATCTGACAAAGGAAAATTTTTCTTATCTGGCCCATGTGGATATACGCGGCGGACGCGGGGCTAATTTTGATTTTGATATTTTGAACTATGTCAAGTTTCGCGGCAAAGTGCTGGGCTGGGCCCAGTATGAAGGCGATGCACGCATGGGCTATTTATCAGGAAGACTGGAATTCCCCACCGCCCAGGGAAGCCTGGCCAGTCTGACAAAATACATCAGTACCAGTGAAGATACACAGCAGAATATTGTGTATAAAGTGCGGCTTCCAGGCTATACAGTGCTTTCGGGAAGGAATATTTCTTATAACAATCCTGATGCAGTGCAGAGCGAGGGCATCTCGCCATTTCGTTTTGTTTCCATGCAGGCACAAGATATAGAAAACTATAATGCCCGCAGAGATGCCAACCCTGAAGATCGCTTCACATTAATTGCCGGGCGCGACTTCACATTTTATGCGCCCTCACGCGCTTTGCCCACGATTCAGGCCACGCTGAATCCCGGAGAATATGTCGATTTATACATGGATATCACCGCCGGGGGCGACAAAACAGCCTATTTGGAAGGAGTCTTGGGTATTAACCGCGGGGAGATCAATTATTTTGATAATAAATTTTTAATAGAGGAAGGCGGCACTATTCTGTTGGACAAAAACTCTGAATTCAACCCTTATCTGGATCTGAAGGCCGATTATCGTGTAGACAGCATCACCAATCGTGTGGTAACCATGCATTTTCAAAATCATGTGCTTGATACATACAATCCCACATTCACCGCGATTCCCTCTTTGTCTCAGGAACAGATTATGGCTATTCTTGGTGCCAGTATTTCCACCAGCAGCAGTGATTTATACAACATGTCTAGCGGCGCGGTGGATACAAATTATCCCCAGTCTATTTATAACGAAGCCGATCGCGAGAGAAATAACTTGAACAGCAATAGCAGCCTGGGTGCTTTTGAACAGATTATCCGCACCGGGACAGACAGTCTGGGGGGTACGGTGTCGCGCATGGTGGAAAATGCTGTACGCTTTATACCTTTCATTGATACAGTGACAGTCAAGACAAATTTCATTAGTAATTTTGCCCTGGATAAATTGGCGAATTCTATACAGAATGATTTAAGCCAGCAGCAGCTGGCCCGCGGAGGAGATAACTTCATACGCTATTTAGACGGCACATCAGTTTATTTTGGCACATATATAGACAGAAATCTTTTCTTCCAGACAAAAATTGACCTTGAGAAAAGCAATGCACTCTCGCGTTATGCAGATGCCAGCCAGCTGAAAGTGAATTTTTATCTGGATTTTCAGATCAATACCCCGCTCTTCCTAGTTGACTGGGCCTTCAATCCTATGCAAAATAGCAAAGATGGATTGTCAGAAAATTATTGGAAATTCAGACCAGAAGTCACATTGACATTTTCCAAGACATTTGCATTCAGAGACTGGAAGGATTTGCGTGAACAATTTTCTAATTATGGGCGGCAGAATTCTTCAGGCGGGTAAGTTGCCGTGAAGCTATTGACCAAGACCTGTGTCTTTCTCTTTTTTCTCATCAGTATCTCATCCGTGATCTGTGCACAGGAAGTAGATCCTTTTGGCAAAACTATCAGAAGAATTCGATTTGAAGGCTTGGTGAACCTGAGCGAAAAAAGGGCCGTCGCCATTGTTGGCAGCTTTCAGGGAAAAAAATTAGACCCTGTTATGCCCGATGCCATTCAGCGGCGCCTTCAGGTCTCCGGATATTTCAGCGAGGTGGAAATCTATGTCGATTCCATCAGCGGCAATTCTGTCCAGCTTTTAGCCGTGGTGAAGGAAAACCCCATCCTGGGCAAAATTCAAATCACCGGTGCCAAGCTGATTAATGTGCAGTCAAAGATTAACCTGAAAGAAGGCCAGCCCTTCACTTTGATTGACCTGCGCGAGGCAGAGGCAAAGATTAAAGAAGAATATGTCAATAAAGGCTATTTGAAGGCCGTGGTGAAGGTCTCTCATACCACAACGCCCACAGGCCTGGTGAATGTGAGCATCGATGTGAATGAAGGCATGCCCGAGGTTGTCGATGATATTGTCTTTGAAGGAGTGGATAAGCTGATTGCCGATCCTAAAACCAAAGGCAGCCTGAAAGATTTGCAAAAACGCATGAGTCAGGAAAAACGCGGCTTTGCCAAAAAAGGGTTTTTTAAGGCAGATAATATCAGTGTTGACCGTGAAGCCGTGCGGGCCTATTATGCCAGTCAGGGCTTTATCGACGCCAAAGTCACTGATGTGCGCGTTGAGAGAACAGTTGATGAAAAAGATCGTGTCATTTATATCAAAATTATTTATGTCATCAGCGAAGGCGATCGCTGGCGCTATGGCGGAATTCAGGTGAGCGGAAATAAAGTCTTTGATACCGATGAACTGACTGTCTTTTTTGAAAAATTTAAAGTGGGTGATGTGATAGACAGAACAGCCGTAGAACGTGCCTTTATCGAGGGCCTGCAGGCGGTGTATCTGAATGACGGCTATATTTATAATAATTATGATATGCAGGAAATTCGTGATCCCTCTTCGCAGGAGGTGAAATTCCTCATTGATATTAAAGAATATGATCGTGCCTATGTCGAGGGTATTTCCATCAGCGGCAATACAAAAACAAAGGAACATGTCATTCTGCGCGAGCTAGAAATACAGCCTGGTGATATTTATTCATATTCCACCTTTTTACAGTCTTATAAAAATCTGATGAGCACAGGCTATTTTGCCTCTGTCACGCCCAATGTCACCCCTGGGAAAATCCCTGGCCTGGTGGGTTTGTCTTTCGAGGTGGAAGAGGGGAAAACAGCCCAGGTCATGTTTGGTCTGACTATTGGAGGCAGCTATGACAGTTTTCCCGTTTCTGGCATGCTGACTTTGGCAGAGAGTAATTTCTTGGGCTATGGCTATGATGCACGCATTGAAGCACAGGCCAATCAGGATCTGGCCACTGTGCGTCTGAGCTTTTACAATCCCCGCTTGCAGAATACACGCTGGGGCTTGGGCGGAAGCATCGCTTATGAATTCAATAAATTCAAAGCACCGCAGGATATTATGTTCCCTATTTTTGAAACAGAAGATATTCCTGATCCGTATACAGGCGCCTATGTATACACCAGCGGGCCAAAGGCGGGGCAATATTTTTCCGACCCCACCACAGGGCGCACCCAGCCCACTGCAGATGAAATACGCAATCTGGGCCTGATGCGTGACTTTGAATATTATGGCTATGATGATGCCTTTTCCATGGAATATTTTTCCCATCGCTTTGTCGGAAGTGTGCTCACCGGTTATGTCTATCCGCTGAATTACGGATTTTTGCGTTTCAACGGTGGTGTGGAAATTGGCTTTGATTATATTGCTTATGATGAATATAATTTCCGCCCGGCCTATAAAGAAGTGCGTGACGGACTTAATCGCTGGGTGTTTAATGACGGCCTGTGGGCCAAGGTGGCCTGGGATGCACGTGATAATCCCTCCAATCCGCTCAATGGCTTTATTGTGTCACAGAAATTCTATCTGGCCGGTGGTGTTTTGGGCGGAAATCGAACATATCTGCAGTCGCAGACACGCCTGGATTATCATTATGCTTTCCCCAAAATTCGCTTTAGCGAAGATGGAACAGCCTGGACAATGGACTGGCATTTCAAATTCCACAGCGCATTTTCCTGGCTGGGCAGCCAGTTTGGCCTGCCCGTGCGCGATGCTAAACGCAATTACTTTGTGCTTGATGGCATGTTCATCGGGCCTGGCTGGTCGGACTACAGCCGCCCCGATGGACGCCTGTTATGGGAAAGTCGTGTTCAATTTAGCATGGATATTTTCCGAAGTTTATTATATTGGGATACTTTTGCTGATTTTGTATTCCTTTGGACGGATGAAAAAGCATTGCTGGACACCAGGGGCTGGTATAATTATTTCTACGGCTCTTTGGCCACCGGCCTGCGCGTGGGCATTCCCAGTTTCCCCATGGGTATTTATCTGGTGAAGCGATTCCGCATCAATGAACCAGGCAACCCACAGTGGATTAACTGGAACCCGGGCCGTTCGCCCACCTTTGCCAAGGCTGGATTGGATATAGCCATTGTATTTTCTGTTGATATGTATTAAAGTGAATCATACTTTCACGAGGAGTATATTTTCATGCAGGTTCAAATGCCTAAGATTTTTACTATTTTTAGCCTATTAATCATTTCTGGAATGATGAGCCTTTCGGCCCAGGTCAGTTCCAATGTCATACCCCGTATCGGTGTGGTTGATTTAAAAAGGGTCTATGATGCGGCAAAGTCTTCTGATCCTTCGGCCAGAGAATTGGATCGTCTGCGACAACAGCTGAACACAGAAATTATGAGCCGCAAGGAAGAAATACAGTCTTTGAAAGAAGAACGTGTAACCGCTATGAATAATTCTAATACTTCCCTGGCAGATGAGCTGGCCGTGGAAATTCGCAGAAAAGAAGCAGAGTTGAAGACTTTTCACACCAACGCCAGTAATCAGATCCGCAAAGTGCAGAAAGATTCACGTGATGATGGCAGCGTGCAAGACATGGTCACCCGCGCGGTCAGCGCTGTGGCCCGTGTGCGTGGCTACACATTAATCTTTGCATCAAACAGTGGTGATTTGATTTATTGGACGGATAAAGTTGATATTACAAATGAGGTGATTGCTCATTTGTCCCGCTAGTCTGCTGAGAATGTAGAGGTGCGGCTATGAAAGATGATAAATTGGCCTTGACACCTCTGATGCGGCAATACTTTGATTTGAGAAACCGCTACAGAGGTGTTGTCATTTTTTTTCGCCTGGGCGATTTTTATGAGATGTTTGATGAGGATGCCAAATGGGCTAGCAAGGCTTTGGGCCTCACTCTCACCTCGCGGCATGGTTATGCCATGTGCGGTGTGCCTAGCCATGCCAGCGAAACCTATTTAGAGGCACTGCTTGCCCTTGGACGCAAGGTGGCTATCTGTGAACAGGTTGGCACCCCGGAAAAAGGTATTGTTGAACGCGAGGTGGTGGAAATCCTCACCCCAGCTGCTTCTATGGGTAATGCCATTTTAAAAAACAGCGCCAGCAAATACCTTGCCGCCATTGCCCTGCGGCAGAAGCAATTTTCATTTTCTTATATTGAAGTTTCAACAGGTGAATTTTTTGCCTTTTCCCATCATCAAAGCTGGCAGGAATGGCTCAGTGATTATTTAGACAGCCTGGAACCAAAGGAAATACTGGTGCAGGAATCTTTGCTGGATCCGGCTTTGGAAAGCCTTTTTATCAGCAAAAATATTCTTGTCTCGAAGTATCCAGATTGGTTTTTTGACGAGCAGCAAGCTTATAAGCAGTTGATGCATCATTTCGGCACGACCAACTTGAAAGGTTTCGGTTTTGACGAGGGTGAGGTGTCTTTGGCCACGGCCGGGGCACTGTTATCCTATTTGGAAGAAAATACACGCCATAATCTACCGCATATACAATCACTGGGCAAGAAAAAATTTCGAGGCGGCCTTGTCATTGATGAAGAGTCGAGAAAAAACCTGGAGATTTTTTATTCCCAGCACGGGGGCACAGAAACTTCACTGTTTCATCTTCTCAACGAGACTCTCACGGCTCCTGGCGCGCGCCTTTTGCGCACTTGGCTGCAAGAGCCTTTGAGCGATGTGCAGAAAATTAACGAACGCCTGGCTCTTGTCGATCAGTTTTATCAGTCTCCTGAAACACTCAAGCTTGTGCGCAGCCATTTGGCAAAAATTCAGGATATTGCGCGTCTGTCTGGGCGCGTGGCCATGGATAAAGCCCATGCAAAAGACCTCATTTCTATCAGTGGCTCTATCAATGAAATGCTTTCTTGTCATCAGCTGTTTCCTTCTGTTCTGCCTTTTAGCAACACAGAAAAGCAGGATTTACAGCTGGTTGAACAGATGATTACACAGACCTTGCTGGATAATGCTAATATTGCTTTGAATGAAGGGGGCACTAT
>JAHHUI010000067.1 GCA_020024055.1 Spirochaetaceae bacterium | reverse complement strand
AATCGGCGTATTTTGTCATATTGCCCTGTGGTGGTCAGGCGGCTTAAATAATTATGCAGAGCGCCCACATTTTTGCTGATGGACATATTGTTGTCATTCACAATCACAATCAGGTTTTTATTCATATGCCCGGCATTGTTCAATGCCGAGAGAGCCATACCGCCTGTCAGCCCTCCATCGCCAATCACACAGATCACTTTATTCTTGTCGCCTTTAATATGATTTGCCGCCAGCATGCCCAGGCCAAAAGAAATGCTGTTTGAGGCATGGCCTGTATTGATCATATCATGCGGGCTTTCATAGCGCCGCGTGAACCCCGAGAGGCCGTCTTTCTGGCGCAGGGAATCGAATTGGTCTTTTCTTCCGGTCAGGATTTTATGCACATAGGCCTGATGGCCCACATCAAAAATAATTTTGTCCTCTGGGCTGTTGAAGACATAATGCAGGGCCAGGGTCAATTCCACCACGCCCAGATTGCTGGAGAGATGTCCGCCTGTCTGGCTGACATGCTGAATCAGGAATTCGCGTATTTCCTGAGCCAGGGTGTTCAACTGTGCGGCTGGCAGTTTTTTCAGATCGGCAGGTTCATTGATGTGGCTAAGCAACAACATGCGCGTGATTTCTCCAAAAATCAGGACCTATTCCAGCGGCAGAGTGCGCAGGCTGGTTAGATACCAGTCTGTGCCTTGCTTGGTGAAAGTATAAACATGAACATTGCCAAAAAACTGCTGCCAATATCCTGAATTCTGCAATGCCGCAGACGGCTTGCCCTGGGCATGTAAAATGTATTCCATGCGATTTTCATCCAATTCACGCAGCTGCGGGGCCATATCCAGCTGATAAAAATCGCCCGCATTCAGAGTATCCAGCTGATAAGTGGCCAGTAATTCGGCATAGAGTCGAGTCAGTTCCTCTTTAGATAAAGGCTGGTCATAGCCCGGGAATTCCACATAAGGAGCAAAAAATGCGCTGACAGCCTGAAGATTTTTTGTTGTCAGGCCCAAAAGATAACGATTCAAAAGATAAATTGCGCTTTCTCGCAGATTATTTGGATCGGGTTTCTGCAGGTTTTTCAGTTCATTTTGTAAATATTCTGTCTGTGCCGGGCTACGCTCATACACGCGCAGCACCTGCTCACTTCGTTCTCTTTTTCGTATGGGAGCTTTGGGCTGGGGCAGATCGTCTGTATTCACGCGCGAAGGATGCAGGGGCGGATTGCGCAGTGTTTCCTCTGATACGGGCACCGCGGCGGCTCTTTCGCGCATTTCATTGGCACGCTTGATATCACCCTTGGCCGTAAAATATTCGGCCAGCTCTTCGTATGATTGGCGCAGATAGTATAGAGTTTCCTGTGACAGCCCAGCATAGCGATCTTCATCGGCGGCCAGCACAGGTTGCATCAGGCAGAATATCATGAGGAATAAAACTGTGATATTAATTTGCTTCACTTGTGCACCCGATTATAGGGCAAGAAGATTATTCTGGTCAAGGCCAGAGTTAAGGCCTTATCTTTCATATTATCGGCTTTCTTGTTAAGGATTTTAGGGGGGCTGTGCCGAGTGTGAAAAAGACTATGGGCGAATATATTGAATTAGAACGAAAAGAGATCCCCGAATACAATGGCATTGTGGTGCATCTGCAGCATCGGGCAAGCGGTGCGCGCATCATTGCTTTACAGAATGACGACACTGAAAATTTCTTTTGCTTTGGTTTTTCCACAGCGCCGCTCAATGAGCACGGCACGGCGCATATTCTTGAGCACACAGTGTTGTGCGGAAGCAGGCGCTATCATGTGAAAGACCCCTTTCTGCTGCTTCTGCGCGGCAGCATGCAAAGTTTTCTCAATGCCATGACATATCCGGATCGCACATTATATCCGGCGGCCAGCCCCTTGGAAAAAGATTTTTTCAATCTGATGTCTGTCTATGGCGATGCGGTATTTTTCCCCCTGCTGAAGGAAGAAGCCTTTTGCCAAGAGGGGCATCGCCTGATGATCAAGGGGCAAAGACTTGTGCATTCGGGTGTGGTGTTCAATGAAATGAAGGGCGTGTATTCCAGTCATGACAATTTTGCCGCCGACGGAGTCACACGTTCTCTTTTTCCTTCCACAGCCTATCGTTTCGATTCGGGCGGCAATCCTCAGTTTATCCCCCAAATTTCCTGGCAGGAATTAAAAGATTTTCATCAGCAATGCTATCATCCGGGCAATTGTCGTATTTTTTTATATGGGCATATTCCCCTGGAAGAAAAACTAGAATTTTTGCATAGAGAATTTTTATCTTCTTTTGAAAAGAGAGAAGCTCTGCCGTCTGTGCCTGTAGAAAAGGATTTTATGCAAAGACGCAATATTATCGAGCATTTTGCCGCGCCACAGGGCGATTCACCGCAAAGCACGGTCTCGGTGAATTGGCGCCTTGGGCCTGTGTGGGAAAAAAATGCCTTTTTAAAATGGGAAACTTTGAATCATTTGCTTTTGGGCTCGAATGGGGCGCCGTTTTATTATGCCCTGCAAAACAGCCGCCTGGGCGAAGATGTCTCGCCCATCAGCGGCATGGCTTTTGATTTTGAGCAGGTGCTGTTCACCGCCGCCTTGCGCCAGGTGCCCTTGTCCAATGAAGAAAAAGTGGAAGATCTCGTCTATCGCGCTTTGCATGGCATTGTGAAAGAGGGCATCCCTCGTTCACAGATTGAAGCCGCGCTTTCCAGTGTGGAATTCAGCCGGCGTGAAGTGCGCAGCGGCTCACTGGGCCTGCGCCTGGCCAGAAGACTGTATCGCATTTGGCAATATGATCATGATCCGCTTTCGGCGCTGTTTTTTGAAAACAGTCTGGTGGAATTTAAGAAAGATGCCCTGCAGGATGGGTATTTTGAGTCTATTTTAGAGAAAAATTTCCTTCAAAATGACAATGCCGGCACGGTGATTACACGCCCTGATTTCAGTCTGCTGGCCCAGCAGCAGAAACAGGATCGTCTGGCCTTGAAAGAGCAGTTTTCCCGCATGAGCGTACAGGAAAAAGAGGCATTGAAAAAACAGGCTGCACGCCTGAGAGTCTATCAGAAACAAAAAGACGCAGATAATATTGTGCCGGCATTGACGCGCGCGGATGTGCCCAAAGAGGTGGTGCGCATTCCCTGGCGCAAAGAGAGCACAGACGGCATGACGGCGATTATGCTGCCGGGCCTGGCCCATGGCATTTATTATTGGAAGCTGGCATTTTCTCTCAATCATTTAGAGAGAGCGGATCTCATTTATCTTCCGCTGTTGTGCCGGGCCCTGGGCGGTGTGGGCTGGCAGGGGGTGTCCTATGACGAAGCCAGCCGGGAAATTGTGCGTTCGGCAGCCTCTTTTTCTTTTAGCCTGGACAGCGGGGTGGATATTCACGGCGATGTGCATCTGCATGTGATTGTCACTTTGAAGGCTTTGCCGCATCAGGTTCACAGCGCGCTGGGCGTGATGATGAAGACACTTTTAAGCCCAGATTTCAACGTGCCTGATCGCATTAAAGAAATTGTCTTGGAGTTTTTTAATGATAATAAAGCGCATCTCAGCTATTCGGGTTCCAGCTTGGCCAGCCTGGCCCTGGTAAAGAATTTCAGCCCCAGCGGCTTTGTCGACGAACAATGGCATGGCACCGCCCAAATGTTTTTCCTGCATAAGCTGTTGAAGTCTATTAAAAGGAATAAGACAGCCTGTCAGGATTTAATTCACACTCTGCATCGCCTGCATACGCAGATTTTTCATAAAGACGGCCTGATTGTCTCTATGGCCAGCGATGAGCATCAGATGGATCATGCCGCGCGCTGTGTTTTTGATGTGGTGAAAGGTTTGCCCGCCTGGCCGGATTTTAAGCAGTCTGTGCCGGTGTTTAAGCTGGGGAAAAAGACACATACAGGGTATATTGCCGCCAGCCAGGTGAATTTTGTGGGCATGGCTGTGCCCGCCAGCCATTATGGCGGCAAAGAAGCCGCCGCCGAGCAGATTTTGGCGAATTATTTAGCTTCGGGGCCTTTGTGGGAAAGAGTGAGAATGAAGGGCGGGGCCTATGGCGTGCAGGCGCATCTGGCGGCTTTGGATCGTATTTTCATCATGACCAGCTATCGAGACCCGCATGTGGAGGAAACCTGGCAGGTATTTGAAGATGTGTTGAGCAGGCCGCGCGGATTGACAGATCATAAATTAGACCAGTCGCTCATCAGCCTGATCGGCCGAGAAATACGCCCTGCAGCGATTGAAGAGAAACTGAATATTACTTTGCGGCGATTTTTCCTGGGCATTAACGACGACATGCGCCAAAGCGTGCGCAATCATTTGCTTGCCTGCACACGTGAAGATCTGCATCAGGCCATGCAGCGCCTGCACAGCCATATCTGGGACGGACAAAGAGTGGTGGTGGGCCCAGAGGAACAGATTCGCGTCATGCAAAAGAAGCATTTGCTTCAGGCTGTGGAAAAATTGCCCTAAAACATAAATTTATTATGTTTTTTGTTGATTTGCCCCTTGTAAAAAAACACGAAAAAAAAGATAATTAATACTAAGGTATTTTTTGTATTTGCCGAATCAGCGTGGGGTGTGCAATGGATATTATTCGATCTTTATTTCAACGCAAGCATGCCACCGAGCGTGAATTTCAAAAAATCATGCAGGCTTGTTCGGCGCGCATGTTGGAATTGGTCCAATCTGTTGCCAGCTATCAAATGGAGCCCCAGGGTATTGATCGCATGCTGCTGGATTATCTGGCTGTGGAAAGCTGTGCTGTGGAAGAATTTTTAGATTCGGCCAATGCACAGGGCAATCGTTATTGGTATTCCTATCGCCGCACGGTGGCTTTTCTAAAAAATTTCAGCCAAATCTGTCATATTCTGATTTCTGTGCAGGAAAATACGCGTCGATGGGAATTGCTGGAGGTTCCCGAAAAATTTGCCACCGACACCGAAGAATGTCTGCAAAGTCTGCGCGAGCTGCTGCTTGCCGGGTGTAATTATTGCATTTTAGAAGCACAGAAACATCATATATACAAAGAAATGCCCTTGGTGGCCATGGCCGCGGCCACAGGCTCGCCAATATCTGTGAAACAGACAGTGACCTTGCCAATGACACGGCGTGTGCGCCATGAAGCCAAGCCTTCGCTGACAGTGATTGCCCTGGCCACGAAATTCCTGCGTTTGTCTGAACGCAACAGCCTGCTGGATATTTATACGCAATCACAGACTGTGCCCTCTTTGGTGGATTTAAGCCCCGAGGTTTTCACAGAGGAAGATGTGCGCCTGTTGCAGACACATTTTCATAATATGCAGTCCATGTACGATACTTTTGTCTATGGCAGCGATATCAGCAGCCAAAACCCAAATATCAATGTTTTGTACAATCATATTTCTTTAATTTTAAATCTGCTGGAATCAGCCACTTTATGTGTGCATTATTATCAGCGCCATGTCCATCAAAAAATGAGTTCATGCCTGCTGCATGAGCTGGAGATTCCCAATGGCATGGAAATTTTAGACAAGGTGGTGGCCTACAGCCTTTCTTATGCAGATCATTTCCGCAAGGTTGGACGCAGCCTGTGCCAGGATATGCTCAAGCAATATGCCGAGCCAGGCAGCATTACTGTGAATGTGCCTAATTATCGCGGTTTTCATGTGCGCCCTTCCACCTTGATTGCTAAAATTGTCGCGCATTATGGCAGTGATGTGACGATGAAATTGGATAATGTCAGCTATGATGCGAAAATGCCTTTAGAGCTGTTTCGTGCCAATGAAGAGCTGAATGCCCAGAAAAGACGACAGATTTTTTCTTTGCTGACACAAAATGAAATTATTCACCAGCATGAAGACATGCCTGAAACTTTCGAACAGAAAAGACAAGTAGCCCGTGATGTAATTTTGGATATGTTTGAAAAGAAGCAGCTGGTGGTGTATGACACTGATTTCAGTTTTTCCGATATTGCCGACATGGAAAATGAGAGCTATTTTGAATTTGTGAAGCGCGTGATGATTCGCTATATGGCTATGGGAAAAATGGATGCGCAAATCGATGCCAACGTCACTTTTGAAGGGGATAAGCGTGTGCTGCAGGATATTAAAATCCTGGCTGAAAACAGCTATGGCGAAGATATTTATGGCAATAATATCGTTTTGCCCCCTGAATTAAGCTATTTACGTAAATAGATTTTTTTGTTACACGAGAGTCGTGATTATGCCTAATCTTGCCCTTCAAGATGTCTGTTTAGCCTATGGAGCGCGTGTCCTTTTAGACAATATAGATTTGTGCCTGAATGAAAAGACCAAGGCAGCCCTGGCCGGCGTGAATGGCGCAGGCAAGAGTACATTGATGCGTATCCTGGCGGGAATTCAACAGCCGGATTCAGGTTCTTATTTCTGTCCCGAAGACTGGAATATCGGCTATATGTCACAGTCAGAATCGGTTGACCTGCACTTAAGCGCGTATCAAGAGGCGCAAAAGGCTTTTTCAGCAGGCCTGGCCGCAGAAGAAAAAATTGCCCAATTAGATGAGCTGGGCACGGCTGAAGCTTTGGCCGAGCGCACTGCCTTGTATGATGAGCTTTTGTCCGGTGGTTTTTATGAGCGCGAGGGCCTGATCGACGCTACATTGCGCGGTTTGGGCTTTCGCACGGATCAGTTTCATGTGCCCTTGTCGTCTTTGTCCAGCGGATGGCGTATGCGCGCCGCCCTGGCCAGGATATTGCTGGGAAAAATAGATTTTCTTTTATTGGATGAGCCTTCAAATTATCTGGATATTGACGCGGCTGACTGGCTGATGTCTTGGCTCAGGCGCTATAACGGCGGATATTTGCTCATCAGTCATGATCGTTATTTTTTAGACCAAACAACTAAAGAGACTTTCGAGCTGTTTTGCGGCAAGGTGAAGCGTTATGCCGGCTCGTATACAGCCTATGAGAAAAAACTCGCGCAGGAATTAGACTATTTGCTGGAACAGAAAAAAAAGCAGGAAGAGCGCATACAGCAGATTCAGACCTTTGTCCGGCGTTTTCGCTCTAAAGCCAGCAAGGCAGCCCTGGTGCAAAGCCGACTGAAAGAATTGGAAAAAATGCAGGAGATCAAGATTCCGCCCAATTTGCAAAAGTTCTCTTTTCGCATACCCTCTCCCCCGCCATGCGGCGAGCGCGCCGTGTATGTACAGGATTTGGCAAAATCTTATGATGGGCGTGTGATTTTCTCTGGGCTGGATATGCTGGTGAACAGGGGAGAAAAGCTGGTGCTGATCGGCGAGAATGGCGCGGGAAAGTCGACCCTGATGCGTATTTTGGCCGGTAGAGATAAAGATTTTCAGGGCTTTTTAAAATTAGGCAGCGGCGTGCAGGTGGGATATTTCTGTGAAGATACGCACGAGCCTTTCACTTGTGCCACGGTGCTGGAAGAGGTGGAATATGCAGCGCCGATGGATATGCAGGCGCAAGTGCGCGATTTGCTGGCCACATTTCTCTTTACCGGCGATGATGTGTATAAGCCGATTTCCGGACTTTCGGGCGGGGAAAAGGCACGCCTGTTGCTGCTGAAGATTTTCCTGCGGCCATTTAATGTTTTGCTTTTAGATGAGCCGACAAATCACTTGGATTTGGCCACAAAAGATGTGCTGCTGAAGGCATTGCAGAATTATCCGGACACGGTGATTTTTGTCAGTCACGATCGTTATTTCATTGAAAACCTGGCTCAGTATGTGCTGCATGTGAAAGAAAAGCCGGTTTATTATCATGGCGACTATGCCTATGCCCAGGGGCAAATTGCCAAAGAAGCCGCCGGGGGGGAAGATGATGAGGGGCAATTTGCCTG
>JAHHUI010000066.1 GCA_020024055.1 Spirochaetaceae bacterium | reverse complement strand
CCTGCCAATTCTGCAGAAGTACATCCACTTCACCCCAGTCGGCATCGTGTTCCTGAATATTTTCCCCAGCCATGCCTTTCGACAAAAGATCAACAACATCGCTGCCACGGCTTTTTCTATGATCGGCCACAGCGGTGCCACCCTCTTTGTCTTTGCTGAAAAAAAGGAGACCTTGAGTAATTAATTTATGTACGCCTTTAAAGAACACGTTGTAATATTACAATATATTCTCTTCAATGCCAAGACTTTAAATAAAATATTGCAAATTATTCCTCTCGGCGGTTGACAAAATCCCGGTGATCTCCTATCATCGTCCTGGTAATAGATATCGCAGGGTAGAGCAGTTGGCAGCTCGTCGGGCTCATAACCCGAAGGCCGGAGGTTCGAGTCCTTCCCCTGCTACTTTTTTTCTTATACAAGATTTATTACATCTTCAATTTTTCTACAGCAAAATTAAAGGTATTTTATGTCAAATTCTTCATCATCGAGAGAACTTATCTTCCGACGCATTGTTGTTGTTTTGTTATATACAGCCTTCATCATCATGTTTCTTGCCGGGCCGTTCAGGCGTATAGCCCCCTGGATCAAGGCTTATCATGTGTCCTATGGTTTATGGGTGATTGTTGCTCTGATTCTTGTGCATTTATGGTCTGTCAGAAAAGTAATCGCCCATTCTTTTTCCTCAAAAATGTCGGCCCCCGGCACCAAGGCCAGATACAGCATTATTTTAGGGTTAATACTCACATTAATTGCCATAATCATCACTGGATATTTCAGGAAAAAACATATGATTATCCGTGATTTCCATACATTTTATTTACCGGCTATCCTCACTATTTTAATCATCATGCATATTTTTTCCCAGTTGCGCTGGAAAACACCCAATGGCGAAATACATATGCGCAAAGACTATAAATGGTTTCCTGCTTTCGCTGCGATTTTAATTATTCTCACGGTGATAACAGCAATCACTGTGATAATTTTACAGAAAATTGCACTCTTATAGCCGCCGCCTGATTTATCATCAATGGCTCAGAGACACATCGGCCGATTTTTCTGCTGTCTGCGACACACCTATGCTGGATGCACGACTGATTCTCTGTTTTTGTGCCAATCTCAGCCGTACAGAGCTTTTAGCAAAAAGAGACACAGATTTTACAGATAATAGAATTATTATTGCCCAATGCAATCTGTTAAAAAGACTGCGTCTGCAGGGTTATCCCATTGCCTATTTAACCGGCCAAAAAGAATTTTATCATCATATTTTTCATGTGTGCCCTGGGGTGCTGATTCCCCGGCCGGACAGTGAATGCCTGATTGAAGCAATTAAAGAAGCCTATGCGCGCGATTCTTATGCCAGTTTGCGTGATGTGGGCACAGGACCGGGCACATTGGCTTTGACTCTGGCTCTATTATATCCGCGATGGCAAATTACAGGCAGTGACATCAGCCCTCACAGCGAAAAAATGTTCAAAAAAAATCAAGAATGCCTGAATGCGCGCAATGCACATTTTCTGCGGGCGAATCTGCTGCATGGGGGAGGGGAAAAATACGATATCATCATTGCCAATCTGCCCTATCTGACCCCCAAAGAGACCAAAGAACGCAGCCATTGGAAAGAGCCGCCTTTGGCCCTGAACGGCAAAGGAAAAGACGGCCTGAAACTGATTAAAAAGCTCATCCGCCAGGCGCAGCATCGCTGTCAGAAAATCTATCTGGAGGCAGACCCAGCACAAATGCTTGCTTTGTCTGGCTATTTAAGGAAACACGGATTTTCACATATACAGATCTTTCAAGACCTGCAAGGGTTGCGGCGCATTATTTTGGGCTGCCGCTCGGCGTTGTTTCCTGCATAGAATCTGTAATATAGCGATTATTTTCCAAATTGGTCATACGGCAATGCGCACAGCATCGGCAGACAGACTAATCATGTCTTCCTGGCTGTATATTCCGCTGAATGTGACTTGCTTGCCCTGTACATTCATGGTCAGGGCATCCAGCATAGGCGCCCATTCCACATAATACGTCTTGTACCAGTCAATCATAGACTGCAGCTGGGCAGGAAAACTCCCCGCATTGGCCGGGTTTATCACAGTGAATTCTGCATCAACACGATACAATTTACCTTCCAAGGGAAACATAGTCAGCAAAAGCTCGAAATCCGGCAGGTCGGCGAATTCAGAATTATCTTTAATAAAAATAGGATTTCCACGCGGATGATAGATGACAAAAGGTCTTTTCTCCATGGCGGCAATGACATAAGCGGGCAAAACATTCTCAATAGGCAAAACTGGTGCCCCATAGGCTGCGCGCAGGCTCTCTGTAGTGGCATAGACAATATTTGTTTCGGGCAGGCCGATTTCCAGATTGGCGCTGTAATGCCGAAAGCCATCGATATCCTCTTCCAGAGGCAGCCATTCAGGGTGACGTGTGAGCAGATTGTCGATAATGCCCTTGGGGAAAGATCCTTCCAAGAGAGAATACAGGCGAATGCCTATGCGATAAGCAAGAATGCGATTGGTGCGCTCGGCAATCATCTGAACCCGCAAGCGCTGGGACATGGGCAAATCCTTCACCAGGGGGCGCACCAAAGGCCGCAATGCCTGTAAGTCTATGCGGCTGTAATAGTCGGCACCGGGCCGAAAAAAGTAGCGCTGCTTATAGACCAGGTGTTCGTCCAGTTTCGCCGTCGTGCTGCACCCAAATAATATAGCTGCTGTGATAATGATGATTACGATGATGCCTTTCTGCCTCATGACTTTTCCCCCAGGCTGTCTAACCCTATTCTGGGTTTTGTTTTATTTAATAATGCCGTAAGTCTTATAATTAAACTAGCAGGCAAAAGCCGGCTGAGTGTAATAAAAAATGAAAAAATCATGCCATGCACGGCGACTGTTTTCTTTTTTTGTATTGCTTTCCAGGTAAATCGTGCGATCTCATCGGGTGTGGTGACTTTATCTTTCAGGATGCGGCTGCTGCCGGCCTTGGCGACGGCACCGAATTCTGTGTGTACAGGCCCGGGACACACGGCCGTGACAAAAACATTGAAGGGCCGCACTTCATAGGCCAAAGCACGCGAGAATGACGTGACATAAGCCTTGGTGGCATAATAATTCGCCATCAGCGGCCCGGCAAAAAACGACGCCGCAGACGACATCTGAACAATATGTCCATGCTTTCTTTCAAGCATTTGCGGCAGGAATAATTTTGTCAATGTGACCAAAGCTGTGATATTCACTTGAATCATCTGCTGTGCTGTCTCCAGCGGTTCGTCTTTAAAATCTCCATTATGCCCAAAGCCGGCATTATTCACCAAAACATCCACGGCCACTTTTTTCGACAGGCAAAAATCATACACGCTCTGCATTCCCTCGGCCGTGCCTAAATCAGCCGCGCAGATATAACTGGCATTTTCCAGCCTGGCCTGCAATTCTTTCAGGCGATCTGCCCTGCGGGCTACCAACACCAGCTGATACCCCTGTGCATCCAATGTGCGCGCAAGCTCATAACCAATGCCAGAGGAAGCCCCTGTGACCAGCGCCCAAGGCTGGGTGGTGATAATTTTTTCCCGCAAGGCGCTCATGACTTTTTCTCCTTCACAAATTGCGCGCTCAAAATTTCTTTAGACTTTAGGCGCACCCCCTGTGCCTGCACACCTTTAACAAGATAATTTTTCACGGGGAAAAACTCTTCTTTAATCAGGCTTTTCTGCGTAAATTCGGGCATCACGGCCAGGTTGTCTCCCAAGCCGAAAGCTAAAAGCTGGGCCCCTTCGGGCAACACATGTGTATATAAACGATTCGTCAGAAACTGCAAGATTTTAAAGCGTTTGATATAGCCGTATTGATTTGCCCCATCTTTATACACAATGTTAAAAATCACATTTTCCAGCTGCTCTTTATCGGCCAGGGCCACATATAAAGCCCCCGGCCCGATGAACATTTTATTGGGCACTTCATACACCTGATAGCTGGCATCTTCGCGCATCACCAGCACTCGATCGTAAATCGAGACCTCACCGATGAGATCGCCGCTGCTGATTTCATAGCCCAAATACCCACTGGTTTTGTCATAGCGCAGCTTCAAATTGCGCAAAGCCGCCTCGCGCACATCCACCTTTTTAAAATTGGCCAATTCGGTGCGGCGCGGAAATTGGCTTTGATATGTTTCGAGTAATTGGTCTAAATAGGCACAGGCATGCGCAGTGATATCCGAGAGGGCCTTGTTAATGACCTTCACACGTTTTTCCATTTCGGCCAAATCTTTGCGATTTTTTTCAATATCGAAAAGGCTGATGCGGCGAATGGGCAGCTGAAGCAAATGCTCAATATCCTCATCATGCAAGGGCAGCTTGAATTCTTTATCGCCAAATGGCAACAAGGCTTCTTTCACGGCTTTCTGAATGGCAGGCCCTGTTTTCAGCTCTTCAATCATTTTATAAATACGCTCTTCAATGAAAATGCGCTCGAGCGTGCGCCGGCGTATTTTTTGCAGCAGGTCGTTCTTTTCAAATTCCAGCTCACGCGTGAGCAGCACACACAGATGGTCGGCATGATATTCAATCACCTGGGTGAGTGTTAAAATCTGTGGCTTGCGATCTTTAATCATCAGGCAGTTCACCGTGATGGATGTCTCGCAATTGGTGAAAGCATACAGTGCATCGATCACATCTTTGGCATACACGCCGCGCGGAAGCTCAATTTCAATCTCTACCTGCTCTGATGTGAAATCATTAATACTGCCGATTTTCAGCTTGCCCTTTTTTGCTGCATCTTCAATAGACTGAATCAGGCTTTCCACCGTGGAGCCAAAGGGCAGCTCGCGGATGACAATGCGCTTTGGGTCGCTCAGGTCTAATCGGGCGCGTGTGGTGATGCGGCCCAGGCCATCTTGATAGGCACTGGTGTCCACCAGGCCGCCGGTGGGGAAATCGGGAGAAAGTGAAAATTCTTCCCCACGCAAAGATTTGCGCACGGCAGAGAGCACTTCACAGACATTATGCGGCAATATCTTTGTCGACATGCCCACAGCAATGCCCTCTGCCCCCAGGATCAGAATCAAAGGCATTTTGCAGGGCAAAACCACAGGCTCTTTCATTTTGCCGTCATAGCTGGGCACAAAATCTGTCAAATTATCATTAAAAAGAATCTCGCGCCCGAAAGGCAGCAGCGAACATTCGATATAACGTGCCGCAGCAGGGGGGTCGCCGGTCAGGATATTGCCAAAATTCCCTTGCTTGTCAATGAAAAGATCCCGATTGGCCAAATTGACCAAAGCTTCATAAATGCTGGCATCTCCATGCGGATGCAGAAACATTGTCTGGCCCACCACTGCGGCCACCTTGTGAAAGGTGCCGTCGTCCATTTTGTATAATGTATACAAAATGCGTCTTTGCACGGGCTTCAGACCATCATCAATATCGGGAATCGCGCGATCTTTAATGACATAAGAGGCATATTCAAGGAAGTTTTTATCAAAAATATCTTTTATATAGGGCATAATCTACTGTATGAAAGTTTAGCAGACTGTGCGCCAGGCGACAAGCCCCTTTTTTATACACAAAATCCATATTTGAACAGGCTTTAATACATCCATGAAGCATAGGTGGGATTATCCGCCTGTACCTGTGTATACAGCCACACCATGCGGTCATAAAACCACAGCTTGGCAATCATTTGTATCATCACGGGGAAAAAAACAAAAGCCGCATTCACTTCAATCAGGCCATAGGCCAAAGGAAATAAATTAATCAGCATCACCGCCGAAAGTGCATTGGCGATCCATTGATGGGAATAAGGGATGGGCACATCATGCCGATGCAGCCACACGCGTTCGCCAAATGTGGCAAAACTGGCCCAGTTTTTCGTGCTGTGCGGCGCGGGGAATATCTTGGGATTCAGCCAAATCCACAAACTGGACAAAAGCACAATGATCCATGACCATGCCCCCCACCACACACGCGCATAAATAGCCACGGCCAGCACGGGAAAACAAAACAAACGTATCCACAAACTCAGGGGATTGGCATAATGCTTCCATGAATCATCATCCATTTCAAAGAATTGACGACCCTTGCTTATCCAGGCATATATCCTGCGCCACACAGGCCTCAGCCATCCTTTTATTTTGGCATCATCCATATTTGTCAATACTCCCCATCCGCGACAAAGTCTTGAGCTTATAAATCGGTCTCTGCCAACTATACTTGATTTTCCCCCTTCTCTTCAAGATTCTCTTTCAGTCGATTTTCCACAAGATCCCAGATCTTGAAATCATTCACCTTGCGCAGAAAGCAAATATGCCTGAACTGATAATTCTGCCACTCCTTGCCAAGTTTTTTCCCCGGATCAAGATAGCACAGCACATCTTGCGGGCCCTGCATATAATAATCTGTGGCGCACAGGCTTTCATCCAGAAAATTTTTTCTCTGCGTTTCGCTGTTATACAGCAGCGTCTGAGCGAAATATTCCTCGGGCCCGAAATAACGCTTCATGCTTTGGGCCAGCTTCATATTTTCCGCACGGCATAAAAACTCGACATCTTCGGGGCAATAGCATGCCGCAGGTCCGGAGCTTCTGGTTTTTAAAAATGTGCCGCCGGTACACAATTTCCGTAATTCAGACGCACGGCCATACATGCCTATATAGCGCCCTCTGTTCAAAGAACTGAACACAAATTGAAGAGGGAAAAGAACCGTATATCTTATTCTCAGGAAAATCTTCTTTATTCCGCGGCTGCTGATCATTGCTTGAAAAGACTTTGACTGTTTGATGACATTGAGAGTCCGCTTTGTATTCTTCAGAACAGAGATGAGATTATAAAAAAAATCTGCCGCTAGATTGATCCATACCCCCAGACGCACAAAAAAAGGAAAATGCCCGGTGTATGAACTGAGAAAAGCATATCTGGTTATCGCGAAGGAATCTATCACTCCATTGCTTTCGGGAATAAGATGAAAACTTCCCATGAAAGATTTCCCCGAATATTTCGCCAGATGCGCCTTGATATATTCTTTGGTTTTCACCGGCACACATTGCTCTGAGAGCGCGATGAAATGGTCAAATCGCCCCCCCCCCCCGCTGATATTAGAGACAAGGCCCGGCGCATATTTTCCAGCACGGCCAGCAGAATACTATTTGTGCCCCACACCACTTTTATTTTTGAATATATATGCACATTCGGATAATCTTTAAACGCTTCTTTCAAGCGCCACAGCTTTGCCCGCGGGGAATATTTATTCCAATGCACAATGAAATAATCTTCCTCCGTATACAGAAATTTAATCTTTCTTTCCAAAAGCTCTATATCATCAAAGGCCACAAAGGCATAGACTATCTTATGACTCATTATCATCCGCGCCCAAAAAATCAAGATATTTTTGCAAATCCTCGGGAGTCCCCGTGCCATGCATCTGTTTTTCCTGAATCATAAATGTGCCGAATCTCTTCCCGCGATAAATAGAGTAATTATATGTTGGGCATTGAAAAAACTCATTATTGGCGCGATCATTATGAATAATAAGGTCGATCGCAGCATCGACAAAATCGCGTCCTTTTGTATAAAAATACCAGCCCACCACGCCTTGCGAAGAAAAGGGCACCTTGGCCTTCACCTCTTGCACAAGACCCTGATCATCAGTTTTCACAAAAGACCACCTGGGGCTTTTTTCCGTTTCATAAAAAGTGAGTAAAGAGCCATCCAGGCCGCGACCCAGACACTCGTCAATAAATTCATCCACGCTGCAATCGGCCACTTGGTCGCTATTGGCAATCAGCAGCGGCTCTTCATTGTTAATCAAATCCCTAGCAAATAAAATGCTGCATAAAGGCCCTTCAGTCTTATTGTCAATGGTGATGAAAGTGACATTGTATTTTTTCTGCAGAAGCTCAAGCTCACCCAGATATTCCTGATAATGTTCTTTTCTTAAAATGAGAATAAAACGCACTGATTTTTTAT
>JAHHUI010000065.1 GCA_020024055.1 Spirochaetaceae bacterium | reverse complement strand
GGAAAATTATCTTCAGGAAGTCCTTCGCGCCAGCGAAGAAAGATGGCAGCTGGCCGTCAATTCCACCAGAAGCGGATTTTGTGACTATATTTATGATAATAAAACATTATTCTGCTCGCGTGATCTTCATGAGCTTTTGGGTATTACTCAAAGTGATATTGCTGATAAGGACTTGAGCTTTTTTGTTGATCTTATAACAGAAGAAAGCATTACCCAGAAAGAAATTATTCAGCATTTCCTGCGCGGCACCTATTCCGAGGATACCATGACGATTGATACACAGATGGTGTGTAATGGAAATCCGCGCTGGGTACGCTGGCGGCTTTTAATGGTGCGCGAAAATGGCAGCGACAAGCTCTCGCGAACAGTCATTGCCTTTACCGATATGAATGAACAGAAACAATATGAAAAGGAATTGGCCGATCGCGCTTATTTGGACCCGCTGACGCATTTGCCTAATCGTGTGTCTTTCAAGAAAAAACTCAGTGCCAGCCTGATGGGCTTGATGGACGGCGAGATTTTTGCCGTTGTGGTGCTGGATTTAGACGGATTCAAAACAGTCAATGATACACAAGGGCATCAGGCCGGCGATCAAGTGTTGCAGGTTGTGGCCAGCCGTATTTTAGAGAGTGTGGGTCAGAATGATTTCGTCGCACGCGTGGGTGGGGATGAATTTTTCCTTATTCTGGAAGACTTTAAAGACAAAGGTGAGGCTATTAAGCGCTGTCAGACAGTGCTGAGTTCTCTGCGCTTGCCCATTGAGCTGGAATCCGGCGAGGCACTCATTGCGGCATCTTTGGGTGTGGCCTTTGCCCCGCTGGACAGTAATGATATGAAAACCATCATGCGCATGGCTGATATGGCCATGTATGAAGCGAAGAAAATGGGCAAAAATTGTGTCTTTGCCTGGGACCCAAAATTACAGGAAGAATAGGCAGCGTCTTGAAGCCCGGACACACAAAAAAGGCTTCAAGGCTGTCTGTTATCATAGTTTAGGCAATAAATCCAGCAGGCGTGCGATGCGACTGGGGTGCTTCAGTCTGTCCATCGCCCGTTTTTCAATTTGACGAATGCGTTCCTTGGTTAGGTTGAACATCTCGCCGATTTCTTTGAGCGAATGGGCTTTCTGCCCATTCAGACCAAATCGTAGTTCCAATACACTCACTTCTTTCGGACTCAGGCTGGATAGAGCTGTGTTGATCGAATTTTTTAATTCTTCTTCGTCCACATTTTTGTCTGGTGCGTCATAAATCGTGTCTTGAATCATCTGGCCTAGGGTCTTTTCATTGTCCGAATTAATCGGAGCATCCAGACTGGCATGCTCGCGTGAGATATTAATCAGATCTTTGACAATATTCATATCCATATTCAATATTTTGGCCACCTGTCTTGGGTCGTCGCTCAGGCCATCTGCCTGCATCATTTTGCGCACTTTATGAATTTGCGCCAAATCGCTGACACGATTTTGAGGCAAGCGAATGCCACAGGACTTTTCCACCAAAGCCTTCATAATGGACTGGCGAATCCACCACACGGCATAGGAAATGAAATGATAGCCTTTTTCTGGTTCAAATCTTTCAATAGCATGCAGCAGGCCAATATTTCCCTCGCTGATCAAATCAGACAAAGGCAAGCCTCTGTTCTGAAATTTTTTGGCCACATTCACAACAAATCGCAAATGTGACTGGGCCAGTTTGTTGCGCGCAATGTCGTCTCCCATGCGGGCTTGGGTCGCAAGAGCGACTTCTTCATTGCGTGAAAGCAGGGGAATATTATTGATTTCCCGCAGATATAAGGACAATGCACTGTCATCATCGTCATAACTTGATTTTAAATTTTCATATGCTTGCATTCTTGTTCCCTCCTCATGGCTTGTCATAAATATATATAGCAAGAACTATGCCAATATGAAAAAATAATGAAAAAACAATTTTTTAGCCAGGATTCCTGGCTGACAGCGCAATGGAATGATGGGGCCATAGAGGAAAGGATGAGTCAAAATGACACACTTGTGTAAAAAGAGCAATAATAGTGGGTTAAAATGACTCAGTGATTAATTGTTTTTAAAAAAGTCGGGTAAATCTCCCAAAATATTGGGCAAAGACTGTGGAGTAACTTCGTTTTTCAGTTTGTTCCAAGCCGCAGAATACGCGCTTTTAATCAGGATTTGAAGCATGGGAATGTCGCGCGGGTCAACAGTAATGGGATCCAGGAAAATGTCTACACATTGATATTCACCGTTCAGGGTCACTTTCACAATGCCGCCGCCCGCCTCACCTGTAGCTTCTATTTTGCGCAATTTTTCCTGGGCCTGGGCCATAGTATCCTGCATTTTTTTTAAATTGTCTGCATTAAACATGTCCATGATATTCATTCAATTTCTCCGTCAAAATACTGTGCAACTAAAGAAGCTTTATCAGCTGTTTGTCCAATTGATTGCTCTGTTGATGTTCCCTGGGGCATGGGCCCGGGTGTGGCAAGGGTAGCAGGAGTGCCTGAACCCAGCGGAAATTGCTGTGCTTCGTGGGCCACCGGCTTTTCTCCAGTCAGCTCGCCGCGCAAGCTTTGCACCTGTTTCACAATCGCCTGAGGGGAAATCCAATACATCAGCTGACACAGTTTCGCCAATAGCAATTCTAATTCAAAACGCGGATTCACGCTGTAGCGAATATCGCGATACAGGTCGAAAATCCAGCTCAGGGCGGCCTGAAGCTGGGGGATGCTGTAAGTATCCAGGGCATTCTGGGCAAACATATTCAGGCTGTAGCCCAGCACGGCCTCATTATGCACGCCGCTTTTAATCAGCAGCAGATTACGAAAATATTCGGCTAAATCGGTGAGAAACTGCTCTACGGAGACGCCTTTGCTCAAAATATCATTGGCCAGTTTTAATGCCTCGCCGATATTCTGCTGCACGAAAAAAATCATCATGGCATTCAATTCGTCCAGACCCAAAAGGCCCATTTTTTCCTTAATTTTGGCCAGGGTGATATGCCCCTCGGAAAAAGCGGCGGCCTGATCGAAGAGGGTGTAGGCATCGCGCATGCTGCCCCCGCTTTCTTTGGCCAGCCAAAACAGTGCATCCGGTTCGGCTTGAATCTGTAATTCTTCGGCAGCGGCAGAGAGGGCATTTTTAATGGTCTCGGGGTTAATCAGACGAAAATTATATTGCTGACAGCGCGAACGTATCGTCGCAGGCACTTTGTGAATCTCTGTCGTGGCGAAAATAAAGATGACATACGGCGGCGGCTCTTCAATGGTTTTCAGCAGGGCATTGAAGGCACTGACCGAGAGCATATGCACTTCGTCAATGATGTAAATTTTATAATTGCTGGTATTGGGCTGGAAAAGGACTTCGTCCTTAATCTCGCGCACGTCGGAGACACCGGTATTGCTGGCGCCGTCGATTTCGATCACATCCAGACTGCTGCCCTGCATAATTTCCAAACAATTAGAACATTTGCCGCAGGGATGAATCGTAGGCCCCTCTTTGCAGTTCAGGCTTCGGGCCAATATGCGGGCGGAAGATGTTTTGCCCACGCCGCGCGGCCCGCAAAATAGATACGCATGGGCGATTCGCCCTTTTTCGATGCTGTTGGCCAGCGCGCTTGCCACAAAATCCTGGCCCAGCATGGCCGAAAACCCCTGAGGCCGTCGGCGTGTAGCGGTGACTTCGTAATTCATAATTCCCTCAAGGCTCCGCTTTACTATCGGCAGAAAATTAAGATCACTTTAGAAATATTTTTAGAAGAATGCTCATTCTTCCCTTATTGTAAAAACAGCAAAAAATAGATAATAATTATGATTATGCAATCACGGTCTGGTAATGCCAAAAATTTCTTATTAAAAGATTTGCAAAATTATCAGCCCGATCAAAGTATTCTTTCGCAGTTCAAAAAACATTATGAGTCTTATCTGTCAAAGTTAGATCAGGCCGTTGAGGAAAATGAATCGGAGGAACATCGAAAGACTCTTTTCCGCGATTTTTTAAAAGACTCATTTCCCGAATATAGAAATATTAACACGCATCAAAGAATTGATGCTCTTATTAAGGATAAAGACGATCTGCCGCGTGTGTTAATAGAGATCAAGCGTACCGGTAATCTGGCAGAAATGCTGACTGAGAGTGATTTTAATCGCAAGGCGCTGCATCAGGCGCTGTTTTATTTTTTCCGTCTAAGGCATCAGGGCGAAACTTTTCGTTTGAATTACATCATGATTACAGACTGTGAGCAGATCTATTTATTCAGCGCGCGGCAATTTGACGAGCTTTGTAAAAACAAAAAAATTAATTCCTGTTTAAAGCCTTATGCAGGTAAAAACTCGGGATCTGCGGAGAAAACAGACGATCTCTATAAGCAGTTAAGGAAAATTTTATATGATGAAAAGGACTTGGAATGTCATGGTGTAAATATTAATCTGCGCGAATATCAAGATGAAGAACAATGCAAATTCCTATGGAAATTTTTATCTCCTTACACGCTGTTTAAAGAGCCGCTCTCTAATGATGCCAATCATTTAAATGAGAGATTTTATGCTGAATTACTGCATATTCTGGGATTAAGGGAGAAAAAAGAGAAAAATGGCCTGGAGTATAATTCAGATCCTTATTCTATGATGGGCTGTATTATAGAAACCCTGAAAGTACGCGCAAAAATACCGCCCGAAGCTGTTTTTGAAACGGCTTTTGAATTAAGCATTCTATGGCTGAATCGTATTTTATTTCTTAAGATTCTTGAGGCATTGCTTGTCGGGTTTTCGGGAGGGGCATTTCCCAAATTTCTGGACGAGAATAAAATTAAGCAGCTTTCTGATTTAGCCACTTTATTTTTCCGTGTTTTGGCCGTGAAGAGAGAAGACCGTGCCGTGATGGAAAATATATTTCCGAATATTCCTTATTTAAACAGTTCTCTTTTTGAAGAAACGGAAACAGAGAGATTGCTCAGCATTGATCAAGTGGCTATGTATGATCCCATGGATGTGATGCGCGGAAGTATTTTGAAAGACAAAGAGACAAAACTTCGTTTTTTAGTCTATCTGATTCGTTTTTTAAATTGTTATCAATTTAATAAAGACGCGGAATTTACGGATAAAAACACCGTGATCAGTTCAGCGGTTTTGGGTTTGGTTTTTGAGAAACTGAACGGCTATCGGGATGGGGCGCATTTCACGCCGGCGCGCATCACCATGTATATGGCCCGCCGTGTGATACATCAGCTGGTGCTGCGGAAATTTAATGAAAAATTCAATAAAAAATATCAAAGCTTTGAAAAGCTGAAAGACTGGATCATTAAGCTGGATGATCATGATCAAGAGGTTCGGCAAGCGAGAGAAATAATCAACGGCATTCGTATTTTTGACCCCGCAGTGGGTTCGGGGCATTTTTTGGTTTCCTGTCTGAATGAATTAATAAAGGTGAAAAGCGATTTAAGGCTCGCGGATAATTGGCATGAATATGAAGCGGATATTCAGAATGACGAATTGGTGATCACGCATTTCAATGGCGAGGAATTTCATTATGTTTTGAAAGATAATGTGATAAACAGAAAACAGCAGATTATTCAGCAAAGCCTGTTTGAAGCCAAGCTGAGGATTATTGAAAATCAGCTGTACGGCATTGACATTAATCCCAATTCCGTGAATATCTGCCGGCTGCGTTTGTGGATAGAATTGCTGAAACACACATATTACACGGATGAAAAGCATATTGATCTGCGTATTCTGCCTAATTTAGAATTTAAAGTGATGACGGCTAACAGCATTGTGCGCCTGGAACAGAAACAGGGGGAGCTGGTCCATTCCGACTATCATGAAGTTTTGGATAAATTACGTGAATCTTTCAACGGCTATTTCGAGGCGGGTTTGGAAGATAAGCGGGAATTGAGGAATAATATTCAGCAGTCTTTGGAAAAAATAAAAAATATGCGCATAGGCGCGGAGGGTAATACGGAGGAATATATAACCCAATTCGATCCCTTTCATCTGAATGTGAGCAATCCTTTTTTTGACAGCGGCTTGATGTTTGGCGTCAAGAATTTTGATATTGTCATTGGCAATCCCCCTTATATGCAGCTGCAGGGTCTTAAGAAAGGCATAAATCCTTATATCGGGCAGGGATTTGAGACATATGCCGCTGAGGGGGATATTTATCAGCTGTTTATAGAAAGGGCTTTTAACTGGATAACAGAAGAGGGAATTGCCGCATTTGTGGTGAGCAATAAATGGATGCGCGCGAAATACGGACAGAAAACGCGCGCGTGGCTGTATAAAAATGCGGAGATAGATGAATTAATAGATATAGGGGCCGGCTGGTTTGACAGCGCCACCGTAGACACGAATATTATTGTCTATCATAAGAAAACGGCCTCGGCGCCGCGGGATGAGATACGAATCCCCGCCGGGCACAGCCTGGACAAGGCATTGGACGGCATGATTGTGTCTAAAGAAAATGGGGATGCCTGGATTATTACGGATGAAGAAGAAGAAAAAATACTGAGGAAAATACGCGCAAACGGCACACCGCTGAAAAATTGGGATGTATCGATTAATTATGGCATTAAAACAGGATATAATAAAGCTTTTATTATTGATCAGGCAAAGTATGATGAATTGACGGCGGCCGACCCCAAAAGCGTTGAAATATTGAAGCCGCTGCTGCAAGGGAAAGATATTCGGCGCTGGGGATATACCTGGGGGGGGGTATATTTGATTGGCACTTTGCCAAGTTTAAAAATAAATATTGATAATTATCCTGATGTAAAACTCTATTTAGAATCATTTGGTTCACGTTTGGAACAGTCCGGAGAGAAGGGTTCCAGAAAAAAAACCAATAATAAATGGTTTGAAACCCAAGACACTATTGCTTATTGGGAAGAATTTAAAAAACCTAAGATTATATGGGGAAATCTTAATCTGCGGCCGGGATTCGCTTTAGACACAGAACAATTTTATATTTGCGCGCCCTGCAATCTCTTAACATTGCAAACTGATGATATTATTTTTCTAAAAGCTTTACTTGCTGTTTTAAATTCTAAGGTTTCACACTTCTATCTTAACAGAATAGCTTATAGCAGAAATGGCGGTTATCAAGAATATAAACCTATATTTGTTGAACAAATTCCTGTCCCCGAATTAACGGATGACTCAAAACAAAAGCTTTCCCGTTTGATTGATCAAATCTATGCGGATGCCCCCGACAATGAAGATATTCAGTCTTTAGAACAAGAAATTGACCGCATTGTTTATCGGCTCTATCATCTGACTGATGATGAAATCGCCGCGCTGGAAAAAAAGATTTAGCCCGAATATTAGGCGGGGCCTTCTATAGACATAAAAAACAGTTTTTTGTTAAAATCTGATCCCGATGGCACCATATCCTTTCACTGAAATTGAAAAAAAATGGCAGGATTTCTGGCGGAAAAATAATACCTTCCGCGCTGGGGAAGACCCCGCGTTTCCCAAAGAAAAACGCGCCTATATTTTAGATATGTTTCCCTATCCCAGCGGGGCGGGCCTGCATGTGGGGCATCCCGAGGGCTATACTGCCACCGATATTTACAGCCGATATCTGCGCGCGAACGGGTACAATGTTTTGCATCCGATGGGTTTTGACAGTTTTGGCCTGCCCGCCGAGAATTACGCCATTCAAACGGGCCGTCATCCGCGCGCCACAACAGAGAAAAATACGGACAATTTCCGCAGACAGATTCAAAGCCTGGGCTTCAGCTATGACTGGAGCCGTGAAGTCTCGACGCATACCCCCGAGTATTATCGCTGGACACAATGGATTTTCCTGCAATTATATAAAAAAGGTTTGGCTTATGAGGCGGAAATGCCCATTAATTGGTGCAATCACTGCCTGACAGGCCTGGCCAATGAAGAAGTGGATGCCTCAGGCTGCTGCGATCGCTGCGGAACAAAGGTGATTCGCCGGCAGATTCGCCAATGGGTGCTGCGCATCACGGCCTATGCCGATCGCCTGCTG
>JAHHUI010000064.1 GCA_020024055.1 Spirochaetaceae bacterium | reverse complement strand
TGTTTGAACAAAACAAAAATACTGTCTGCAAACGGCAGAAGCAATAAAAGCAAAAGACTGGCAATCACACTGAAAATGATGCTTGACCACATAGGAAGTTTTAATTTTGCTTTTTGTCCGGCGCCAAAATATTGCGCCGTTAATGTGCTGGTGAACCAAACAATGCCATTAAAAAACGCCCCAATACTGAATCCGACGGAATAAGCGGGGATAATGGTGCTAAATTGCGCTACATCATAGCTGCTCATAAAAATACGATCTACCATAGTCATCACCGTGGTGACTAAACCCTGCACCATTAAGGGCAAGGAAATAGACAGCAAGCGCCGATAGCTGATACGCTGCTGTTCGCTCATGAGACTGGGATCAAGCTCCACTTTATGCATCGCTATTAAAACCTCCTTTAAATACCGCACAGATTATATCCATAGAATATCTTTTTGTCAAAGGAATTTATGGAGTCTTTTGAAAAATAATACAAAATAATACAATTTCCTAAATTGCTTTTATTTACTCTTTTTTAAATATGTTCTACATTTATAAATATGAATCTGCGACAACACTGTAGCCTGTGGATAGGATATGCCAGCAATAGAGTGTCTTCACAGCTGCGGCCGATTCTTTTTGTCACTTTATATCTTCTATGTTTTCATATTTTCCTCTTTAATCTGCCCCTGGAATCTCCGGGCGGACTGGTCATCGGCTCTATATCCATTCTGCTGGGCCTGGCTCTGTTTCTCGAGGCCATCAATTTATGCGTGATGCCGCTGGCAGAGATCACGGCTTTCCAGCTGAAAGAAACCCTGCCGCTTTTCATCATGCTGACCATGGCGATGATTCTTGGCAGCATTGCCACCATGGCTGAACCGGCCCTGGCTGTGTTCCAGGTCACAGAAAAAGCCTTTGGCGCAAACACTGTCTCTTTTGTTTCAACATTGATTCGTGATCATATCTGGGCAATTGCCACGGCGATTGCTGCCGGGGTGGGCCTGGCCACATTGCTGGGTTCATTGTGCACGGTGAAACGCTGGCCGCTGAAGCTGGTGCTCTCTGTGCTCATCGGCATTGCGCTCATTCTCTCTGTCGTGGCGATGCTGAATAAGGAAACCAACAATATTGTTTCTCTCTCTTGGGATGCCGGCGGCGTGGCCACAGGGCCCATCACTGTTTCGTTTATGATTGCCTTTGGTCTTGGCCTGAACAGAGGCGGCAATCAAGACTTTTCGGGCATGGGCATTGTTGGCATCGCCTCGGTGGCGCCTGTGGTGCTGATGCTGATGACAGGGCTGTATATTTTTTATTATGGCGACCCATTAAAAGACATTTTCACACAAATGAACAATGCGAATGCTTCGGGCAATATTTTTTCGCATATCAACAGCATGATTGCCGCGCAGAAGCCGCTGATGAAAGGCCTGCTGACGGCATTGCAGTCTTGTGTGCCCATCATTGCTTCTTTGGCCCTCATCATCTTAATCTTTGTGCGCAAGATGCCCGAAGGCACAGATGAAAAAGTGTTAGGATTTATTTTTCTTTTTCTGGGGTCTTTCCTTTTTATGGACGGCATCAATCGCGGCCTTTTGCCCCTGGGCGAGAGCATTGGCTCAAATATCACGCGCCTGATCCTGCCCGGAGAAGATAGTGCCTCTGAGCGTACCCTGATACCTAACTTTGACCCCAATTTGCTCTATGAAGGCGTAGATAAAGAAGGAAAACCTTTCAAATTTTTCTATCTGCGCGAGGGCAGCCATAAAGTGAAAGTGATTCCCTTTTCTGCCCAGCATTATGACGAGCAGGCCCAGACATATTCCTATATCCCCGATTTAGCGCTTTCCTCGTCTTTGCAAAATCCGCACAGCCCGCTGGGTTATGTGATCATTCTGATTTTCAGTTTTTTCCTGGGCGCGGCGCTGACAGCTGTGGAACCCACATTGATCACTTTTGCAAAAACCCTGGAAGAAAACAGCGCCGGTGCCATTAATGCTCAGGGGATGATACGCCTGGTGTCTTGGGGCGCAGGGGTGGGCCTGGCTTTGGGCATTTTGCGTTTGCTGTTTAAATTCCCTTTTCCGCCTTTAATCATCGGCGTGTATATTGTGCTGTTTATTCTCACCATGATTTCACATAATGACTTTGTGGAAATTGCCTGGGACGCAGCAGGATGTACGACAGGCTCGATCACCATACCCCTGGCCATTGCATTGCAGATTGGTGTGAATAAAAGCGTGCTGGGCATGGATGCCTTTGGTGTGATTGCTTTGACAAATGCTTTTGCGGCAATCACCATGCTGGCCTATGGCCTGTACACACGGCGCCAGGAGAACAAAAAGCTGAATGAGGGATATGTTCATGACTGATAAATCTATGTCACGCATCACTTTAGTAGTCAGCTATCTCATCTCCAAGCAAGTCTTGAATATTTTAGAAGAAATGGCGATTCCTTTGACTTTCTGGCAATATGCACGTCGGGATCTATTGAATTTCAACAGCGTATTTGCCAAGATTTTTGGCAGGCCGAAAGCAGAAAATGAACGCATGGAAGAATTCATCATCTATGTGCCGGCAGATTTGGAACATGCTTTTTATCAGAAAATTATTCATGATTTGGACCTGACCACCCCTGGCCGCGGCAGCTTGTACTGTCAAATCGTGGACACATATGCAGATGAAGAGCTGGCCTTTGAAACAAGTAAATTTCAAAACGAGATTCCAGAAAGACTGACCAGCACCAAAACCCATGGCATCACACTGATCATCGGGCGCGGACAGGCTGATCATATTGCCTATCAAGTGATGGAAAAAGGCTATGCGCCGCCGACAATCATCTTTGGCGAGGGCATGGGCACCAGAGACAAATTAGGCCTGGTGCGTGTCACCATTCCCCCGGAAAAAGAAATTATGAATCTCACCACTTATTATCAAGACCTGCCCATGCTGCTGGCTTTGCTACGCCAAGGGGCGCATCTTGATTTGCCGGGCAAAGGATTTCTTTATCATTATCCGCTCACCTTTGCGCGCATAGACACAAAAACACAGGCCAATCTTGCCTTTCATATGGCCTCTACAGATCAGATTATCTCAGCGATTGATACATTAATGAACAACACAGACTGGCGACGTAAAAGCCAAGGGCATATTCTTGTCAATGCATCGCATGGCCTGACAAAAAATAGCCAGGCAGTGTGCTTGAATGTTTTTGTTCCTTATGGCATTAAAGACACTGCCATCGATGTGGCTTTTAATCTTGGCGTGCGTGGGGCAACAAAAAGATATTATCGCAGCCTGCGCTATAAAGACACACAGATTCAAAGCGACAAAGATTATAATGTTTACACAATGGTGATGAGTGAAAACCTGCTGGAACCAGTGATCACAAATCTGCAAAAAGAAGAAACTTTACAGTCTGCCTGGTTTGACAGCTATCATATCACAATAAACTAAAAAGCATTATTTATACACACGTTCGCTGTCAATTTTGCCGTCATGATCGGTATCTTTATCAATACGCTCAATATACATGCCATCACGAAAATAAATCCAGATATCAACTTTTCCATCAAAATTACTGTCAATTTCTTGGCGTGTTCTTTGGCCGTTTATATTATAATAATACCATGTATCCAGTTCGCCGTCATTATTGCTGTCGATTGCTTCATACATTTTTTCTTTAGAATTAGAATGATACTTCACTACATAAGGGGGCGTAGATTTTTTCCCTGTATCCTTGCCTTTACGTATCTCTTTCAGCTCGGCATGTAAAATAACAGGCATTAAAATCAATATTATGAACAGAAAATGGCTTTTCATTTTAGTTCTTCCTCAAAATTATTTTTCAAAACTCGACTAACAGTAACGGCAAAATAATAGACTTTTTACACTGCTCTTGGTATAATTCTTTACTAATAATGAGAAAACATCAAGTAACAAATGGTGTATATTACCTAGACGCAAGTGAGGCAGGGTTTCGAATTCTGTGCGGTTGTCCTATGGACAGTGTCAAGAGTCTTATGCGCGCTGGTTTAATCCAAACTATTGATGATGAAAAATGGGAATGGCACAGTGGGCCGAATACCATTTTACTCTCAGATATTTCATTTCAAAACGGCGAATTGTGCAATCTGACCGAGTTTCCGCTGATGCATATGCTGTATAAACAAGGCATGGCGATTCCCAAACATCCTGGATATGGCCCCAAGCCCATGATTGTTGGCATTCCAGAGCAAATACGCGGACAGTTTGAATATTTAGAACGCGGCGTGGGCGGCCTGACAGCCGAGGAAATCCATGACTGCCTGGGTATGGATCAAGATGCTAAAGATACTTTGGTAGCTTTTAAGCAACGGTTTAAAGCAGGTCAGCCGTTTATTCATGATCTGATCGCTTTCAAAGAAATCCTGACCAATGAAGAACCCTATGAATTGGCGCCTGATTTTTTTGTGGTGCGTTTGGGTTTGAATGTCTACCTTTTTCAATATAAAGACCAGGAAGAAATTATTGACCTGACTTTGACGGAAAATCAAACCTATGGTGTTCCCTATAATCTGGATTTCCATCCCACCACGCGGCGGGACTTTTCCGTAATTCACAGCGGAGAAGGCAATGGCTGGGATATTGATCATCCTTGCATGGCCTCTATCCTATGCGCCTCGGGGCAATATTATCTTATCGACGCCGGGCCAAATATCCTGGAAAGCCTGAATAAATTAGGCATCGGACTCAACGAAGTCGTGGGTTTATTCCAGACTCATACCCATGATGATCATTTTGCCGGACTGGCCAGCATTTTGCGCAGCGAACATCGCCTGAAATTCTACGCCACGCCGGTGGTGCGGCTTTCCGTGGTGAAAAAATTGTGTTCTCTGATGAATTTTGATGAGAGCAATTTCGCCAGATTTTTTGAAGTTTGTGATTTGGTTCCAGAAAAATGGACACAACTGGATGGCTTTGAAGTTTTGCCTATTATGAGCCCGCATCCTGTAGAGACGAATATTTTCTATTTTCGCAAGCGCATACGCGATGGCTATCGCAGCTATGGGCATTTGGCTGATGTTATCAGCAAGCGTGTATATCGCTCTTTTATGGAAGTTGAAGATGAGCATCAGGCTATTTTAAAAAGCCAATTTGATCATGTTTGGAAAACATATTATTTGCCTGTCAATGTGAAAAAAATAGACGTCAACAGCGGGCTGATTCACGGAGACCCGGAAGACTATATCAATGACCCCTCTGGGAAAGTAATTTTCAGCCATATCACTGGTTCTCTGCCTATCAATCAACAGACTATGGGCAGTATTGCCGTCTTCGGTTCAGAGGATTTGCTCATTAATTCCAGCAAGGATTACCTCTCTATTCTGGCTGAAAAATTTTTTCAAGAATACTTTCCCGGCACAACAATCTCTGACCACGAAATTATCCTGGGCCAACGCCGCATCCTTATTAACGCAGGGCATATCATCCTGCGAGACGGATCGGCACCCGAATATGTCTACTTCATTCTCTCGGGGCTCATCCGCTGGATCTCTCCCGACAGCTCAACTGTGAAAACTATGGGCACTGGCTCTATCATTTCCGAAGAAGAAGTGCTGTTAAACCAAAATAGCTATGGCACATATATTGCCAACAGCTATATCAAAGCAATTCGTATTCCAAAGGAAATCTTTCGGGAATTCATTGCTGAAAACACAGATATGCAAGAATATACCCTGAAACTGAAAGAGCGCAGACTGCTGCAGGAAAATCTCTTATTCCGCAATATCAACACCCGTTCTATTCTCGATAGTGTTCTTAAATCTGCACGCTTTGAAGAATATAAAGAAAATGTGATTCTCAATGATTTTGAAAAAGACAGCATCAGCCTGATTGTGCGCGGCATGGCAGGTATATTCTACAGCTCCACTTTGGTAGAAACGCTCTCAGAGGGCTCATTTTACGGCTTGGACGACTTTTTGCATGTGGTTTTTGAAGAAACAATGACTGTCACTGCGCTCTCAGATATTTTAATTATGCATATTCCTATGGAAATATTTCTAGAAACCCCTGTTTTGTTATGGTCCTTGATTGAAACGGCAGACAATACCAGCAAATTGATCAGCCAGACTATTCGTGTGCTGGAAACAACAAATCAAAACATGGCCTTGACCCTAGGCGAGGAGGACGATGTATAGCAGGCATATTTACTTTGCCTGGCTGGAGAGCACCTCTGCACCCAGCTGTCCACAGGCAGCGGCAACATTGGCTCCGCGCTGGTAGCGCCGCACCACTTTCACACCGTGGCTGTGCAGTATTGCTGTAAAAGCCTCAATTTCTGCCTGATTCGGGCGACGGAACAATAAACCAGGGACAGGATTCCAGGGAATCAGATTGAACATATAATCTAAGCCTTGCACAAATTCAGAAAGCAGCTGAGCATCTTTGGGTCGATCATTATACCCGGCCATCAGGGCTGCTTCCAATGTAATTCTTTGCCCTGTGAATCGCTGATATTCCAGCAAAGCCTGCTTCACCTGGGGCAGTGGATTCGCCTTGGCTGTATACATCAATTCCTCTCTGAGGCTTTGATCCGCCGTGACCAGCGAAAAAGCCAGGCCCACAGGCAATTTTTCTTCCACCAGGCGGCGAATGCCATCGACAAGGCCACATGTGCTGATGGTGAAACGCCTCAGGCCCATGCCCAATCCATCCGGGTGCGCAAGCAAGCGTATGCTTTTAATCACATTATTCAGATTATTCATCGGCTCGCCCATGCCCATATACACAATATTATCAATGCGGCCATGGCGATGCTGCAAATGCAGAATCTGCTCGACAATTTCTCCTGCATCTAAATTGCGCCGCAGGCCCAGCTGCGCTGTTTTGCAAAAAGCACAGTCCATTGCACAACCCACCTGGCAGCTGACACAGGCTGTCTTGCGTCCGTTTTTATCCATCAAAAGCACAGCTTCAGCGATCTGGCCATCGATCAGGCGAATGACAAATTTTGTATTGGCGCGGTCTTGATATGTTTTCATGACACTGCTGCTGATGAGCGGATAGAGGTTGGCGAATCGGCTGCGCACAGCCTGGGGAAAAACTGTGATCTCATCCCAGTGCATTTTGCCCTGATAAATAGACTGGAACAGCTGTTTTGCACGATAGCGCGGCATAAGACCCAAATGCTCTTCCAGTTCATGGGGAAAAAATGATGAAATGATAAAATGTGCTGTGGCAGGCGGCATAAAGTTTTATGAAATAATGTCTAAAACACTTTGCAAAACTTCTTCTTTGGTGCGCCCGGCATCCACATTGCGCAGCATATTTTTCTGTGTGTAATACTCAATCAGCGGAGATGTCCTTTCCTGATAAACATCCAAGCGTTTCTTAATCGCTTCGGGCTGATCATCTACACGTGTGACAAGCTTGCCGCCGCAGCTATCACAAATGCCTTGTGTTTTTGGCGGCATATTTTTGATATGATAGCCAGCGCCGCATCTTTCACACACCAGGCGCCCGGATAAACGCGCAACAGCCTCTTCTTCAGAGAGCTGAAAATTAATAATAAAAGACACAGAGGAAAAATCTTCCAATGCCTGGGCCTGGGGTATTGTGCGTGGATATCCGTCTAAAACGTAGCCGGCCACCACATCATCCTCTTTCAGGCGATTCTGCACCAGCTGATTTGTGATGTCGTCGGGCACATATTCCCCAGCAGCCAGAATAGATTTCACCCGCAGTCCCAAGGGTGTCTCATGCTGCACATTATAGCGGAAAATATCTCCTGTGGAGATATGCACAAGATGTTTTTTTACAGATAATAAAGAAGCAATGGTTCCTTTACCTGCTCCTGGTGGGCCAAGAAAAACTAAATTGATAGGCACAATCCTACTCCTCTACTAAAACGTATTCTATTTTTCGAATACCCGGTTTGCGAATATAGCGCATCTGGCAAGCCGGATCAGAGCAGAACCGCTGTCCCTGATGGTCTTTGACATAGGGGCGATGGCACATATCACATAAATTATAAAACTGTTGGCATTCAATGCTGCAATACATAGAATCTATTATTTTATCATGAGGAACATAGGTGCCACAGATGCGGCAGGCTATCAGGTCTCCGACGGCAAGATAGCCCGGGCGAACCACAGGGTGCACACCCTGCAAGGGATCTGTGCGGAAACGTAAGAATTTAATCGAGGTCTCACCGGGGAAAAAGCCTCTTCGGAAAGGACCAGGCTC
>JAHHUI010000063.1 GCA_020024055.1 Spirochaetaceae bacterium | reverse complement strand
GCCCTTATCTTTGCGCACACAGAATATGCCCGATGATGCAGATGTGATCATGATTCTTTCTCCCAAGAATGAATTTGGCGCAACAGAGATTCGCCAGCTGGAAACATATCTGCAAAATGGCGGGCGCCTGTGGATTAATTTTGCTTTAACCGACTATGGCCTGCCGCGCCTGCGAGAAATGCTGGAGGGCTATGGCCTTTCTGCCCGAGGCATGGCCGCCGAGCGCAATTCGAAAAAATTGCTGCCTAATATGCAGAATAATCCTTTATATTTTGAAGTAAATATCAGTCCTTTTGAGGGAATTACACAGGGCCTGAAAGAAAACGGAAGCCCCTTGGTGATGGGCCAGGCCATGGGCCTTTTGCCCACAGGCCAGATGAATGCCTATGTACGCCTGCATCCTTTGCTGAAGACCAGTGATCAAGCTGTGCTCTTCGGCCGAACAACAGATCAGCAGCTGATTCGCCTTCAGGAAGATCGCGAAATCGCGCTCGCCTATGCCATCACAGCCCAAAGAAATAATAAGGACATGGCTAAAGAGAGCCGCCTGCTGGTGACCTCTGGCGATCTGGGCGTGATGGCCAGCTTTCCTGCTTCAGGGCAGTTTTACCTGCAAGGCGTGCAATGGCTGGCCGGTTCTTCCGAAAGTCTGAATATACCCAGCCGCAATCTCTCGAGTCTGCCTTTAAATATCAGTGTCAGTGATTTTGTTATTTTTTCCTTTGTTTTTGTTATCGCCTTGCCGGCTTTGCTTTTGGTGGCGGGCTTTGCCGTGTGGAATAAGCGGCGGCGCATGTAAATTGTAGAGAGGATATTGTGAAAAAAAGCCTGAAAAAATTACTCATATTTTTAGTCATTTTAATTCTGCTCTCTGTTGTTTATATCACATTGCGTTTCATCTCTGCATTCCATCCAGCCCGGGTGGACAGCACTGCCTCAAGCGAGCAGTCTGTTCTGGTTTTGCCGCGAGAACAGATACAAAGCGTGCGGGTGTTGGAACAAGGACAGGAATTGACTTTTATTCGCAGGGATAATCACTGGCAAATCCGCGGATATAATTATCCTTTATCTTCTGTTGTGATCAATGCGATGATAGGCAATCTGACTGATTTCCAGGCGCGGCCATTGCCCCAGGCACAACCTGATGTATCAGTTTATGGCCTGGGAATTCCCCAAAAAACAGTAGAGATTTCTTTGAAAAATGGCGAAAAAAGCCTGCTGCTTTTTGGCAATAAAACCCCGCTGGGCACACATTATTATATGCAGGTGCATGGCAAGAAAGAAATTTTTTTGGTCCCATCGACAAAATGGGATTTATTTGCTGTGCGTCCGCATCAATATTGGGATATCAGTCTGCCGCAGATAGACTGGCATAATATTGCACATATGCGCCTGAGCGGCTCTTCTTTTGCACCCATTGAATTGAATTATCGCGCCAGCTCGCCTATGTTTATGCATTATGAATTTGTGCAGCCGCATACATATCGCGGTTATTTTGCGAATTCTGCGGCCTTTTATCGTCTGTGGCAGGATTGGGCACAAAACCCGCCCCAAAAACAGAATTTAGAAATAAATGTGCATCATTGGGCCGCCTATGGTCTTCAGCCGCCCCAGCTCGGTTTTGTCGTCTCTGATAAACAAGGGGATAAGCTGGAAATAGATATTGGTTCTCGCAATGCACAAGGCGATTATTATGCCCGCCTGAAGAATCAGGATGATGTCTTTACGCTTTCTAAGAATTATGTGCAGAATTTACTTGATCTGAAGCCTTTCGCCCTGTTGAATAAATTTGTAGCTCTTATTCCTAAAGATGAAGTTTCTTTTTTTATTTTCACCACGCCATCCCAGGCTTTCTGGGGAAAAATTACCGATATTCGCCAGCTGCATAAAATGGATTTTTTCACTTGGTATATGTCTTTATTTCATTATCGATGTATACCGCATGAGAGCCTGGAAGAGCATCAGCGCTTTGGGCATGAGCATAATCATGGAGAGATTCAATACTATTTTAACGGCATGCCTGTCGAGGATGAAGATTTTCTCTCTGCTTATCAGCGCATGGTGTCGCTGAGCTATGAAGCCGAGGCCCGCCTGCCGCGCCAAGTGCCGCACATGATGTATCAGTTGGTGTATTATAATCATGCAGAAGAGCTCATCACGGAAATTGATTTTCTCAGCTATAATGCACAGTATTATCTCGTGCGTATTGATGGGCATCAAACACCGTTTCTTGTTGGCTCATATCAGCTGGAAGAATTGACACAAGCCTTTGAGAGATTGTAGAGAGAATGATATGTGGTGTGGATGAGGCGGGGCGAGGGTCTTTGGCCGGGCCCGTGTGTGCCGCATGTGTCATTTTGCCCAATGATTTCCCTATAGAAATTTTGGCCGATTCTAAGAAATTGACACCTGCCAAAAGAGAAGAAGCCCTGGCCATTATCCTTAGTCAGGCCTTGTGGGGTCTGGGCTGGGCCAGTGCGCATGAAATTGATGAAATTAATATTTTACAGGCCACCTTTCTTGCCATGCGCCGTGCCTTTGCGCATTTGCATCATCCTGTTCAAATGGTTTTGATTGATGGCAATCAGGATCCGCATCTTCCCCATGTGCCCAGTCGCACCATTGTGAAAGGCGATGATAAAGAGCCTTGTATTATGGCGGCATCTATTGTGGCAAAATGCCTGAGAGATCGCTATATGCATAAATTGGATGCTCAATTTCCGCAATATCATTTTGCGCGGCACAAGGGCTATGGCATAAAGATGCATAGAGATGCCCTGGCAGCATATGGCCCCTGTATCTGCCATCGGAAAACTTTCCTCTCAAAAAAGGTTTGACTTTAATTTTTTTTTGGCTTATAATTTGTCTTTCAATGAGTAATATGAAGAAACCGGGCACAAAAAAGCCACTTGACTATAAACATATACGCGAAAATCTCAGTGATTTAATTAAAATCCTGAAGTATGCAGATTCTGATCTGGCATTTGATTTTTTGTATTTGTTATTGTCAGAGAAAGAATCTCTGGACATTGCAAATCGTCTAGCCATTATCAAAATGTTGGAACAGGGTGTTGTGCAGCGTACAATCTCTAAGGATTTAGGGGTCAGTCTGTGCAAAATTACACGCGGAAGCTCTGAACTGAAACGGCCCAATTCTGCTTTTAAGCGCGGACTGGCCGTGCTTAAAGGTACAGCTTAAGTTTTCAATTTGAACATTTCCCATAAAGCAATCAATGAGCCTGTCAGTCCTTCGCCCATCAGCAGGCCCCCCGCGGCCAAGGCACCCTGTTCCTGTATTTTCTTTGGGGTCAGGAGATATATGAGAGAACCCAGGCCAATAGGCATGCTGATCGCCAAAGGCATATAAATGCCCAGTGCAGTCATAATTCCATAGCGAGAGAGCCCTAAGAGCAGCCCCAAAGCCAGACCAAGGATGAATATTCCTGAGTAAATCTTTCCGCTGAGCATGGCTGAAAGAGCAGCCGCTTGTGGCGCGGGAAAATTTTCCGAGCCAAAAGAAGCTGTAGTTTTGATGGCGAAGAAGACAATGACAGTAATAATAATGCCACAGAATGCACCAAATATTTCCGCCAAAAACATCAGTCCCGGCGGGCTGTGCATCACTTTGCCCACTTGAAAATCATTCATCAGGTCTCCACACAGGCCACAGGCCACTGCCCCAATCAGCACAATGAAAATCGCTTGCAACGGCAGAACTTTCGTGATGAGCACAATACATAAAAATCCTGTTAATCCCAGTTTTTCCAGGGGGTTGATGCCTGTTTTTCCACAGATAATGCAGGAAAGAAAATTGGTACACAGCACAATAGGAATCAACAGCGCTGCCTGAAGCATGGTCAATGGTGTGTATGTGATGAGTAATGCCCATATTGCCAGGGCAGATATGGCCGCCACAAAGACAGCAGAGGGCCGTGTGAATGATCTGTTTTTAAAAATGAGTGCAAAAAATGAACGATTTTGCCACAAGCTGATGAGCAGATACATCATGCCGCAGCTAATCATCAGGCCCATGCTCAGGCTTTTCATCCACAGCTGTGCATGCGCAAGATCAGAAAAAAGACCATGCTGTGTTGATATGGGGATGATCAGGGCATGGATAAGGATGCCCGAGACGGCCCAGATGATGCCTGAAGTTTTCAGCAGAAAGCCCAGCCCCACTGCCATCGGCGAGACAAGAAAATTACCCCCCAATGCCACAACGGGAATCTTCCTGAAAAAGTCGCGCATAAAGGCAAATGCAGCAGAGAAAATTCCTGATGTCAAAAGAATCACTCCGGTTTTTCCTTTATGCTGCACGGCGTTCAAGATCTGTGCCGTGGCTGTGCCAATAGGAAAGGGCAGAGGGAATTTTTCCAGAAAAAAAGGCCGATACAGCCATGAGCTGGCTAGGCCAATAATGGTGCCCACGGCAATCAATATGAAGACCTGGGGCAAAGGCACAGAGGCCTGAGGATTCATGAAAAATACCGCCGGAAGCACAAAAGCCACCGCCCCGGCAATCATAGAACCAGATGTCATCATTGTGTGCGCAACGTTTATCTGCGTGAAATCAGGCAGCTGATTTTTGCGTTTTAATAAGGAATAACTTGTCAATGCAGCTAAAAAAAGCGGCCAGGGAAGCGCCCCAAGCCGCAATGCTGTATAGAGAGAACTGGCTGAAATAACTATACATCCTATCAGACCCACCAAAATAGTAGAAATATGGATACGCATAGCTGCCTCCCCGTTGTACAAAGTTTATTTTTTCGCAGGACCCACCAGGCACATCCAGCTGGCCTCACAGGCAATTTCATCACCAATGAAGACTTTGCCGCTTTGGCGAATCATCGGGCCGCCCACGCGTGTGTTCACAATTTCAAATCTTGCCGTCTCTCCCGGGCGCACCTGACGGCGGAATTTTGCATTTTCCACCGTGGCCAAAAAAAATAAATCCTCGCCCTTGATAAAGCCCGCCTCGCGTGCAGCCGCGCCGCCGCACTGGGCCATGCTTTCCACCAAAATCACCCCAGGCACCACAGGATATTCAGGAAAATGCCCGGCAAAAAAGTATTCGTCGGCATGATAGGTCTTTTCACCCACAGCGCCGTCTTTGTCCGCGGAAATCAAGCGATCCACATAGAGAAAGGGCTTGCGATGGGGAATTAATTGTTCAATATCAGTCATTTTACTACTCCTTAAATTTCTTGAAACAGACAACACCATTGTGTCCGCCAAAGCCCAGGCTGTCGCTCATCACCACATTCACTTGTGCAGTCTTGCCCACATTGGGTGTATAATTCAGGTCACAGCCTTCGCCCGGCTCGTCTAGGTTAATTGTGGGGGGAATAAATCCGTCTCTCATGGCCAAAATACTGACCACGGCTTCCAGGCCGCCGGCGGCACCCAGGGTGTGGCCCATCATGCTTTTTGTGCTGCTGATGTGCAGCTTTTGTGCATGCGCACCAAAGACTTGCTTAATGGCTAAAGTCTCTGTTGGGTCATTCACTGGTGTGCTTGTGCCATGCGCATTAAGATAGTCTACGTCTTCAGGCTTCAGTCCTGCGTCTTGAAGGCATAAATTGAAGGCACGCACCGCACCGCTGCCATCGGGGGCCGGGCTGGTCAGGTGATAGGCATCACAGGTCATCGCGCCTCCGGCATATTCACAGATGATATTCGCACCGCGACACTTGGCATGTTCATATTCTTCTAATATCAAAATACCTGCACCCTCGCCCATGACAAACCCCGATCTGTTTTTGTCAAATGGTCGGCTGGCCTTTTCGGGTTGGTCGTTGAAAGCAGTGGTTAATGCTGTCAGGCGTGTGAACCCTGCCACAGCCAAGGGGCTGATAGCTGCTTCCGAACCGCCAGTGATGGCAAGGTCGGCTCTGCCGCTGCGGATAGCATCGGCGGCCACAGTAATGGCATCAGTGCCGCTGGCGCATGCCGTGGTGGTGCACAGGCACGGGCCCTGAAGGCCAAACATCATGGACACATTCCCAGGCGCTTCGTTAGAGATAATACGCGGGATAATCAGCGGATGCACGGCCATGGGGCCACGTTCTTGAATAATATTTGAACCTTTTTCCATTTCGTCCAGGCCACCCACGCCCACGCCAATAATGGTCGCTGCGCGCACAGGGTCAAAGTCTCCTGTTTTCAAACCCGCCATATCCAGAGCCATTTTGGCCGCGGCACAGGCAAATATTGAAAAGCGCGCCATTTTTCTGGCTTCTTTTTCGTCCATATGATTGCCGGGGTCGAAATTTTTTACTTCAGCGGCAATTTTCACACCCTGACCATTTGTATCAATTTGTGTGATATGGCCCACGCCAGATTTTCCGGCCTTTAATGCGGCCCACATTTCATCAATATCATTTCCCACACTGCACAAGGCACCCATGCCTGTCACTACTATTCTTCGTTTTTTCACTTGTTTCTCCGCATTGTGCAAGATTGTTTTTAATTGCCGCCCATATGCATGCCGCCGTTCACATTAATCACTTGGCCGGTGATATAACTAGAGAGGTCGCCAGCCAGGAATAATGCCGCATTGGCAACATCTTTGGGCATCCCCATGCTGTTCATGGGGATGGTTTTCAGCAAAGCCGCCTGTTGATCCTCGCTCAGAGCATCTGTCATCGCTGTTTTAATGAATCCGGGCGCAATGGCATTCACGCGCACGCCCCTGGTGGCCACCTCGCGTGCCAGGCTTTTAGAAAGGGCAATCAATCCACCTTTACTGGCTGAATAATTCACCTGGCCGGCATTGCCGATTTCACCCACCACCGAGGCCATGTTAATAATACTGCCGCTGCGCTGTTTAATCATCAGATTTGCAGCCTCGCGACAGATGAAAAATGCCCCCGTCAGATTCACGCTGATCACTGCATTCCAGTCATCCGCCTTCATACGAAAAATCAGTCCGTCTTTCGTAATGCCGGCATTATTCACCACAATATCGATGCGCCCAGCCATTTCATTCACTTTTTTAATCACATCAATACAATCTTCTTCCTTGGTTACATTGGATGTCAGACAAGCCACTTTGGCGCCTGTTTTGGCCGCCAGCTGATTCAGCTCGTCGGATACGGGAGTGTCCACAATTTCACTAAAATAGACATGGGCCCCTTCGCTCAGAAAAGTGCGTGCGATTTCATAGCCAATACCGCGCGAACCGCCGGTGATAAATGCAACTTTATCTTTTAATAACATGATGTAACTCCTTACTTTATTTTTTTATAATAGCGAACAGGCCTGAATCACTTCTTCGTGTTTGCCTGCCGGATATGCCTGATCAAAGCCCATTGCTTTCCACAGCCCGCACAATGTTGTGCCCGGCCCGCTTTCAATCACAATAAAACTTTCACCCAAAATATTTTTTATTTCATTTTCTATGCTGATCCAGCGCACCGGATGTGAAATCTGTTTGGCCAGCAGCTGTTTAGCCTCTGCTCCTGTGGAAACTGCTTTGCCGATGACATTGCTGAAGAGGGCGCATGTGGGCGCCTGGAAATTAATGCCTGAGAGCAAATGTCCAAATTCCTCTCCTGCCTGCTCTAAAAGCGGCGTGTGGAATGGCCCCGAAACTTTCAGGCGCAGCACACGCCTGGCCCCGGCAGATGTCAGCTGCGATTCCACCGCATCAATGCCCGACGCCAGGCCCGAAATCACCACCTGTGTCGGGCTGTTGTAATTTGCACAGAACACATCATTGCGCCCGGCCAGCTTGATCACGCTTTCCACAGATTCAGGACTCAGTCCAATGACAGCGGCCATGCCTGCCTCGCCTGAAGAAGAAATAATGCGCTCGCCTTGTTCTTTCATAATGCGCCCGCGTTCGCGCACCAAATGAAAACATATTTCGCTGCTGATGACCCCAGAGGCCACCAGGGCCGAATATTCACCCAGGCTGAATCCCGCCGCGGCTGTGATTTGCTGCTTGGACAGGCCTTCTTCCTGTAAAGTGCATAGTGCACTTAAATTAGCTAAGGTCACTGCAATTTGTGTATTTTCTGTCTGCCGCAGCGCTTCATCGTCACTTTCAAACATCAATTTGCGACAGTCTGTTCCCGTTGCGTCGCTGGCTTGTTCAAATAATAAACGCACACTGGCATGTTCGTCAAAAAGATCTTTGGCCATGCCCGCATATTGGGCCCCCTGGCCGGGAAAAAGCAAAGCGATTTTTTTCTTTTCACCACTCAATTAAGCTGGCCCCCCATGTTAATCCGGCGCCAAATCCCGCCATGATGATTAATTGACCTTTTTTTAATAATCCTTTTTCTTCCATCTCGGCCATGGCCAAAGGTATGCTGGCCGCGCTGGTATTGCCCATATGCTCCAAATTCATGAAAAATTTCTCTTTGGGCCATCCCCTGCGTGTGCACATCGCCTCGATAATGCGAAAATTGGCCTGATGCGGCACAATCCAGTCAATCTGTTCAATGCTTTTTTCATTGCGCGAAAGGATTTCCTGAATCACTTCGCCCAAGCTGTGCACAGCAAAATTATAGACAGCCCGCCCATCCATTTTTAAGTATGTCTCTTCAATATTATTAAAGTCCTTGCACATCACGCCGCCCTTGGGCCGGTATAATGCCTCGGCATTGCCGTCTGAATGCAGCACATAGTCTTGCACAGATTCTTTATTGCCTTGTTTGCGCAGCAGCATGGCCGCCGCCCCGTCGCCAAAGAGCACCGCCGTGGAGCGATCTTTCCAGTCTATAATGCGTGTCAGCGTCTCGGCGCCAATGACAACGGCATATTCCATGTCTTTAGAGGTGTGCAGAAAAGCATGGGCTGTGCTCAGCGCATAGATAAATCCTGTGCAGGCCGCATGCAGGTCGAAAGCCGCACAGCTGCTGGGCGCTCCAATCGCCTTTTGCACAAGATTCGCTGTCGCGGGGAAGCTTAAATAGTCCGGAGATGCAGTGGCCAGAATAATCAAGCC
>JAHHUI010000062.1 GCA_020024055.1 Spirochaetaceae bacterium | reverse complement strand
GAATTTAGTTTTCACAAAATACCCATTTTTACTTCATCGAGAAAAGAGAAACAGCAGATTGCTAAATTTTCTGTAACTATATGTGGAACCATTACTAAACAATTTGACAGTGATAAATTAATTTTAAAGGCAAATGTCTATGAAATCTTTCAAGAAACCCGTGATATTCCTGACTGTGTCTTATATGAATTCACTTTGAACTCAGAAAATGATTATACTTGTGTTAATATCGTATTATATGAATATTTTAGTATTCCTGTTCATATAGCATCTGATTTTAAAATTCTTGCCATTGCACCCCTACAAGAGGGCCAACCACACTACAGCATTAGATTCGATCAATTTTCTCATTTTGAAAATGTGAAAATTATATCAACAAAACCTCCTGAAATGAGAATGAAAGAGGGTAACCTCCCCCCCATGCCACATCCTGGTTTTACAAATCAATCTCATTTTATAGCAGATATTTTCATCCATTCTCGAAATAAACCCCTTAAAATCAATAATTTATCCACCTGGCTGACAGATGATCATGACCCTGCTAATGATTTAAAAATTTGGCTTTTTACACATTATCGGGGTAGATTTTTCACCCCGCCACCATTTAAGACAGAAAGATTCTTTCTGCATGGGCACAACATTAAATTTGCTAAAATGCAGCTAAATAGTACCTTCATTGAAACCGTTCTTTTCTCTAGCTCGATTGCCTTTTTAACACAGAATAGAAATGATCCTGGTATTCAGGAAATTTTATCTTCTATCAAATTAAAATTTGATGAACAGAAATTAGAAAATTTACTCATCAAAGATATGAAAGAACGCATAGTATTTTTTAAACAAAATATAGAAAATGAAAACTGTGATTCTAACTCTAAACAGCTTAATCCCAAAATCATTCAAGAGCATATTAATGTGTATGAATATCTGCTTAATGATCCGCAGCATGCGCATCAGCGCGACGAGATCCATCGCTACATTGCTTATTTCCGTTCGCGGCTCAGCTGGCCTAAAGAGCTGATATTTTGGCTGACGGGTGATTATTTTAAGATTGCCACACCTCTTTTATGTGCTTTGGGTTTATATATAGTTCATATGATTTTTCAACATCTCTCAACTTTCGAAGATACATTCCCCATTTATCAAATCTTCAACTTTTCACATCTACAAAACAAAAATTTCTGCAAAATTATATCCATCACAATAGCTAATATCATCCGCTGGGCAACAGAGGCTGGCATTGGATATTGCATTTTTGCTGCTGGTGCAGCCATTAAAAAACTCTGTGGCATGGGCAATTCAAAAGACTTTTTTTCATCGCATTCTGCATAAAAATAAAACGGAGAGGGCCAATTCCCTCCCCGCCATAAAACACTTGATTAAAAACCCTAGGTCAGCACGCTTAAATGTTTGGCCACGCTCTCTGCCCCTGAGCCCAAAACAATCTGGACAGAGCCGCCATTAATTAATGTTCTGTGACCCATAGCCAAAAGCTCGGCCAAGGCAGCATGATCAATCAAATCAGGATTCACCACAGTCAGTCGCAAGCGTGTGGCACAGGCATCTATCGTAGACAAATTGTCCATACTGCCCATGGCACGACGAATAAGAGAAATTAAAGGGTCTTCTGCTTCTGCGGCCAAAGACGGCATGCCTAATTTCACCCCCGGATATAAAACTGAAAGGACAAAAAGCACAACAATACTGGAAATATTAAACAGGACAAAGGGGGCATAAGACAAAGTGGGCACACCCAAAATTCCTGAAAGATAAATAGCTGTGACTGTCCAGGGAATCAAAGCTTCGGTCAATGTGGCGCCCTCTTCCATATTGCGCGAAAGATTGGAGGGAGCCAGATTATATTTTTTATACAAATCGCGGAAAATGGGGCCCATGGTGAGGAATGTGAACTGTGCACTGGAAACACTGGTGTTCACCAACAATGTGGCTGCCCAGGTGGCCCAGGTCAGGCTGAATACGCCACGGACAATTTTGCTTAAGACAACCAAAATCTTACCCAAAGCACCAATGAGCTGAAGCAAGGCGCCAAAGGTCATGGAACAGCTGAAGAATAGCAAAGTAGACATCATGCCGAGCATACCCCCGCGATTGAGCAGAGAAGCCAAAGTGGCATTAATTTCCACACCCTCCAGCTTGGGGGCCATGGATGTGCTGAAACCGGCAATCATCGACTGTACGCCATCTGTCAGCGAAAACCCCTGGAAAATCAGGCCCAAGACCAGGCCCAATAGGGCGCTGGTGAAAATGACAACAACGGGAGAAATCTGCAAAATCGCCCCACCGATCACCACCACGGCGGGCAAAAGCAGAAAAATATTGAAATTATACGCTTGGCCCAGATTGTCCATAATCTGCAAGGCCTCGCCGGTGGCTGTATAGTTTGTAATGGGGGTTTGAAGACCCAAAATGGTGTATCCCACCACACAGATAATCCCCGCAGGAACAGTGGTGGCCAGCATTGTCTTCACATGTGAATATAAATTGGCCCCCGCGCCAATGGCCGCCAGCACGGTGCTGTCGGAGACAGGCGAGCTCTTGTCGCCCAGAAAAGCCCCGCTGATAATGGCGCCGGCCACCAAGGGCAGCGGCACACCCAAAACAGAAGCCACGCCCATAAAGGCCACACCAGCTGTGGCCGCCGAGCCCCAGGATGTGCCGGTGAACAAAGAAATCAAAGCCGCCACGAAAAAAGCCGTTAAAGGCACAAAATGTGGATTCAGCCACTTGATGCCATAATAAATCAGCATGGGCACCGTGCCTGAAAACATCCATGTGCCCACCACAGCGCCCACCAGGATCAGAATCATTCCCCCTGGCCAGGCCTCACCGATTTTTCGGCAGATGGCCTCTTCCATATCAATCCATTTATATCCCTGCCACAAAGCAATGAAAGCGGTGACCACCACACCCATTAATAATATCCATTCAATGCGCAGCGGATAGACCAGGCTGCCCACAATAGCCAATGCCATGACAAAAAAGATAGGGAAAAACGCCCAAAACGTTTTTATTTCCCTTATTTTTACACTCATATGATATACTCCTATTTGTTAATTTTCACACATTTTTCAACGCGTTTTCCAAGTCTTTGATTAAAAGCTCTACTGGCTCAAGGCCGACGGAAATGCGGATGATGCCCTTGGACACACCCTTATTTTTCACCTCATCGTATTGCCCGAAATGAGGCGAAATCGCCAGGCTTTCAAAACCGCCCCAGCTGACAGCCTTTTTAAAATGCTTTAAATGATCGATGAAGGCAGCAATATGGCTGAAATCTTCGCTGTCTAAGACAAAACTGAACAAGCCCGAATAGCCAAGCAAATATTTTTGCGTCAAGGTCTTATCCTCCTGACGCAGGGCCGGATGATTCACCCGAACAATTTTTTTATTTTTCTGCAAAAATTGTGCTACGGCCAGGCCATTTTCCTGATGCTGCTTCATGCGCAAGGGCAAAGAGAGCAAACCGCGCAGACACAGATAAGCCACAAAGCTGGACATCACGCCTCCTTGCATCAAATAGCCCACAGGAAAAATCTTCTCCATCAATTCGCTGCGCGTCATAATGGCCCCACCCACCAAATCGCTGGCGCCGCCAACATATTTTGTCAATGAATGGGCCACAATATCCACGCCAAAAAGCATAGGCTTTTGAAACAGCGGCGTGGCCCATGTATTGTCTATCATGGTCAAAATGCCCTTAGATTTTGCCAGAACACAAATTTGCTGCATATCTGTCTGACGAAATGTCATGGTCGCCGGGCTTTCAAAATAGATGAGCTTGGTATTGCTCTTAATTGCATTCTCCACGGCAGAGGGCGAAATATCTTCGGTGAGATGATCAAAACTGATATTATTTTTACTGATATGATTTAAATATTGCAACACAGGGCCATAGATATTATTCACCACCACTACATGATCCCCGGCCTGAAGCAAAGAAAACAACACAGCGGTGATACCCGCCATGCCCGAGGCAAAACAGCGACATTCCTGTGCGCGTTCCAGCTGGGCCAGCTTTCTTTCCAAAGCCTGGACAGTGGGATTTGACCCTCGACTGTATACACAATTGAATCTCTCTTGTTTGATAGCTGAAGAGAGATGCTGATAGCTGGGAAAAGCAAAGCAGCTGGTCATCACAATGCCCGGATTCATAGGCACAGCGCCATCAAAATCATCACCTGAGTCAACTTGTGTACAGATTTTAATATCTTCTTCCCAATACTTTATTTGCTCCATTTTCAACCCCTTGAAAAGCATGATAAATTCATGGTTTAATTGTATCATGGGCTTTCTGGGCTGTCAAAAAAATTAATAGTTGGGTGAATATGAAATGGATATTGTTTTGATGCAGGGCGGATTGGGCAATCAAATGTTTCAATACGCGTTTTATACAAAGCTGAAAAAACTCAAAAGACAAGTCTATATTGAATTCGGCTATATGAATGCACATTATGGCTATGAATTGCATAGGGCTTTTGGAATTGAACAAAAACAGCACGCGAACTGGGCTGTGAGAAAATTTTTATTCTCAGAGAAAGCGATCATGCGCATCATGCGCCAATGGGCACAAAAAATAGGCCTGTATTATAAGCCAGAATCTTATTTTGGCACTTATCAGCCACAGGTTCTTCAAAAACGCGCCGGATTCTCTTTTCTCATGGGATATTGGCAGTCGGAAAAATATTTCCAGGATATCAGTGCACAGCTCAGGCGCAAATTCACCTTTGTCCCATTCACAGAAAAAGAAAATCTCTCTTTAATACAACATACTTGCGAAAAAAACCGCATCAGTCTGCATATCAGACGGGGAGACTATGTGAAAACCCAAGTGAATATCGAAGAATCTGCCCTCATTTCATATTGTCAAAATGCGATAGAACATATGTGTCAACATGTGAAAAATGCTGTTTTTCTCATTTTTTCTGATGATATTCCATGGTGCAAGAAGTACATTTTACCCCCCCCCCACCATATCAATTTATCTTTGTAGATTGGAATACAGGGCAAAGCAGTTTCAGGGATATGCAGTTGATGAGCCTGTGCCATCATAATATCATCGCCAACAGCACATTCAGCTGGTGGGGCGCCTGGCTAAATCCCAATAAAGATAAAATCATTATTGCCCCGGAAACCTGGTTCCCAGAGAATTTCTCGCGAAAGGAAGAATGGAAAGACTTGATCCCAGAAAGCTGGATTAAATTGAAAAATACATGATTATTTGAGCACAAAAAACAAATACACTGCCTGCAGCAAGCCCCCAGGCCCGCGGTCTTCATTTCTACAATTCACAAACAGGCTGCCTGTTTCACGCTGATGCCCAGTTTATAGCTTTTAAATAAATAATTCGGCAGTGCGGGCAAGCATAAAAAAGCAAAGAGAAAAATGGCAATCATCAGAATATAGGCCAGAAAATTCAGCTCTTTGAATACATGTGTTATAAAAATGCCTGTATACCAGCCATAGCAATTCCGGCAAAAAAGGCCGAAAAATACATGAAAAAAAGCTCGATTTTACTCATTTTTATATTCTTTATTTCATTCATATCCCAATTCATCAGCCTGGCCCAAAGCTTGCCAACCAAAAGCGGAGAAAACCACAAGGCCGAGGCAAAATAACAGATCAGTGCAGCCACAAAAATATGCACATATAACATAAATTCACTCCTTTGTGTCTTGGCGAAGAGTAACAGTTTTTGTGATAATTGCCAAGAGAAATCACTGTGCCCCGGCAGATTTGGTCAATATTAAAAAATAGAGGAGATCCTATGAAAAAGCTTTCATTTATTTTCTTATTAATTGCGTTTTTAATGAGCAGCTGTGCCCAAAACGGGCATAACCTAAGCCTTTCGTCTAAACAGCAAAATATCATCGCTATTGCTGCTTTCACGGCAGAGGGCAACTTAGATAAACTGAAAACAGCACTGAATGAAGGATTGGATTCAGGACTCAGTATTAACGAAATTAAAGAAGTTTTAATACAGCTGTATGCGTATACAGGATTTCCCAGAAGTCTTAATGCCATCAATACTTTTGAACAGGTGACAAAAGATCGCCAAGAGAAAGGCTTCAATGATATGCTTGGTCTGGAGGCCTCGCCCATGCCCTCGAATCTGAATAAAAGTGCCTATGGCATGCAGATGCGCAACAGGTTACTGGCCCGAGAAAGCGAAAGCGAACCCAGTGGCTATCAGCTCTTCACACCCGTGATGGATCAATTTATCAAAGAACATTTTTTTGCGGATATATTCTTTCGTGATAATCTGGACATTTTGAGCAGAGAACTGGCCAATTTGGGGGCGCTGGCCGGCATGAGCGGCACACAAAAGCAGCTGGCTGTACACTTCAATATCGCTATGAATGTGGGGCTGACCAGACAGCAGGCACAGGATTTTATTCTTGTCTTGAAACAAAAAGTGGGCAGATCACAGGCAGTCCAGGCTTCAGTCGTACTGAAAAAAGTCTTGGCCACACGCAAAGAATGAGATGAATGCTGCCCCTTCCCTGCCTGAAAGAGAGAAGGGGTGATAATCTTAAGAAGAACGAAAGTCAACTGGCTGTGTGCCCGGCATATGCACCACGGCCTGCGGCAAAGAGCATTCGGCCAATAATTTGCCCGCGCGCACAGAATAGCGCACCGGAGACTGGCAACGCACGGCCTCAAAACCATTCGTCACCGGCAGCACAATTAAATTCGCCCCCCGGCCCACAGCCACGCCATAATCTTGCAGATTCAGCGCACGCGCACTGTTCGTCGTGATTAGATCCAAGCTTTCATTAATTTGAGAAAACCCCATCATCTGGCACGTATGCAGGCCCATATGCAGCACCTGCAGCATATTGCCCGTGCCCAGAGGATACCAAGGATCATACACATCATCATGCCCAAAGCACACATTAATCTGTGCCTCTAAAAGTTCTTTCACACGCGTGAGGCCACGGCGCTTGGGATAGGTGTCAAAACGCCCCTGAAGATGAATATTCACCAGGGGATTGGCCACAAAATTGATATCAGACATCTGTAAAAGACGAAATAAGCGTGAAGCATAGGCCCCATTATATGAATGCATCGCCGTCGTATGACTGGCTGTCACGTGATTTTTCATGCCTGTCTCATAGGCCAACATGGCTAATGTTTCCAAAAATCGTGACTGTTCATCATCAATTTCATCACAATGCACATCCACCAGACACTGATACTTCTGTGCCAGTTTGAACATAATATGCAAAGACTGCACGCCATATTCACGGGTAAATTCAAAATGCGGAATGGCCCCCACCGCATCGGCGCCCAGGCGCAAGGCCTCTTCCAGCAATTCAGTCCCTTGGGGAAAAGAAAGAATGCCTTCCTGAGGAAAAGCCACAATTTGAATGGTGACCCAGGGAGCCATTTCTTCGCGCAGCTCGAGCAAAGCACGCAAGGCCGTGAGTTTTGGATCACAAGTATCCACATGCGTGCGCACATATTGAATGCCCTGCGCGATTTGCCACAAGAGAGTTTTTCGTGCGCGTTCTTTCACATCTTCATGTGTCAGGCTTTTTTTCCTCTCTGCCCAACAGGCGATGCCCTCGAACAAAGTACCCGACTCATTCCATCTGGGCACACCGGCGGTCTGCGTAGTGTCCAAATGAATATGCGGTTCAATAAAGGGCGGCAAAACCAGTCCTCCTTGGGCATCAATTGCTTCGGGAGGATAATTTTTTCCCTGGCGCATGGGTATGATAGATGCGATTCTTCCTTCAGAGATCTGGATTTCCCACAGGCCATCCTGTCCGTGAAGCTTGGCATTGTAAACAGCCGAAATCATCGCTCTATTCTCCTTCATTCATCGCCGCGCGCACAAAAAACTGGGCCAAGGCCAATTTCAAACCTGCATAGGTCAGTGAGGCTGTCAAAATCGCATTCAACGGAGGAATGCCTGGCGACAATAAACCCGCCAGCGCCCCTGCGGCAAGTGCAATCATCGCACTCCAGTTCACAGAGTGGAATTCTGCCTGAGCAAACTCGTGATAAGACTTTTTCGCAAGCAGATAATCTGTAATGATGATGCCCCCGATAGGCGGAATCGCCGAAGAGAGAAAAGTGAGCCAGCCGACAAAGTTATTGTACAGCCATAAACCCGCAATGGTGCCCAAAACTCCATTGGCAAGAGAAAGCCATCGACTGGGCAGCCGGGTGATATTAGAAAAAGCCAGACCTGAGGCATACAGGGCATTGTCATTTGTGGTCCAAATATTCAGCCCCAAAACCAAAATCGCCGGAATTAAAAGACCCTGCTTCATCATCACTTCAGAAATATCGGACACCCCCTCGGAGACAGAACCCGCCGCACCGAAGAAGAACATAAGCGAATTGCCCAGAAAAAAGGCTACAAAACAACAAACAATTGCAATTGTAGCTTTCTTTCCAAAACGGATGAAGTCAGCTGTTAAAGTTCCGACGCTGATAAATGAGCCGATGACCATCGCAATGGCTGCGTATAAACTGACCGGCTCTATGGGCACAGCCTGGGCAAATGCCGCCCAGCCGCCCATATTTTTTATCGCCAGCCAGACAGAATATCCCCCCAGCAAGGCAATGCTGGGCACAGCAATCATCGAAATAATAGACAAACCGGCAATTCCGAAAAAGACATTGGTTGTCATCAAAATCCCAGCCAAAATAATGACCAGGTTCAGGTCAAGCCCAGTGGCTTTGCTGACAGGCAGAGCAAACATGGCAATGCCCACACCAAACCAGCCCACCTGTGTGCTGCCCAGAATGAGAGAAGGTATCCACGAGCCCTTCACACCAAAGGAAAAACGCGCCAAAAGATTCGTATTTAAACCTGTTTTTGCGCCGATATAACCAAGTATCGCCGTATAAAGAGCCAAAAACCCATTACCCAGGACCAAAGCAAGAATAAACTGCCCCATGGAAAGCCCAATGCCCAAGATTCCACCGGTCCACATGCTGGCAGAAAAAAAAGCCAGCCCTAACATAATAAAAACTAACGAAAAATTGCTGCGCCGCTTATCAAGCGGAACAGGATTCTGACTAAAATTTGCATCAGTTGCCATATGCTCCTCCTTCACCATTGCT
>JAHHUI010000061.1 GCA_020024055.1 Spirochaetaceae bacterium | reverse complement strand
ATTTTATTCTGCACTATTTCAGGCCGATTGGCAAGAGTCTTTTCCCATCTTTTGGCATCTCGCCACTCTTTTATTTTTTGATGATGCCCCGAGAGCAGAATCTCGGGCACTTTTTGGCCTTCAAAAATTTCAGGTTTTGTATAATGCGGATATTCTAATAATCCGTTTTCAAAGCTTTCTTCTTCCAGGCTTTCTGGGGCAATCGCCCCTTCCACCAGGCGCATCACTGTATCAATCACCACCAAAGATGCCAGCTCTCCCGAAGACATCACATAGTCGCCAATGCACAACTCTTCGTCTACATAGGTATCGATGATACGCTGATCAATGCCTTCATAGCGCCCGGCAATCAGGCCCAGGCACCCATATGTAGAGAGCCTTTTTGCATCTGCCTGTGTAAAGCGTTTTCCGCTGGGGCTGGGGTAGAGCATATACAGATCTTCACGCTTGTGCGCTTTGATGGCCGCACCCAGGGGTTCGGGCTTGATCACCATTCCTGCGCCGCCTCCATAGGGGGTATCATCACAGGTGCGGTGTTTGTCCGTGGCAAAATCGCGAAAATTAATATTCTGATAAGTAACTACACCTTTCTTCACGGCCCGTGCCATGATAGAAGACCGGAAATAAGTCTCTAAAATATCGGGAAAGAGAGAAAATGTGATAAAATGCACTTACAACAATCTTCCATCCAGCAATTCTATAGTTTTTTGTTCCAGGTCTATATCGCCTATGAATATCCCACTGAAGGGGATATAGAAAGCCTTGCCCTGTGCCGGCTGTATTTCCAAAATGATCTGCGCGGCTTCGAAAAAAGATATGACTTGCCCCACAGCTTTTTTTTCATAAAGCAATGTACAACCAATCAAGTCTGCCATATAAAATTCTCCCTCTTCCAAGGGAGAAGCTAAACGTCGATCTACCCAAAGTTCACAGCCGCGAATTTCAGAGACTTTTTCAGGGGTATCGTACCCCTGAAAATACATCACAATCATGTCACCTTTCATTTCGGCCAGACGCACCACGGCGCTCAGGATTTCTCCGTTGCTGCGGCGAAGCTGGATTTCCTGCTTGCGCAATTTCAAAAAATGTGCACTTTCACCGGAAAAACTGAGGGTCTTGATTCCCCCTTTCAGGCCGAAAGGTTTTGTAAACTTGCCGATAGCAAGAAAATCAGTCAAGGATCTCCAAGGCCACCCGTCTGCCGTTTCTGGATGCGCTGGCTGCTAATAAAGTTCTAATCGCCTTGGCAATTCGCCCGTGGCGTCCAATCACCTTACCCAGATCAGCTTCTGCTACTCTCAACTCAAGTATCGTAGACTTTTCACCCTCAATTACATTCACCTGTACTTGATCAGGCTCCTGCACCAAGGCAGTGACAATAAATTCGACAAGTTCCTTTTCCACTTGACCCACTTCTCCTTATATAAAAAACCAAAACAACCTACTGAGAAGCTGCTTTATTTTTGCGCAATAGATCGCGCACTGTATCACTCATTTGTGCCCCGCGGTCAATCCAGAACTGCACTTGCTGTGTGTCAACAGTCAGTTGGTCTTTTTCCACAGGGCGATAGGAGCCAAGCTCCTCCAGTACTTTGCCGTCACGCGGTTTTCTGGAATCAACAGCAACGATACGATAATAAGGTCTCTTGGGGGAACCCATGCGTTTGAGGCGAATTTTAACCACTTTTTACTCCTATATTCCAAGCTGTTTCATTAATTGTGCTTGGGCAATTTTATTTTTACTTAACTTTTTAATTTGCAATTTAATTTTTTCAAATCGATTCAAAAATCGATTCAAGTCCACCGGGGTCAATCCCGCACCCCGGGCAATGCGCTTGCGGCGGCTGGGGTTCAAAATCAGCGGATTTTGCCGCTCTTTTTCTGTCATGCTCAGGATCATGGCCTCTTCATGAAGAATTTGTTTTTCATTGAAGTTAGACTCAATATCCTTTGCCGAGACACCCGGCAGCATTTTCACCAAGTCTCCCGCTTTGCCCATTTTGCGCACCGCATGTATTTGTTCAAGATAATCTGCAAGGGTGAAATTGGCCGACATCATCTTGGCCTGCATCTTCAGGGCCTGTTCTTCGTCCACCGCTTCCTGGGCTTTTTCCACCAGGCTCACCACATCGCCCATGCCCAAAATGCGCCCGGCAATGCGATCGGGATGGAAAGCCTCCAGATTATCAATTTTTTCACCGGTTCCAATAAATTTAATTGGCTGGCCGGTCACACTTTTCAGACTCAAAGCCGCACCGCCGCGGGCATCAGAGTCAAATTTTGTCAGCACAACACCGGTAATGCCCACTTTTTCATGAAAGCTCTTGGCAATTTCCACGGCATTCTGGCCCATCATACTGTCGGCCACAAGCAGGCGTTCGGCCGAGGGCACAGCCTTGTTCAGTGCAGCCAATTCTCTCATCAGTTCGTCATCCAGCTGCATGCGCCCCGCGCTGTCAATAATTAATATATTAAATTGTTCTTTCTTCGCATAGGCTAAAGCTTTTTTCGCACAGTCTATGGCGCCTTTTTCATGCTGGGCAAAAACAGGCACGTCAATCTGTTGTCCCAGGGTTTGAAGCTGCTGCACGGCGGCTGGACGGCTCAGGTCACAGGCAGCCAAAAGAGGCCGCCGCCCGTTTTTCTTCAGGTATTGAGCTAATTTTGCGGCAGTGGTTGTTTTGCCAGATCCCTGCAAACCGAAAAGAATGATTGTGGTGACGACGTCCGGGCCCTGCAAAGCCAATCCCTGATGTTCATCTCCCAGCAGGGCAACAAGTTTGTCATAAACGATTTTAATAAATTGCTGACCGGGGTTCACCCCGCGCAGAACATGTTCGCCCTTGGCTTCTTCTGCCGTGGCGTTTACAAACCGACGCACCACGCGCAAATTGACATCTGCTTCTACCAGGGCAGTTTTTATCTGTTCTACTGCATCCTCGATGTTCTTGTCGCTGATACGCGATTTGCCGGCAAAAGAGCGGCCAATATCCGAGAATGTTTGTTGAAGTTTATCTAACATACAAATTCATTACCACGTAATACGTTATATCTTACAAAAGATTAAGAATTTTTGTCAATAAAGCAGACAAAAATACACTACAGAGAGTCCCAGTTGTCTACGATTTGCTCAACGTCATAGTGGAAACGAAAACGATTTTCATGAACCCAGGTTTGAATATCTTTGAATAATGCCCAGCTATGGGGCATTTTAGCCACCCATAACCAGCGATAAAGAGGGAGAGATGCGCCGTGTTTGCTGTGTTTAATTCCCAGAGATTTCAGGGCAAAAATGCGGCTGGAAATGTCAAAATCTTCATTGTCAACAGGGGGCTGGCCCGTGTAATGCAGACTGAGAGCCGAATTGAGCACAATGCGCTCGCCCCACATAGCCGCCCGCATGGCGAAGTCATTTTTCTGCCAGTACGGGTTTTCAATAGTGGTGTCATATCCTCCTAAATTTAAAAATCGTGTGCGATTATACACACCACTGTAATCAAAGGGAGAGAAAATTCTCAAGTCTTTTTTTTCGGACAATATGCGAATCACACGAAAGCCAATGCGATCGAAAGCCGGCATCGACTGCACCGGCAGGGGATTCCCCCCTTGATCGTACAGCTGGCCGATTGTGCACAGATCCGATCGCTCTTCAATGCGCCAGAACACCTGACTGGAAACATTCTGTGAAGAAAATTCCTGATTGCTCCATAAAACAAAGACCAATTTGCTGTGTGCTTCGCGAATGGCAATATTCACCATTTCTCCAGGCGTCACCTCTTCTTTCAGCCACACATGACGCACCTGATTCATGCACGCGGGCAAATTGAAACCGGTGTTGAAAAGGATAAGTTCCTGAGGATTAATTTTCATCAGTTCTTCCACAAGGGGAGAAAAGAATGGATCTTCGCCCCTGGGCAAAATGGCCACCGTGAGCGAGTCTTCATCTTGTTTGGGCGTGCAATGGTCTACAACGGTGTAAATAGCCGGCTCCTTAAAAATTGAATATGTAATATTCATCACAATTCTGACAAATCTTGGGATATTCTCCGCGTGTGTGTTTCATGCGATATTCATTCATTCTGGCCCAGATGTCTTTCAGGTCATCTCTAAAGGCATTGCCCAAAGGCTCTTTGCCCGCCAGGTCGCTGGCGCATAAATTTACATTGCCGTTCACCTGAATGCTGATTTCCCTTTGCAGGGCCCAGCACACATGGCGCTTCAACGGGGCGATGTTCACCGATTTCTCATTCGGCAAAGTATCGCAAAAATTATTGTATTTTTGAATAATTGTTTGCGCGTTCAGTTCCTGGAAGTGTCGATAGAAGGATTCCAGCTCGCTCTCCAGGGATTTTTGGCGCACGCTTTGAATCCAGGTATTGTCTTTAAATTCAGCCAGCGCACGATTGATGAAAGCCATAGCTTCCTGAAAACCTTCCCCGCGCACTTTTTTATACAGGGCTTCTTTTTGGCTGTCCAGGCTGATGATCAGACTGATCCGATCACGATCCAGGCTTAAAATAGTGGTCCAGGCTTCTTCGTTCCATCCCAGGCCGCTGGTCTCAATATGCAAAGAAAAATTGGGTTTTTCCAGCACCGCGCGCATCATCGCCGGAAAGTCCTGATGTGAAGAGGGCTCGCCCATATAGGAAAGAGAAATCACCGCTTGATCAGAGAGCTGATGTGCCCGGGAGAGAATGCGCTGGAAATTGTCCATAGACATGAAAATGTTTTTGTTGAAATTCTCATATGTGCTATAGGGACAATAGCTGCATTTCTGGGGACAGTTGCTGCTGATTTGTATGTTGTAATAAGCAGGAATCCCCCACAGCAGATCGGGCCGGTTTTGCACCGTCTCTAAGATCGCATCTGCATCTTTTGCCCCGCTGCTTAAAATCTTATTGCATATTTCGCTGTTATTTTTATTTTGATAATTCAGGGCAATGCGCAGCGCGCGCACATCCACGGGGCTGATCTGTGTTTCGATTGAAAAACGATTGAGATCCTTTTTGATCGTTTCAAAAAAGAAATTGCGCTTTCGCATCAGCGAGTTCACATTTGGCTGCGTCTTAGCAAGTTCAATCAGGTCGTCAAAGATCCTTGTTGAGACAATCATTGGGGTCAATCCTTGCGGATAGCCTTCGGCAAAGCTGAAATCAGCAAAATATTTTATATGATTTTCCAGCATTTTTTTTGTCAGCTGCGCATCCAGAAACGGTTCATCCGCATAAACATATAAAATGGCATCAAAGTCTGCACCGGCATTTTTCAGGGCCGCATAGATTTCTTCTGATTTTGTTGCAAGATCAGCCTGAATTTCCTCATTTGGCCCTAAAAAGGTATATTTTTGAACCTCTGATTGTATTTTTTCCTGAACAGCATCTCGTGTTCGGGTATAGTTTTGCCAGCTTTGCTTAGCATATGATGTATCCCAGCGAGTGTCGATGACAGCCAATATATTCATAATTCATCTGTGTTATCGGCATGTGCACACAAAAATTATAAAGTGCATACCCAGGGGGGCATTTCCCGCTGAAAGCTCTTGCAAAATGAGCGATTTTATGATGAAATAAATATATCTGCGTTCATAGCTCAGCTGGATAGAGCAACTGCCTTCTAAGCAGTAGGTCGCACGTTCGAATCGTGCTGGACGCGTCTAATTTGTTTTGTAAATCATTACAACACAACGGTTTATGTGGTTAAATTTTTGGCGTGTGCCTTTTAAACAAAGGGGACAAAGTCCCCTTTGTTTAAAAGAAATGAAAATAGAGCGGTAAATTTCCAGACCCAGCTGATTGAGTTTATTCACCTTATAATAAGGTTCGCTGAGGGCGCCGATGCGAAAACCAAAATCAAATCCGTTTTGTGCGAAGGCCTGCCACATGATGACTGTTTCGAGATAAGGTGAAATGACAAAGCAGGCCTGCTGCCAGGTTTTTTTGTCAGGTAATTGAAAGTGCCCCGTGCTCCAATGCGCCACATATCAAAGAGCACGGCGCCGGTATCGGCAAAAAGACCAAAGCCCTGTGAGGGGCGCGAAATGGAGTGGGCACGTGTGCCCCCAAAGCCTGCCTCGTAATCAAAAGCCCGCCCTTGAAATAGCTGTCATGTTTGGCATGATCGGTTTTTTAAAGGCCCCAAAATAAGCAAAATGTACCCCCGGTGTGCCCGTATCGGGATTTTGTCCATATTATCGGGTGTTCAGCATGCCGCCCGAATCCCCGTGAAAATGCCATGATACATACTCCAGTCTTTGTTTGTGAAGATGATCATCATGAAAAGCATGAACAAAAATATATTTTTGTTTTCATTTTCTGTCTCCTTTTTTATTTCCCTCCAAAAAAAGTCACTTTGATGAGGATGATACCTGATAGAGATGGATTTTTATCAGGGAGGGGAATTCATGATAATCTTTAAAGGGCATCAATGCTCTTGCTTGAAGGGTGGCACGGGAAAAATATTAATAGGTATGAATTTCTTTCCAAGATCTTGACGGGGGGGGGGTAAAAGCTATAATTCCGCATTCTCTTGACAGTTGTGAGTGTAGATGCGGATGGCAAAGAGTCATAGAATTGTTTATGCATTTATTGCATTCGATGATATAGAGCTTTTAGAAAGAAAAATTAAATATTTGTATACGAGGGAAGACTATTTCATTGTGCATTGGAATAAATCTTCCTCCAGGAAAAAGCTGCATCAGCTGCAAAGGGTATTTAAGGATATGCCCAATGTTTATATATATTCTAAGATCAAAGTAATGTGGGGTATGCACAGCATACTTTTAGCTTTGATAGAGAATATGTGCTGTGCCCTGAAATTGGCAGGAAATTTTGATCATTTGATTATGCTTTCAGAACAATGTGTTCCTGTGAAAACCAAAGAATATATCAAGGCGCATCTGGCACATCATGCCGGCGAATCTTTCTGTGGATGTGATCATATTATTGCTGAAGTGAGCCTGGCGGGCACACCCTGCAAGGCAGATGCTTTTTTGCTCACGGGGTATTTTTTTGGCCTTACATGCTACAAGAGGCTTTCGCCGGCGGCCCGTCTTAAAATGTTTATGTATGGAGCAGCAGACTTTTTTTATTATCTGATACCTATATTAAAAAATTCAAAGCAGATCTGGCATGAAATGAAACAGGCGCGATCATTCCGGGCGTTGAGCGGCTGTTCGGGAATAAAGAAAATCATTGCCCTGATGAAATATATTGTGCTTTTTCCATTGCGGTTTATACTCATTTCTCTCGAGCGCTTTGACTGTGTCAGCCGATATGCAAAGCCTTCCAAGCTGTTGTCTGTGTGTAAAAATAAAACATTTCAAAAGACCAAAAGCGCAGGCCCGGCGGGCTGCTATTGCTATGATGATGTGCAGTATCTGTGCCGACTGGAGAATATTGAATTGGCGAAAAGCATGAGGCGCTATTTTTCTTCAGAAGAATATTTCTGTCAAACAATGCTGTATAACAGCGAGACACAGAATAAAAACTTTTTGAATGAAAGCCTGTGTGCCACAGACTATACCATAAAGAAATTTGAAGATCTCATGCCTTATTTGGATGAAAGAGAATTCAGAGATTTCACAGAGTCTTCCTGCACGCCAAGAGAATATAAATTCCAGCATATTTGTTTTGTGCGCAAGGTGGCTGACAAAGAAATCTATTCTATGCTGGAATCACATTTATTAAAACAATCGCCTTAAATTTTGAATTTTCCCAAAAGATCTTGACGGGGGGGGGGTAAAAGGTATAATTGCGCATTCTCTAGACACAGTGGATGCGCATGGCAAAAAGTCATAAAATTGTCTATACATTTATTGCATTCGATGATATAGAGCTTTTGGAAAAGAAGATTAAATTCCTGTATACAGCAGAAGACTATTTCATTGTGCATTGGAATAAATATTCCTCACGCAGGAAGATGCGCCAACTACAAGAAGCATTTAAAGATTATCCTAATGTACATATTTATTCAAAAATAAAAGTGGTGTGGGGCACATACACAATATTGCTGGCCATGCTGGAAAATATGCGCCTGGCTTTGACTTTGGCCGGTGACTTTGAACATTTCATTGCGCTTTCAGAACAATGTGTGCCGGTGAAAACCAAAGAATATATCAAGGCGCATCTGGCGCGGTTCAAGGGAAGGTCTTTTCTTGGAAGCTGTCATTGGCATTCCGAGCATTGCTCAGAAAGGCTTGAGATCAATCAATGGCATCTTTTGCTTTTAACGCGATATTCTTTTCTTGTCTCTGTATGCCGGCATTTTCCTATATTTTGCCGCTTAAAAATATATCTGTATACGATTTCAGATTTTTTTTATTATTTAATACCTATATTGAAACATGCAAGAGAAACACTGGGAAGAATGGCCAGGGCAAAGTCTTTTCAGGCTTTATCTCAAAGTTCTGGTCTGAAGAAATGGGTTCTTTTGATGAAATATATTTTCATGTTTCCTTTCAGATTTATCATTATCTCTTTGGAAAATAGCTATTTTGGCCTTTCTATGATGTATGGGAAACCTTCTCGCTTGCTTTATTTATGTGAAGGGAATATATTTCAGAAAAGCAAAAGTGCCGGCCCGGCGGGCTGCTATTGCCAGGATGATGTCGCGTTTTTGTGCCGGCAGGAGAATATTAAATTGGCGAAAAGCATGAAGCGCTATTTTGCTCCCGAAGAGTATTTCACTCAGACGCTGCTGTATAACAGCAAAACACAAAGGAAAAATTTTCTTGATGAAAATCTGTGTGCCACAGATTATGAGATGAAAAGCTTAGATGATGTGCTGTGCTATCTTGAGCCAGGCTCAAATTTGAGGGAATATAAATTCTCTCATGTCTGTTTTCTGCGCAAGGTGGCTGATCCGGAAATTTATCATATTGTGGAAAAGCATTTATTAAAACAATCGCCTTAAATTTTGCATTTTTCGCCGGGTCTTGACGGGGGGGGGGGTAAAAGGTATAATTGCGCATTCTCTTTACGAAAAATGTAATTTGAAAATGTGGATGTGCAATGATTAATGTCGTGATTCCCATGGCGGGCGATGGTTCTCGTTTCCAAAATTCAAAATGGAAAACTTTGAAGCCTTTTATTAAATGGAATAATC
>JAHHUI010000060.1 GCA_020024055.1 Spirochaetaceae bacterium | reverse complement strand
TTATTCGGAAGAGATGATGCGTCTGGCAGATCGTGAAGGCATTGTGGTTATTGATGAATGTGCAGCGGTGGGGCTTCATTGTAATTTTGGGTTTTCTTTAATGAGTAATGGAGGCAAGCCAGAGAAGACAACATGGGGGCAAATCCAGACAATGCCGCAGCATATTCAGGCTATGCATGAATTAGTGGCCAGAGATAAAAATCATCCTTGTGTTGTTTTATGGAGTGTGGCGAATGAACCTGCTTCAGAGGAAGAAGGAGCCCTGGAATATTTCAAGCCTCTTGTTGAATTAACACGACAATTAGATCCTCAAAAGCGCCCTGTCACTATTGTCACACATATGATGAGCACACCGCAAAGCTGTAAAGTGGCGGATTTCATTGATCTTTTATGTTTGAATCGTTATTACGGCTGGTATGTGCAGAGCGGCGAGCTGGAATATGCTAAATACATGCTGGATCAGGAATTGCAAGGATGGCAGAAGCGCTGCCCCAATAAACCCATCATGTTTACTGAATATGGCGCGGATACCGTGGCGGGAATGCATGATGCAGTGCCTGTTCTCTTCACAGAAGAATATCAAAGGGATTATCTTATTGCCAATCATGAAATTGTAGACAAATACAAAAATTTTGTGGGCGAACAGGTGTGGAATTTTGCCGACTTTGCCACAACACAAGGTTTTTTTAGAGTTCAGGGCAATAAAAAAGGAATTTTCACACGTGATAGACGCCCTAAATTAGCTGCGCATTATCTGCGTGAGCGCTGGGCAAAAATCCCTCATTTTGGCTATAAGTCTTAATTCTTTGCCCATCTGCCCCCGGCAGTTTCATAGGGGGGGGGACAGTTTAGTCTCTCAATATTATGGAGGACTCAATATCAATGGAAACTCAATTAAGATCTTTTGGAAAACGAGACAGAGCAGGTTATTTTTGGGCGATTTCGACAATGCGCTGTTGTTTGGCCTGGCATCTAATTATCTTACATTATTTTATGTAGATATTTTGGGTATTGCCGCTGCTTCTGTGGGTACATTGCTGCTGCTGGTGGCTCGTGCTTGGGATGCCATTAATGATCCTATCATCGGTACATAGATTGACACCAGAAAGCCAACTAAGGCAGGGCAGTTCAGGCCATGGTTTTTGCGCATGGCTATTCCTGTGGCTGGCTTTGGGATTTTGTCTTTTTTCTGTGTGCCTGCTTTGGTCGCTGCCCCAGTCAGTGTAAAATTATTATATGCTTATGTCACTTATATTGGCTTTGGTATGAGCTATACAGCCATTAATATTCCTTATGGCGCTTTGGTATCTGTGATGACAGATGTGCCTACGGAGAGAGCATCTCTTTCCATGGCGCGCACATATGGATCCACCATGGCAATTTTGATGGTAAATATGCTGGTGCCTATTTTTGTTTTTAACAAAGATAATATTCCCCAGGCTTCAGGATTTATTGAAATTGTTTTGATTCTCTCTGTTTTATCTTTAATTTCTTGGGTTTTGTGCTATAAAATGACTGAAGAACGCATTAGAAGACCAAGCACTGCGCATCAAAAGATTGATTTTAAGCTACCTTTGTTGGTGTGACAAAAAATAAGGCTTTTATTGCTTTGGTGCTCAGCGGGTTTTTTCCCTTATGCAGTTTTTGGTTATTGGCACATTAACACCGTATTTGTTCAAGGATTATTTCAGAGACACGCAGACATTGCCCTGGGTAGCCTTGTTTTTATGTTGCCGCTTTTTCTCATTTCTCCTATTTTAAAGCCTTTGGTCAGTAAATTTGGAAAAAAAGAAATTTCTGTTATAGGTTGTATATTTGCTTCGTTCTTTGGATTTCTCATTTATTTTTTACCTTCAATTAATACCTGGACTTATTTGATCTTATTATTCTTTTGTACAGCAGGCTACACTTTTATCAATCTGCTGACATGGACTTTGGTGGCTGATGCCATTGATTATCATGAGTATATCACCCACAGAAGAGAAGAGGGCATTATCTATGCTATTTATTCTTTTTCCCGCAAAATGGGCCAGGCTAGTGCCGGATTTTTAGGTGACTGGGTTTTAATATGGGTGGGCTATGTGACCAAAGCTCCTGTTTAGAGCGTGGAAACCGCCAATAAAATTAAAGAATTTGCTGGATTAATTCCTGGTATTTTGAATCTTGCTGTGGCTGTTGTTATGTTATTTTTATACGATTTGAACAGAGAAAAATTAGCCGGCATAACGGAAGAGCTGCGCGAAAGAAGAAAGTCTTTGGGGAATCATTCATAGTTTAAGAGTTCCTATCCCCCAGTTTTTAATTCAATGCTTCCATTAGTATAGTGATTGAGAGCAGGGTTTTCTGCTGTTAATCTTCATCAGAATGGAGGCATTTTTATGCCTATAGAGACACCCAGTCAAGCATTGACGCTGCCAGAACTTCCTCTTGCCGGGGCTACAGAGCAGTCGGCCACTTTGCTTGTGAATACAGATCAGGGTGCCAAGCAGATGGCGCTGGATAGTCTGCATAATTTACTTATTGGTACATATCAGTATTATGCCGGGCGTGGATTTCCCAGATTATGGGCTGTGCCTATGCTCGGCGGAATTTTGAACCCAGATGATTTTGTTGATTCATTAGCAGCCTTGAAACAGAGAATACCTGAAGAATGGATTTTGACCGATGGCCGTGTGCAGCTGCCTTTGGTTTTCGATCATGTGCTGCAGCAGGATCTCAGTTTGCTTCCCGGTGACTTTCAAAACGATGCAATTCGTAATATCAAAGGTGAGTTTTCAGGCGGTGTCAATGGAAACTGGGCAGGGCCATTCATCACCAGCGGAAATACTCCTCATTCAATTGGTAATGCTTCTGTAGGAGCCGGGCATGCTCCTGCCTCACGGCAAAGCTATTTTGATGTCAGCCGTGCTGTGCCCACGGCAGAAAAAAATAGAGAAAATACACTTAATTCTTTATTATGTCTTTTTTGTGGGCAGATTAAGCAGGAAAAAGTGAAGAGGTATTGGCTTTTAGACTATATGCATGGCGAACCTGTGGGCTGGTATATTGATTTGGCTGTAGGTGTTGATGGGCATGGAATCGGTTATAATCCACATATTATGATGGAAAGTGAACCTGTTGAATTAAAGCAGGAATTTTTGAGAAACCTTTACCCAAGGGCTTCCGAAGGAGACCCCTTGGCCTTGGCATTTCAGGTATACAGCCGTCAAGAATTCAGTTTTTCTTTTTTTGAACTGATGTATCGCAGTTTTCGCCTGGATAGCAAAGATGTTGTTTTCACAGCCACAATGGATGGCATACGCATCACCGGCGGAGATGGTACAGACAGTATTACGTTTATGGGAACCCCACAATATAAAACAGATAATGTTCTCATGAGTCAGTATGGTATGTCTTATAATTGCAATACAGTTTCTATCAGTTCAGGCCAGTTTGATACATTGACTATTTCAGGACTTCCAACTGTAAGTGTGCAGTTTAGAGTACGCACAGGTTTGGCTGTGCTCAGCCTTCTGGAAGGCGGTCGGCTTTTGGATGAAAACTACCTGAAGCAGATCTATAATCGCTGCCCGCAGGAACATTTGTCTAAGCTCTCTAGCTGGATGTTGAGGATGCCGAGCTTTTTTTATAACAAAGCAAACACCTACGATGAACTGGATAGTTTGCCCATGTCCAGGTTTTTCTTTGCCACTTCTGCATTCACAATGCCCAGTCCATCTCAGCTGGAATTATGTAATGAATTCCGAACAAATAGTGCCAATGATAATATCAATTTTTATGATTCTGTACAGACAGGGTTCAATATCGCTGATTTTGTGTCTGAAAATAAGAGGACTTTTTGGCTTGATGGCAGAAAGATGATTCTGTCTGCTAATGAGGCTGAACTCAGATGGACCAGTGCAGATGGCTATTATATGCGCACTGTTTGCACTCCTTATATAGGCAATATCACCAATTTTTCAGGACAAAATCGTCAGATTGTCTATCAAAGCAGTGATTCTAAGTGGTTTTTTGGCTGCCCAGGAATTGAAGAAATTAACACCGTGCGCGGCTATGGTCTGAAAATGCTGTTTATTGTGAAAGAAAATATTATTCTCTTCAGCTTTGCAGGAGGATTTGATTATTTCAGCAAATCCAAAATTGAGGCTTTTATTAATTCAGCCCCTGCAGGGAAAGAAGCTGAAATGAGGGAAATCTTTAAGTATTTACCCTATGATTGGCAAAATACAATGAATAGCCGGGATAATTTCGGTGAAAACTGGGGAACTAAAGAAGCACGATTTTATATGAAAGCTGACCAAGGAGACTGATACAGTGACTGAACAGGAAAGACTGAAAAGAATAGAAGAACGCATTGAGATATTACGTGATAAAGCCATAAGAGCTTTAGTAAAAGTAGGCTTGAACCCGGATAGTATCACTCCGGAAAACGGTTTGTTTAAAAGAATGGAAAAAATAGAACAAGATATTGCCATGCTTAAAAAAGCCTTGGAAGGAAATGTCACGATTAAAACATTGAAATCTTGGGTACTCAGCATTTCTGCTGTGATGTGTGCATTAATGTTTCTAGGAGGAATTTTTTTGAAAATTTTGAAATAAAGGAGTGTAAATGATTGCACAGAATGATCGTAGACTGAATAGGAAAATTAATTTATATGGTTGCCGATTCCGCAGCCTTCAGGCTGTCGCCGAAATGTTCAGCGGAAGACGACTGAGCGCCGAAGAGGTTGAGGCAGCTTATGATGAACATGTACAAAATCCTGAAATTATGAATGAAAACTGCCGCTGCGGCACGCAGGAACACCATATTGTCAATAAGGCATTTACAGCATTAGGGTGTTTAAATACATGCCGTCAGGTGGGTAGTATGCAAGATGGAATTCCTGTTGGCTGGGATGGCAATGAAGTAGATTTTGATTTTATGATTCTTCACTGGGCTACACAGACCCCCGATGGGCATTTCACCCTGGCTAATAAAGAAGGTGAGGAGATTTTTGATCCTTGGAATGAGAGTTTTGATGCCCCGTTGGGGAAAAAATATATTCAAAGAAAACTTTTATATAAAGTATTCTAATAGAGGAGAAATATGAAAGCAAATTGGTTGTCTTTAGGCATAAAAATTTTAGGAGCCGTGGTTGTTCTGGTGGCCATGACATTGATTGGTATGGGTGTTTGGAAAATTGGCATGAGTGATGTCATTGCCGGCGTCTTGGCCATGCAGGCCATGGTGCTGCCCATTGACGTGAGCAAAATTAAAGCCGCTGGGCATTAATTTTGCTCTCTACTGTTTTATTAATTTTTAGCGCAGCAATGTCTTTTTTTCTGGGTATGTTTTTTAATAAAGCACAAGGAAATACACGGACCTTGAAGAACATTTCCAATGTATCTAAAGCATATGACAAGATAGAACAGGAGAAAGATACGCGCAGCAATACGGATGTTTTAAAAAAGAGGTAAACTGTGCTAACAGAAGAACAGCTTTCTCTAATAGGTACGTATAGGCTAAGTATTATTGATATAAAAACTCTCAAAATTTTTGAGGAGACACCTATTTTGGGATATCAGCAACGCATGAATTTGTCTTTTAATCAGGATCTCACTGGATATAAAGTGCGGTTTTTTGGTGCACAAGATGGAGATGTAATACATAAAAATGGCTGTGCTAAATGGGTAGACAATAAATTAGTTTTTTATTTTCCTGAAGAGAAAAATTGCCAATACAGCATTAAAACTCTGGTATGTACTATCACTAAAGCTCAGGAGTCCTTTAGAGGATTTCTGATGACGTTTGAACTGGAGAAAGTGATGTATTGTATTCGCTGTGAAAGATAATCAGGGGGCTATTGAGCCCCCTTTTGGGAGGAAAAATGAGGAAACTAGTATTAATGTTTCTATGTGTATCATGCACAACAGCAGGCGGCAGTGTAGCAATGTTACCAGTTCCGCCTGTGCATCCGGCCTTGGAAAAGCCTGAACTGATGTATGAGAATGACAGAATTAAATTAGCAGATTTCTATCGTCGCTATGAGGTGTATCTGAAAAAACTACATGCTTATAAAAAGACTTTCCGTTGAGCAACGGCGTTTTCTTAAATCCAGAATTAATACTTGATCAATAGGGATAAAATCGTAAGTCTTTTAATTATAAAGACTTAAATTTCATCTTTGCCGGGAACCAGACTTGAACTGGCACGGCTTTTAAGGCCGGAGGATTTTAAGTCCTCTGTGTCTACCATTCCACCATCCCGGCAATATAAGTAACTCAATTATAGTCGAATCTGATAGAAAGTCAACCCTGCCGGTCCTCTTGAAGGCAGGGCTTCATGGCTGCAAGAGAGTAAAATGAGCCTGCCGCTAGGATAGGCATTTGTTTTGCATATTTTTGAGCATAGAGACATGCCTCTTCTTCGCAAAGATAGATTGACTGAGGGAATTGATTTTGCACTTTTGGGGCAATTTCTCTCATATATTCAGTGTCACCTGTTAAGACAATCTGAGCAAAATTTTTGAAATACGGCATCATTCCTGTAATATTTTTATCTGCACGGCATGTGAAAATCAGCAGGCCCTGTGTGCCTGCCAGGGCTGTCCATGTCTGCACAGTCTGTTCCATGCTTTGGGGGGTATGGCAGCCATCCAGCACTCTCAGTGGCTTTGTGCCGATAATTTCAAATCTGCCGGGCAGGCTGCTGTGGTAAAGGCTGTGTGTCCATGCTTGTTCCAGGATGAACCAAGAGGTTTTATCAAAAATATGGCGCAGGCATAATAAAGTCAACAACGCATTGCCTGCTTGCTTATACCCCATCATTTTCATAGGCAGCTCATGGCAATATTCTTCGCCCAGGCAAAATTGGCCTCTTTGATACCATCGATGATTTTGCTGTTCATATCCTATAATACGCGTCTGGCCATATGCCGGCAAATAGAAAAACGGCGCATGTTTCTCCATGGCCTGTTCCTGCAAAATCTTGAGGGCTTCAGGCGCTTGGGCTGCGCAGAATACAGGAATATCAGGTTTCATAATGCCTGCTTTTTCTCTAGCAATATGGGCCAGGGTGGGTCCAAGAATTTGTGTGTGTTCTAATTCTATTTCTGTCAGGATGACAGCTTCCGGCCGGCAGATATTGGTGGCATCAAGACGCCCGCCCATTCCTGTTTCCAAGACAAGATAATGGGCATCTGATTCCTGTCGCATTGCAAAGGCCAGGGCAGTAAGAATATCAAAATAACCCAGATTTTCTGTCCCTATATCATGAATGCGCTTAAGCAAAGGATGCCATTTTTCTTCGCTGACAGGCTTGCCGTTCAGCAAAAAGCGTTCGCTGATATCGAAAACATGCGGAGATGTGAACAGCAGAACAGAATAGCCCAAAGCCTGTAAAGTGCCCGCCAGGAATGCCGCCGTGGAGCCCTTGCCTTTGCTGCCGGCAATATGCAGAATATTCTTGTCTTTTTCGGGTGAACCAAAATGTTCTAATAATATATGAAGCTGCTGAAGATTCTGTATTCTGATGCTTTCATGTGTGTTTTTCTGCGGGCGGGCGGCTAAATCATTCAGCCAGGAGATGGTATCGAAGTTCAAGGCTCAACCGCCGCCAGATCGGGCTGCTTCCGCATTGAGACGATGCCATAGGTCAAACAAAGCGTTGCCGCGAGGGGAATAAGAAGAAAACCCGTGACAAGGCCCAATTCTTGCGACATTGTCCCAATAATGATATGAAAAATAATGTCAAATAATGAAGCGATCAAGAATATTGGCTGCATGAGATGCGGTAAATTATCTTTGGTAAATTTTGACTGTATCAGCCTATTGAATGTAGGCTGCAATAGGCCTGCCGCAATGCCGTTGAGACCCAAAATATAGACAAAAGATGATGAAATAACCAAGCCGACGGCCAGAATCATGACGCTGATGCCTGATGAGAGCATGAAAAAAGAGGAAGCTGAGAGTATCTTTTGAATAAAAGGCAGCATAATGCGCGAACAGCCATACAGCAGCAAAGAAATGATGATCACAATGCTGGTTTCCGGCAGATCTTTTCCCATACCGTTTGAAATCAGCAAAGGCAGCCAGAGCAGGCTGGTGTTGCTGAGCAGGCGGAAGGTGATGTACAGGGCCGAAATGCCCCAGATTTGTTTGTTTTTAAAGTAAATAGGCAGGGTCAGCCAGGGGTTGTTCACAGCTGCATGTGCATTGCGTGTGTCTAAAAAAGGCTTATTCATAAAAATGACAACGATGCCCAGAGGCATCAGCAAGAAAAAAATCATTTGCCAGTCTACTTCATATTCCAACAGAGTCGCGATCAAGACAGAGGACATCAGCATCGAAAACGGGCCGCCATAGCGTACGATAGGCGCCGGAGAAAACGGGCTTAGTGCTTCTGTGGCTGCGCCGATGAAGGCCCTGCCCGCCATAGCCCCAATAGTGCCCAGCAGAATAAAAAATAAAACATTGCTCAGTGACAGGCATAAAGCAGAAGTGGGGGTGATGATGCTGCCCAAGAAGATAAGATGATGAATAGAGAGTTTAAGCTGCAAAGCCAGAAAAATACTGCGCCCAATGACATCACCAATCACCATACATGCAAAAATCAATGCAATTTGGACATAGCCCAGGCGCATGGATGCCTGTATAGCCGGGGAAAGCATAATTAAGGACATAATAATGACATGTGTAGAGAAATTGGCCATGAAAAGATTGAGAATAAAAGAACTTTTTACAAATTCTTTTGGAGAAAGGTTTTTCTCTTGATTATTTTCTTGTGTCATCTATTTATGAAGTCTACATGAACAAAAGATTTTTGGCAAGTTTTTCTTGGCATTGTTCTTCTTCGCTCGAATGAGAAAAAGCAAGAATTTCTTATTATTGAGCAGAAAAGACCCGAAAACAGATAAAAATACACTATGTGTGAAGGGAGTGAATAGATGAATCAGGAACAGGTTAAAAATGCCTTGCTTCAACTGGAACACAATGTTCCTGAATTTCGCGTTATTTTTTCGGGGAAATCGAGCAAAAAAGTCCCCGCAATTTATCATCCAGACACGCAGGAGATTATTGTACACAATCAAAATTTTTCCGATGACAATGCCCTGATGTATGCGGCAATTCATGAATTTGCACATCATGTATGTGCGGCAAAATCGCAGGAAATTGGGCGCTATGAAAGGCGGGCGCATAAGATTATTTTCCGCAACA